>NZ_CP024621.1:965019-1286692 GCF_009846525.1 Halomonas meridiana | reverse complement strand
CACGGCGTAGCGTTTCGGCGCGCTGCAGCGCATCGGAAATGGCCTGCTGTGCCCGCTCCGGCAGCGTTTGTGCCGCAAGCAGTTGGGAGTTCACTTCCGCCATTTGGCTCTGTAGCTGCTGCAGCTCGACTACGGCGTCCGCCTGCTCGGCCTCTAACGCCTCTAAAGGCATATCGCTGAGGCGATCGACCGATAGCTGCTGGCTCTCCTCTTCGGCATCACTCAGCTCGCGCTCCAAGCGCAGCAGCTGGTCGGGCGCTTGGTTGACCCGCTGTTCCAGCGCCTGCTGACGCTCTTCGATGGCCTGCAGCCGCTCGTAGGCTTGCAAGGCAGCGGTCAGTGCCGCCTGATCGCGCTGCTGGTCTTCAGTGAGTTCGGTGTCGAGCGATTCGAGCGCCGCTAGGCGTTCGGTCAGCTCTGCTTGAGGAGGGACGCGCTCAACCGGAGTGCTTTGAGCAGTGGCGGTACCTGCTAACATCGCCACCATACATAGGCAGCCGATGGCCGCCTTCAGGGCATTTCTAACCACGTGACGGATGCCTCATTGACATGTCGACCCGCTAAGTCGGGCAAGGGGCTTATTGTCATAGGTAAGCCATCGTGACGCAATCTTGTCCGTGCCCCTTTGCATCGAGAGTTGACTTACACAGGCGGCCTGTATAGAAACAACGCTGGTATATCTCTACTCTTACTTTGCGAGCCACGTTGATGGTTACCCGAAAACTGCTGTTAACCGGTATGGCGGCCTTCGCGAGCGCGACCGTGCTCAGCCAAAGTGCCCTGGCCGATTCCCGAGAAGACATTGAGGCGCGTATTCAGGCACTCAATACCGAGCTTTACCAACTGCGCCAGCAACTGCAGCAAATCGAAGCGCCTGAAGAGGCGGCACGGGGTGTCGAGCCGGAACCACTGCCGGTAGAAGCGGCGCTGGAAGACCTGAGCGAGCGACGTCAGTTGGAACAGGAGTCGTCGCGTAACCCGTTCTCGATCACCACGCACCGTACCAACTACCTGTTTCCCATCAGCTACAATTCGAACCAGAATGTCGAGAACTTCCGCAGCATTTCCGATGAAGTACAGCCGGATAGCGGCGAAGTCAAGTTTCAGTTTAGTGCCAAGTTCAACTTGGCAGAGAACGTCTTTGGTGACATCGGCGACGTTTATTTCGCCTATACCCAGCGTAGCTGGTGGCAGGCCTACAATACCGACGCCTCCTCCCCTTTCCGGGAAACCAACTACGAGCCTGAAGTGTTCATCGACTTCGACAACGCTTGGAGTGGTCTGGGCTGGGTAAATACGCGCAATCGCGTGTCATTCATCCACCAGTCAAATGGCCGTTCCGACCCGCTCTCGCGGAGTTGGAACCGGGTATATCTGGAAAGCACCTTCCAAAGCGGTGATTGGGCGCTCACCCTTGCGCCTCATTGGCGCGTGCCAGAGTCGGAGAGCGACGATGACAACCCAGACATCGAGCGCTTCGTCGGCTATGGCGACATTCGTCTCGCCAAGCGTCTGCAGAACAATCATGAAGTTGCCGGTCAACTGCGCGGTAACCCCAGCGCTGGCAATTACGGCACGCAGGTCGATTACAGCTGGCCCGCATTCAATGGCGTTCGCGCCCATGTGCAGTACTATTACGGCTACGGGGAGAGCATGATCGACTACAACCATCGCGTGCATCGCTTGAGCCTTGGTTTCAGCCTCAACCCACTATTCAGCGCCACCGGGCTGAACCGTTAACCCGGTAGGGTTGTCTATCCGGTGACGACTGCTATGCTGGAGTCGTCACTCATTTACTCGTCAAAGGAAGACATCATGGCAAAACGTAATACAGACACCTCCGCCCGCGCTGACCAGTTGAAAGAGGATCTGCGTCACCTCAGCGAGACCGTCGAAGAGCTGATGAACGCCACCTCCAAAGACGCCAGCGGTGAAATGCGCGACCTGCGTGAGCGTGCCGAACGACGTTTGAAGGATACCCGAGCCCGCCTGGAAGCACGCGGCGAACGTTTCTACGAAGATACCCGCGAAACGCTCTCCGAGCAGGTCGACTGCTGTGACCGTTATGTTCGTGAAAACCCTTGGACTAGCATCGGCATCGGTGCCGCCGCTGGCCTTGTCGTCGGTATGCTGCTCGGACGTCGCTAATGGCTTTGGGTCCTACCCAACGCGTCTTTTCTGCCGCCAAACGCTTGCTAAAAACACTGGTTGCCAACAGTGAAACCCGCCTGCGTTTGGCGGTTTTGGAATTAGAGGAAGAGCGCGCACGTCTATTGGTATTGCTGCTGCTGGCAGGCGCCAGCCTTCTGCTACTGCTACTTGGCGTCGCCACGCTAACCGCTTTGGTGGTCGTGCTCTTTTGGGATACGTATCGCCTGACCGCGATCAGCGTTAGCGCTGGCGTGCTCATTGCACTCAGCATTTTGCTGGCCGTCATTGCCCTGCGCCAAGCCAAGCGTCACACGCTGCTCAAAGAAACACTAAAGCAGCTCGCCGCTGATCGCGCCCTGCTGGAGGTGAATGAGGATGAGCCGTCACGACAGCGTCGTTAAACCGCCTACCCGAGCAGAGCGTAAGGCGGCATTACTGGCTGAGCTGGAGCAGCAGCGCATCGACATGCTGATCGACAGCGACACGCTTCTACGCGCGTCGTCGCCGCTGGACAGTCAATGGAAAAGCCTCAAGCTTCCCCTGTATGCCATCGGCGGCGTCGCGGCTTTGCGCATTGCGCGCCATCCTGGCGGTGCCATGGCGGCTGGCCGTAAGGTGCTCGCAGGCTACATGCTCTTTAGGAAATTGAAGTTACTGACCAAAGTGGCGACGTGATCTCACATCATATTCGCTGAGCTGAGGCTTTAGAAAAGCCGCTGCGGAGCAACGCAGCGGCTTTTTCGTGCGCATCGATAGCGCTTAGCACGCTTGACCACAGGCGACGCCGCTGGCCCACGCCCACTGAAAGTTATAGCCGCCCAGTTGCCCCGTCACATCCAACACTTCGCCAATGAAGCGCAGCTGTGGAAGGTCTTTGACTTCGAAGGTTTTCGATGAGATTGCGTCGGTACTCACGCCCCCCATGGTGACCTCCGCCGTGCGCCACCCTTCCGTGCCTGCCGGTTTTAGCTGCCATTGGTTGAGCCGCTGGGCCCAAACATCGAGCGCATCGTTGCTATACTGCGCCAACGGGCTGGCCAAGTGAGCATCGGGGTACCACTCTTGCAGCGCCTGGGCAAAACGCTTAGGGAAACGCTCGCCTAGCCACGTCGACAGCAGCCTTTTTGGGGTTTCATGACGCGCATGACGCAAAGCGTCAGCCGCGTTTTCGCCCGGCAAGAGGTCGATGGAGATCACGTTACCCGGCTCCCATACGCTGGAAATCTGCAGCATGGACGGCCCAGAGAGCCCCCGATGAGTGAACAGCATCGGTTCGACGAAGTGCGTCTCCTTGCAGCTTACCGCCGTGGGCAGGCTGACCCCGGAAAGCGCTGCGGCACGCTCTTTCCAGCTGTCACTCAGGGTAAACGGCACCAGGCCGGGGCGAGTGGGCAGCACCTCCAGGCCGAACTGGCGCGCAATTTCGTAGCCAAAGCCCGTCGCGCCCATGGTGGGAATGGAGAGCCCCCCTGTGGCGACCACGACCACGCCTGCATCGATGGTACCCATGGAAGTGGTCAAGCGCATGCCCTCGCCTTGGCGCTCCAGTCGCGAGATGGACGTCTTGAGCGCCACTTCCACTCCCGCCCAGTCACACTCGGTCAGTAGAACCCGGACGATTTCTTTGGCAGAGTCGGCGCAAAAGAGTTGCCCAGGCGCTTTCTCCACGTAGTCGACGCCGTGGGTATCGATCAGCGATACAAAATGTTCCGGGCGATAACGTTTCAACGCAGAAATGCAAAAATAAGGATTTTCAGAGTAAAAATGTCCAGGTGCTGTATCAAGATTGGTAAAGTTACAGCGGCCTCCCCCAGACATTAGGATTTTTTTACCCGCTTTGTTTGCATGGTCGAGCACAAAGACACGTCGCCCGGCATAGCCAGCCTGTGCCGCACACATCAATCCCGCAGCACCCGCGCCGATGACCACGACGTCGTAGACCATAACAGAGGCTCCCAAGATGAAAAGTCGGGCATTTTAGCAGGTAAGACGCCCTAAATTACTGTACTTTTTAAAAACCAATGTACAAGAAAAGCATAAGAAAAAACCTAGTCGCAACAACACCGCTGGGCGTTATGGCTAACGATTGCTCTCAGCTGCGCCTCCTGCTCAATACAATAGAGACACCTATGTTCGCTTTTAAACGCTTTTTTTGCTGCCTCTTGCTCCTGCTCGGATGGGCCGCTGGTGCCTGTGCGCAATCGCAGCCACCGGTCATTGGTTACCACGTCAAGACCGAAACATGGTCCGATCCGCTGGAAGCGTTGGGCACCTTGAACGCCGATGAGAGCGTTACCCTATCCGCTACCGTCACGGACACCATCGCTGAAATCAATTTCGACGATGGCGAGCAGGTCGAGCGTGGCCGTTTATTGATTCGCCTCGAAGACAGCGAGGAGCAGGCGCTGTTACGGGCTGCCCAAGCCATTACCGATGAACGGCGTAACGCCTCTGGCCGCGCCTCGCAGCTACAGCAGCGCAACCTCGCGGCCAGAGCCGACGTCGAAGATACTCAATCCCAGCTTCGCCAAGCGCAAGCTGATGCCCAAGCGCTGGAAGCCCGCCTGGAAAACTATCGCATCCACGCGCCGTTCAGCGGCCGGGTGGGCTTTCGCAATGTCAGTGTGGGCGCACTCGTTACGCCTGGCATGGCGCTGGTGACTCTCGACAAGC
This sequence comes from Halomonas meridiana, assembly GCF_009846525.1. Taxonomy (NCBI): domain Bacteria; kingdom Pseudomonadati; phylum Pseudomonadota; class Gammaproteobacteria; order Oceanospirillales; family Halomonadaceae; genus Vreelandella; species Vreelandella aquamarina. The sequence continues at coordinate 1,281,868 of NZ_CP024621.1, read as the reverse complement.
TCGACGTCATGAAACTCGACTTCACCGTGCCCGAAGTATTTCTAGACCGACTCTCAGCTGGGCTGAGCCTGAGCGCCACCACCGCCGCGTACCCGGATGAAGTGTTTCGCGGCGAGATCTCGAGTATCGGCACCCGTATCGACCCCGTCTCCCGCAGCGTCAACGTGCGCGCCGAGTTGGCCAATCCTGACTTAAAGCTGCGCCCTGGCATGCTGATGGAAGTCATCGTGCAGCAGCGCGTGCGCGATGCGTTAGTGCTGCCCGAAGCCGCCCTTCAACCCAGCGGCAACCGCCATTTTGTCATGGTGATTCAACAGCAAGAGGCCCCGCGCTTAGAGCGTCGTGAAGTCGCTATTGGCGAGCGGCGCAGTGGAGAAGTCGAGGTGTTGGAAGGTATTCGTGAAGGCGACTTGGTCGTGATTCACGGCCTGCAGCTCGCCCGGGAAGGCCAGGAAGTACGCATATTGGGCATTGCCGATGACACGACGGACATTCGCTCGCTGCTGGAGGCTGATCGCTAATGCGTTTATCCGACATTTCCGTCCAGCGGCCCGTTCTGGCCATGGTGATTGCCGCCCTGATCATTGCCTTTGGCTTGCTGGCGCTCAACCGCTTGCCGCTGCAAGAATACCCTACGGTCGACCCGCCCATCGTCAGTATCGATACCCGCTACCCCGGTGCCTCTGCCAGCGTAGTAGAAACACGCATTACCCAAGTGTTAGAAGATCGCATTGCCGGGGTGGAGGGCATCGAACTCATCACCTCGCAAAGTGAAGATGGCCGCTCGCGCATCGAGATCGAATTCGCCATCACCATGGATATCAACGCTGCCGCTAACGATATCCGCGACCGCATTTCAGGCGCACTGCGCAACCTACCCGACGACGCCGACAACCCGGAAGTTACCAAAGCCGACAGCAGCGAAGAGATCGTCGTTTGGCTCAGCCTCTCGGGAGCGGACTACTCAATTGCCGAGCTCACCGACTACGCCAACCGCTTTCTTGTCGATAGCCTCTCGGTGCAGCCGGGCGTTGCCCGCGTTCGCGTGGGCGGCGGGCAGGATTACGCCATGCGTGTCTGGCTCGACCGTAACGCCTTGGCGGCTCGCGGCCTCACCGTGGGCGACGTGGAAGATGCACTGCGGGCGGAAAACGTCGAACTTCCCGCAGGTTCGATCGAGTCCGACGACCGCCAGTTCATCGTCCGTCTGCCGCGCAGCTTCTCTACCGCCGATGATTTTCAGCGTTTGGCCCTGGCCCAAAGCAGCAACGGTTATTTGGTACGTCTTTCCGATGTCGCCCGCGTGGAAGTTGGGTCGGTGGAGGATCGCTCGGTGTTCCGAGCCAATGGCGTGCCCATGGTGGGCCTAGGGATGATCATGCAGTCCACCGCCAACGTGATCGAGCTGTCGGAAGCGGTGCAACAGGAGTTGACGCGACTACAAGGTACTCTGCCCGAGGGCATGTCGCTGGCTCTGAATTACGACGCCTCGGTATTCGTCTCCGGTGCCATCGAGCAGGTGGTGATGACCCTCTTTATCGCCATGGGGCTCGTGGTGGTGGTGATCTTTCTGTTCCTGGGCAACCTGCGCACGACCCTCGTCCCCGCCGTCACGGTGCCGATTGCCGTGATTGGCGCTTTCACGGCGCTCGCGGCGATGAACTTCTCCATCAACCTGCTCACCCTGCTCGCCCTGGTGCTGGCCATCGGGCTGATCGTGGACGACGCCATTGTGGTGCTCGAAAACATCAACCGACGTATGCACGACTACGGCGAAACGCCGCTGGTGGCCGCCTTTCGCGGCACGCGTCAAATCGCCTTTGCGGTGATTGCCACGACGCTGGTGCTAGTCGCCGTCTTTGTGCCGCTCAGCATGCTGCAAGGCGACATTGGCCGGCTGTTCTCGGAATTCGCCCTCACCATGGCAGCGGCGGTGGTCGTCTCTACCCTGCTCGCGCTCACCCTAACGCCGATGATGGCCTCCAAAATTCTTAAGCCCGGCATGCACGATAGCCGCGTTGGCCAAGGCGTGCAGTGGCTGCTGGACGGCACCAAGCGCCGCTACCAGCGAGCGCTGGAAGTCGTGCTGGCGGCCAAGTGGCTGGTGGTCGCCCTGTTTGCGCTGCTGATTGCAGGCACAGCGTGGCTGGCATCGGAACTGCCCAATGAGTACACCCCGCAGGAAGACCGCGGCAACTTCATCGTGCTGGTCAACGGGCCTGAGGGAGCTACCTTCGACTACATGATGGATTACATGGATGAAATCGAAGCGCGGCTGACGCCGTTTGTTGAGAGCGGCGAGCTGGAGCGCGTGGTCGTGCGTGCCCCGCGCGGCTTCGGCAATATCGAGAACTTCAACAGCGGCTTCATCATCGTCAATATGGCCGACTGGGGCAGCCGCCGCAGCGCCTGGGAGATCATGGCCGACGTGCGCCAGCAGCTCCGCTCGCTGCCGGGCGTTCAAGCCTTTCCAGTGATGCGCCAGGGCTTTGGCCAGCGCACCCAAAAGCCGGTGCAGTTTGTGTTGGGCGGCGGCACTTACGAAGAGCTTGCCCGCTGGCGTGATCGGTTGATCAATCACGTGCGGGAAAACAACCCGCGTTTGACGGCCATCGAGAGCAACTACGACGAAACCCAGCCGCAGCTGCGGGTCGATATCGATTACGAGCGTGCCGCCTCGCTAGGTGTGACCGTGACCGAGATTGGCCGCACGCTGGAAGTGCTGCTGGGGGGCCGTAACGTGACCCGTTACGTGGACAACGGTGAGGAGTACGACGTCATCGTGGAAGGCGACCGCAGCCGCCAGAACAGCCCCCGCGCGCTGGATAACATTCAGGTGCGCTCAGCACGCACAGGAGAGCTCATTCCGCTGGCCAGTTTGGTCACGCTGTCCGACTTTGCCGGTGCCAGCACGCTCAACCGCTTCGACCGTGTACGCGCCATCACCATCGAAGCGAACCTCGCCGACGGCTACCCGCTGGGCGAAGCGCTGGCCTACCTGCAAGATACCGCCGACACCCTGCTGCCAGAAGAGGTACAAACCAACGTGGCGGGGCCATCCCGGGATTTCCAGCAGGCCAGCGGTGCGACGATGTTCCTGCTGGTGCTGGGTGCCGTGGTGGTATTCCTGGTACTGGCCGCCCAGTTCGAAAGCCTCATCCACCCGTTTGTGATTATGCTCACAGTGCCACTAGCCATGAGCGGGGCACTGCTTGCGCTGCTGCTCAGCGGCCAGTCGCTGAATATATATAGCCAAGTGGGCTTGGTACTGCTGATTGGTTTGGCGGCGAAAAACGGTATTTTGATCGTTGAGTTCGCCAACCAGTTGCGCGATGAGGGCCAAGGATTTCGCTCGGCGCTGATTGAAGCCTCGGTCACTCGCCTGCGGCCAATTTTGATGACCGCCGTGACCACCATGGCGGGGGCTATTCCACTGATCATCTCCAGCGGCCCGGGGGCGGAATCACGGTTGGTGATTGGCACGGTGATCATGGCCGGGGTTGGGGCGGCAACCGTCTTCACGCTGTTCGTCGTGCCAGTGGCCTACGATCTGCTGGCCCGCCACTCTGGCTCGCCTGGAGCAGTGAAGCGCCAGCTCGAAGAAGAAATCGCTAATGCGCCCACGGCTCAACACACGCCGCTTGATACGCCCGAGCGATAAAGCATAACCACCAGAAACACTAAGGGCGCCAACGCGGCGCCCTTAGTGTTTAATCGTCACAACGGCTGTGCTTATTCGCAGTCGCCGATGCGCTCGCCTTCAATCGCGGTGTTCATGGTCAGCTCACCCATGGGGGACTGCGTCAGAATATCCACGGTGCCTTCGATCTGCTCGCCCATGAAGCGCATTTCGCCGTCGATGGTGGCTTCGCCACCTTCAGCGCGGCATACCATGCTGTAGGAGAGGCCGTCGGCATTCATGTCTTGGTCAAGCAGCTCGCAGCCCTCTTCCTCTTCGATGAACCCAAACTCCGCGCCTTCCAGCTCTTCCTGCGTGATGCACTGACGCTCGGTTTCGGTTTGATCGGGAATCTGCATATCGCCGCTGACGCTGGTCACGCTGACGAACTCCCATTCGCCGGGCGTCACGTTGGGTGTTTCCGCCTGGGCGACCATCGGGAAGGCCGCTAGGGCCGCAACTGCCATGTATCGTTTCATCATCGCTTTCATCTCGCTAGGTGATTCGGGACAACCTGCCACTATCCTACCTGATTCGCGCCTCAGGTGCCTGCTTGCCAACAGCACTGCTACACTAAGAAACCATCATGCTGATGTACCACGAGTGTAACGCTAAAAAGGGCAAATACCATGCAAGACGATGCGTTAGTCAATCACGATTTTCACTGCCCTTACTGTGACACGCCGCTCACCTTCGTGATCGACACCTCCCAGGGCAGCCACGACACCTGGGAGGATTGTCACCAGTGCTGTGCGCCCATTCAGCTACAGGTCATCGTCTCTCCCATGACCGGTGAGCTAGACGCCGTCATCACGGGGCGTGACGACGACGTCCTCTAGCGCTTTACCGCCCTGCCCTCAAGCCCCTTCGGCTTGCTGAATGGCTGCCAAACGCTTGGCCTCGCTGCGGCGCATGAAGTACCACGCCAGCAGCGTCGCCAACGACACCGTCAAAATGATCAGCGTCGCCAGCGCATTGATCTTCGGAGACACCCCCATCCGCACGGAAGAGAACACCACCATCGGCAGCGTATTCGCACCGGGGCCCGACACGAAGCTGGCGATGACCAAGTCGTCCAGCGATAGGGTGAACGCCAGCAGCCAGCCCGCGGCCAGCGCGGGCGAGATCACTGGCAGCGTCACGAAGAAGAAGGTTTTGACCGGCGGTGAGCCTAAGTCCATGGCCGCCTCTTCGATAGAGCGGTCCACTTCCCTCAGACGAGCGGCCACCACGACCGCCACATAGGCGCTACAGAACGTCGTATGGGCAATCCAAATGGTGGCCATCCCCCGGTCGGCGGGCCAGCCTATCAGTTGCGCCATCTGCACAAATAGCAGCAGCAGCGAAAGACCGGTGATCACCTCTGGCATGACCAGCGGCGCGGTCACCATGCTGGAGAGCGCCGTTTTGCCGCGAAAGTGGCCGTAGCGCGTCATGACGAAGGCAGCGACCGTGCCTAGGCACACCGCCATGCTGGCGGCAAAGAAGGCGATCTCCAGGCTGGTCCAAACCGCCGACAGAATCTGCTGATCACGGAACAGCTCGCCGTACCACTGGGTGGAAAATCCGGCCCATACCGTCACTAAGCGGGATTCGTTGAACGAATAGACCACCAGCACGACCATGGGTAGATAGAGAAACAGCAGCCCTGCAACCAGCATCACGGTGGTAAAACTTGGGCGTCGACGCGATCTCATCATTCTTCAAGCTCCCGTGACTGGTAACGGTGGAACCACACGATAGGGACAAGCAACAGCAGTAGCATGACCATGGCGAGCGCCGAGGCCACGGGCCAATCCCGGTTGAGGAAGAACTCTTCCCACAGCACCTTACCAATCATCAGCGTATCTGGGCCGCCCAGCAGCTCAGGAATGACGAACTCCCCGACTGCCGGTATGAACACCAGCATCGAGCCCGCGATGATGCCCCCCATCGAGAGCGGCAGCGTGACTTTCAAGAAGGTGTTGAATTTACGTGATCCAAGATCCGACGCCGCTTCCAGCAGCGAGTTATCCAAACGCGTCAAGTGGGCATACAGCGGCAGCACCATGAACGGCAGGTAGGCGTAGACGATCCCTACAATCACCGAAAAATGGGTGTTCATCATCTGCAAGGGGGAGTCGATGATCCCCAAACCGATCAACAGGTTATTGATCAAGCCGCTATTGCTGAGAATGCCCATCCAGGCGTAGACCCGAATCAGAAATGAGGTCCACGATGGCAGCATGACCAACAGCAGCAGAATGAGCTGCCAGCGGCCCGGCGCACGCGCCATGGCATACGCCATTGGATAACCAATCAGCAAACACACCGCCGTGGCGATGAAGGCGGTCTTGATCGACCCCCAGTACGCCGCCACATAAAGTGAATCGGACAACAAAAACAGATAGTTGCCCACATTCAAAAAGATGTTCAGCGTTTGGTCGGCATACTCCACCAGCGGCCCATAGGGCGGTATGGCAATCGCTGACTCTGACAGGCTGATTTTCAGCACCAGCGCAAACGGGAGCAGGAAAAACAGCGTGAGCCACACCAGCGGGAACGCAATCACAGCGCGACGGCCTAGCTGCATCCGCTTGATCACGCCTGCAATGCGAGATGGCATCATAATAGGCAATCTCCTCTCAGCCACCCGGGCATTAGCGGTTCAGCACGATAGCGCTATGGTCTTCCCAATAAACGTACACGCTATCCTCCCAGGTGGGACGGTCGCCGCGACGCTCGGTGTTGGCCATGCTCACCTTGATCATCTGCCCTGAGGCGGTGCGCACGTAGTAGAGCGAGTAGCCGCCCAAATAGGCGATATCGTCCACTTTGCCTGCTTCCCAGTTGTACTCACACGTCGGCTGTTCGCGAGTCAGCCAGATTTTCTCGGGGCGCAGCGCTGCCCACACCCGACGGTCCACCGCTTGCGTGGTGATGCCGTGGTCGATGTAAATCGGCCGAGACAGCGCCGGTGATTCGATGCGGCAATGATCGGCGGCGTCTTCGATGATCTCGCCTTCGAACAGGTTCACCGTGCCCACGAATTCGGCCACCATACGGCTAGCGGGACTTTCATAAATATCCACTGGCGAGCCGACTTGCTCGATCCAGCCATCGGCCATGATCGCCACCCGATCCGCCATGGTCATGGCTTCTTCCTGGTCGTGGGTCACCATGATGCAGGTCACGCCTACCTGCTCGATGATCTCGACCACTTCCAACTGCATTTCGGTACGCAGCTTTTTATCCAGTGCGCCCATGGGCTCATCGAGAAGCAGCAGCTTGGGTCGCTTGGCGAGCGAGCGGGCCAAAGCCACACGCTGACGCTGACCACCCGAGAGCTGGTGAGGCTTACGCTTGGCGAAGCGCTCCATGTGCACCAGTTTGAGCATCTGGGCAACCCGCGCATCGATTTCAGCTTTGGGTAGCTTGTCCTGCTTCAGGCCGAAGGCGATGTTTTGGGCCACGGTCATATGCGGAAACAGGGCATACGACTGAAACATCATGTTGATGGGACGCTTGTGTGGCGGCATCTCGGTGATGTTCTCGCCACTCAACAAAATGCGCCCTTCACTGGGCGTTTCGAACCCGGCCAGCATGCGCAGCAGCGTCGACTTACCCGACCCCGAGCCGCCCAGCAGGGCAAAAATTTCGCCGCGCTTTACCTGTAAATTCACGTCATCCACGGCAAGCGCATCATCGAATCGCTTGCTCAAACGCTTGACCTCTAAAACGATATCCTCGGCAAATCGAGGTGCCTTCCCCTGGGCGCGAGCCGGAGGAGGAACGGCAGACGAAGCAGAGGAGGCGTCGTTCGACAGGGGCGTAGTGACCATTCGCCACTCCCATCAAAAGGCCCGGTTAACCGGGCGATAAAAGACAAACAGCGAGCCGGGCAGCAGCCCGGCTCGCCGTCAGACGATGATTGGCATTAACGTCCAGATTTGACGCGGTTCCAGGTGCGCGTGCGAGCACGCAATAGTTCCTGGGGTTTCTCGACTTGAACGTAGAGGTTCTTCATCACGTCGGTCTCGGGGTAAATGGCCGGGTCGTTGATCAGTTCATCGGACAGGTACTCGTTAGCCGCCAGGTTGGGGTTGGCGTAACGCACGTACTCGCTTATCTCAGCGGCGATTTCCGGGTCGAGGATGAAGTTGATGAAGGCGTGAGCGTTCTCGGGGTTCGGCGCATCCGCCGGCACCGCCATCATGTCGAACCAGAGGGCAGCGCCCTCTTTCGGAATGCTGTAACCGATGGTGAAGTCGCGACCCGCTTCTTCGGCACGCGCAGCGGCTTGGAAGATATCGCCAGAGTAACCTGCGGCCACGCAAATATCGCCGTTGGCGAGGTCAGACACGTAACGCGAAGAGTGGAAGTACGTAATGTTGTCACGAACGTTGGCGATCAGCTCACCGGCGGCTTCGATGTCTTCGACGGTCTCGTTCAGCGGATCCAAACCAAGGTAAACCATGGCCGGCGACAGCATTTCATCGCCTGAATCCATCATGGCCAGGCCGCAGCCTGCTTCGCTCAGCTGGGTGGTGATTTCCGGGTCGAACAGCAGCGCCCAGCTATCCAACGGAGCATCGTCACCGAGAATTTCGGTGACACGCTCGACGTTATAGCCGATGCCATTCGTACCCCACATGTAAGGAACGGAGTATTCGCTACCTGGGTCGATGGACTCGAGGTTGGCCATCAGCTCAGGGTCGAGGTTGTCCAGGTTGGGCAGCAGCTCGTGGTCGAGCGGCTGAAACACGCCTGCTTTGAGTTGGCGCGTAAAGTAGTAGGTTGACGGCACCACCACGTCATAGCCTGAACGGCCGGACAGCAGCGCAGCGTCGAGAATTTCGTTACTGTCGTACACATCGTACGTTACTTCGATACCGGTACGCTCGGTGAACTTCTCCAGCGTTTCCGGGGCGATATAGTCAGACCAGTTGTATACCCGCACTTCGTCAGCGTGGGCAGCGGCAGCCGCTACGGCGAAAGAGATGGCCGTAACGGCCCCTGAAAGTTTTTGGATGTTCCCCATTGACCTACTCCTAAAATGTAAAGTCCACACCATCACAGCCCACGTTCGGCCACCGGCTGTTCGTTGGCAGGTGTCGTCATGTGCCCACCGAATCCAACTGAAAACAGCTTAGGCGATTATCGCAACCGTGCGAATTTTGCGGTGCAGTGCCGTCTATCGCAAGAGTAACTGAAAAATTCTTGTATTCAGGAGCTACCGCCCCCACCTCAAGGGTCGCTGACGGTAGCCACATCGTTCAATAGCCACTACCTATTGGAAAGATTCGCTTTTCCAATTTTAGCTATTAGTCGTAGTCCGCTACCATGAGCAACAACTTTTTCTACTGCCATTCACCTTTTGTGGAGACGTTCTGAATGTCTTTGATCAACACTGAAGTAAAACCGTTTAAAGCCACCGCTTACCTGAACGGCGAGTTTATCGACGTCACTGAAGCGGATTTGAAAGGTCAGTGGTCCATCTTCTTCTTCTACCCGGCCGACTTCACGTTCGTCTGCCCGACTGAGCTTGGCGACTTGGCCGACAACTACGAAGCCTTCAAGAAGCTGGGCGTCGAGATCTACAGCGTGTCTACCGACACTCACTTCACCCACAAAGCATGGCACGACAGCTCTGACACCATCGGTAAGCTCCAGTACCCGATGATCGCTGACCCGACCCTACAGATTTCTCGCAACTTCGAAGTTCTGATCGAAGAAGCAGGTCTGGCCGAGCGCGGCACCTTCGTCGTCGACCCGGATGGCAAAATTCAGATCGTCGAAATCAATGCTGGCAACATCGGTCGTAATGCCGAAGAGCTGCTGCGTAAAGTGAAGGCTGCTCAGTACGTTCGTGAAAACCCGAACGAAGTGTGCCCGGCCAAATGGAAAGAAGGCGAAGAGACCCTTGCCCCGTCTCTGGACCTCGTAGGCAAAATCTAAATCGCCTACCGCTGCCCCAAAGGCAGCACGACACCCGGGCACTCGGCCCGGGTGTTTTGTTTAAGTACCCGTATCACCGCATCCCTGTTTTCCCTAGCACCATCGGCTGCCCGACTAATTCGGCAGCGTGCGTTTTAGGTCGAGAACGACTTACTGCTGACTGCGAGGAAGCCACTGTCATGCTGGACGCCAATTTAAAAAATCAGTTGAAAGCTTACCTGGAAAAAGTGACTCAACCGTTCGAGATCGTTGCGTCCCTCGATGACGGTGCCAAGTCACGTGAATTGCTGGGTTTGCTGGAAGATATCAGCAGCCTCACCGATAAGATTACTCTGCACACCGACGGGCAAGACAGCCGTACCCCGTCGTTTGCTATCAACCGCCCCGGCGAAGAGACCGGCGTGGTATTTGCTGGCATCCCCATGGGCCACGAGTTCACCTCGCTGGTACTGGCGCTGCTGCAAGTGGGTGGCCACCCACCCAAGACTTCTCAAGAACTGCTCGATCAGATCAAAGCCCTCGACGGCGAGATGCTGTTCGAGACCTACTACTCGCTCTCCTGCCAGAACTGCCCGGATGTCGTGCAAGCGCTGAACCTGATGGCGATCTTCAACCCGAAGGTGCGCCACGTCGCCATCGACGGTGCGCTGTTCCAGGATGAAGTCGAATCGCGCGAAATCATGTCCGTGCCCAGCATCTACTTGAACGGCAAGCCGTTCGACCAGGGCCGCATGACCCTCGAACAGATTCTGGCCAAAGTAGATACCGGCGCTGCCGAACGTGAAGCCAAGAAGCTGAGCGAAAAAGCCGCGTTTGACACCCTCGTTATCGGCGGCGGCCCGGCAGGTGCGTCGGCAGCGATCTACTCTGCCCGTAAGGGCATCAATACCGGCGTTGCTGCCGAACGTTTTGGCGGCCAAGTTGCCGACACCATGGGCATCGAGAACTTCATCTCCGTCACCCATACCGAAGGCCCCAAGCTGGTCAGCGCCCTTGAAGAACACGTCAAAGAGTACGACGTCGACGTGATGAACCTCCAGCGCGCCACGTCGTTCAAAGCGGCGGAAGCCGAAGGCGGCCTGCACGAAGTCACTTTCGAGTCCGGTGCCAAGCTGAAAAGCAAGACCCTGGTACTGGCGACCGGTGCTCGCTGGCGTGAAATGAACGTGCCCGGCGAGCAGGAGTACCGCAACAAAGGCGTTGCCTACTGCCCTCACTGCGACGGCCCGCTGTTCAAAGGCAAGCGTGTGGCGGTCATTGGTGGCGGTAACTCTGGCGTCGAAGCCGCGATCGACCTAGCCGGTATCGTCGGTCACGTGACCCTGGTGGAGTTCATGGGTGAAATGCGCGCCGACGCGGTACTGCAGAAGAAGCTGAAGAGCTTGCCGAACGTGGATATCGTGCTGAATGCCCAAACGACTGAAGTCACCGGTGACGGCAGCCGTGTCAACGGCCTGACCTACAAAGATCGCAACACCGATGAAGTGAAGAGCATCGAGCTGGAAGGCATCTTCGTACAAATCGGCCTGGTACCCAATACCGAGTGGCTGAAAGGCTCACCCATCGAAATGTCACCCCGTGGCGAGATCATCGTCGATGCCCACGGCATGACCTCGGTGCCCGGCGTGTTCGCCGCCGGCGATGTTACCACCGTGCCCTACAAGCAGATCATCATTGCCATGGGCGAAGGTGCCAAAGCATCACTGGGAGCCTTCGACTATCTGATTCGTAATTAAGCGAATGACTGGCTAAGAGGGCGGCCGTGCCGCCCTACTGAGTTCGTTCCCTTTGACGTGAAGACCGTGACGTCGCGCCCGCCTCCCTGCGGGCGTTTTTTTATGCGCGGGCGCTACACACCGAGCAGGCGGGGTCTCTCGGCACCTGAAAATGGCGCCACTGGCCGGTCAAACCATCGAAGGTAGATAAGCCTTGATGCGTCCTCCCCGCGCCGCTTAAAAGCTTAAACGCTTCCACCGCCTGGAAGCAGCCAATCAGCCCTACCAGCGGAGCCATGACACCGCTCTCTGCACAGCTCAGCGCTTCGTCGTCGCTGTCTGCTGGCGGGTAGAGGCAGGCGTAGCAAGGGCACGCCTCATCACGCGGGTCGAACACCGCCAGCTGGCCCGAAAAGCGAATCGCCGCGCCGGAAATCAGCGGCACGCCTGCCTGCTGGGAGGCGGCATTGATGGCATAGCGGCTGGAGAAACGGTCGGTACAGTCCAGCACCACATCGGCCGAGGCCACCAGTGCAGTGAGCGCTTCGCCTTCTGCGTGCTGCTCTACCGCCACGACCTGGCACTCAGGATTGAGCGCCTGCATACGCTCCTTGGCTGAACGCGCTTTGTTCACCCCCAGGCTTGCCTGATGATGGGCAATTTGGCGCTGCAAATTGGTTAGCTCGACATGGTCAGCATCGGCGATGGTAATGGTGCCTACGCCCGCCGCCGCGAGATAGAGCGCCACCGGCGAGCCCAGCCCACCGGCACCGATGATCAGCGCATGGGCAGCGCGCAAGCGCTCCTGCCCTTCAATGTCCACCTCAGGCAGCATGATTTGGCGGCTGTAACGCAGCAGCGCCTGGTCGTCCATCATCGCGTTACTTATCCTCAAATTCCTCGAAGTCGGGGATGTGCAGGCTAAAGCTCTCCTTCACCTCTTCCATCACCACGTAGCTTTTCGACTCTTTCACGCCGGGCAGGGTCAGCACCACATCGCCCAATAGCTGACGATACGCGGCCATTTCGGGAATGCGGCACTTCAAAATGTAGTCGAACTGCCCAGAGACCAAATGGCACTCCTGAATTTGCGGCAGCTTCTCCACCGCACGGCGAAACTCGTCGAACACGGCAGGTGACTGGGTTTCCAGGCTAATTTCCACGAAGACCAGCAGGTTCGCCTTGAGTGCCCGAGGGTCGAGAATGGCCTGATAGCCGCGAATGATTCCCGCACGCTCCAGGCGCTTGACGCGCTCTAGGCAAGGGGTTGTGGATAACCCAACCTCTGACGCGAGGTCTACATAAGAGATGCGCGCGTTCTCTTGCAGGCAGCGCAAAATTTTCAGGTCGATACGGTCCAGCGTTCTATTTTTTGGTTTCATGGCAGGATCCAATACTGATGAATCAGGCAGTTAGTCGAGATGCCCCAGGGTAACCCGTTCATGGCCGCCGATGTCTTGCACGCTTTCAACGTTTTGATAGCCCGCATGAATCAGCGCTTGGCGAACGAGGGGCGCCTGCTGGTAGCCGTGCTCCAGCGCCAGCCAGCCGCCCGACGAAAGAAACCTTTGCGCAGCGGTGATCAGATGCAGCAGGTCGGCCATGCCATCGGCCCCGGCCACCAGCGCTGAACGCGGCTCGAAGCGCACGTCACCCTCGGCTAAATGCGGGTCGTCGGCTGCGATGTAAGGCGGATTACTGACGATGATGTCAAAAGCCGCGCCCTCAGGCGGCGCCGTCAGCGCGGCAAACCAGTCGCTTACCAGAAAAGTTGTGTTGGTGATGCGCAGCGACTGAGTATTGTGAGTGGCTAGTGCCACTGCTTCCGGGCGAACATCGACCCCAACGACCTGCCATGCCGGTCGTTCACTGGCAAAGGCCAGCGCGATGGCCCCAGTACCCGTGCCCAGGTCGAGCAGCCTGCCGGTTGGCGTGCCGGCACGCGCTAGCGCGGCCTCTACTAGCGTTTCGGTATCGGGGCGGGGAATCAGCGTGGAGGGAGAGGTCGCCAGCGGCAACCCCCAAAACTCGCGCTCTCCGGTCAAATAAGCCACCGGCTGGCCCAGGGCGCGGGCGGCGACCAGTGCATCAAAGCGGGCATGTTCCCAAGTCGGGCATTCACCATCGCCCCAGGTGTATAGCCATGTGCGGCTGCGCCCCGTGGCGAAGGCCATCAGCACCTCGGCATCGATCCGTGGCGATGGCGAACCGGCGCGCTGCAGCCGCTGGGCCGCGCTGTTCAGCAAGGCATCGAACGTCATTACGCGTCCTGCAGGGCCGAAAGCTGTTCCGCTTGGTACTCATGAATCAGCGGCTCGATCACATCGTCCAACTGCTCACCGCTCACTATTTCGGTCAGCTTGTAGAGCGTCAGGTTGATGCGGTGGTCGGTAATGCGCCCCTGAGGAAAGTTGTAAGTGCGGATACGCTCGCTGCGGTCACCAGAGCCTACCAACGAGCGGCGGGCATCGGCTTGCTCCTGGCGCTGGGAATCCACGGCGTTGCGCTTGAGCTTGGCGGCCAGCAGCGACATCGCTTTAGCGCGGTTCTTGTGCTGGCTTCGCTCTTCCTGGCACTCCACCACCACGCCGGTGGGCAGGTGGGTAATCCGAATCGCGGAGTCGGTGGTGTTGACGTGCTGCCCACCGGCACCGCTGGAGCGGTAGGTATCGACCCGCAAATCGGCCGGATTGATATCGATATCGCCCACTTCGTCCACCTCGGGCATCACCGCGACGGTGCACGCTGACGTGTGGATACGCCCCTGGGATTCGGTCGCCGGTACGCGCTGCACCCGGTGAGCGCCCGATTCGAACTTGAGCCGTGCATAAACGCCATCGCCCTTCACCCGGGAGATCACTTCTTTATAACCGCCCTGCTCGCCGTGGCTAGCGCTAACAATTTCGACGCGCCAGCCGCGCTTTTCCGCATAGCGGGAGTACATACGAAACAGGTCGCCCGCAAAAATCGCCGCTTCATCGCCCCCGGTGCCCGCGCGCACTTCCAAGAAGACGCCGCGACCATCGTCCGGATCTTTCGGAATCAGCAGGCGCTTGAGTTCTGCATCGAGCGTTTCCAACTGCTCGCGGCCATCGAGAATCTCCATCTCGGCCAGCTCGCGCATCTCGGGGTCGCTATCGCGGCTGAGCTGCTCGGCCTCGGCAATGCCCTGTTCCACGTCGAGGTAGCGTTTCCACGCGGCGACCAGCTCTTCGAGTTCGGCGTACTCACGGGAGTAGTCGCGAAAGCGCTGCTGATGGTTGATCACCTCAGGATCGGACAGCAGCATGGCCAGCTCTTCGAACCGGTCGGAAAAGCTGTCTAAACGTTGGCGCAAAGTCTCTTTCATGCGGGCGTATCATCCTTCTGGCGTTTTGCCGAGGGCGCAGGCTGCTCGAAGGCGGGCTTCGGTGGTAGCAGCAGGCGCGGCGCGGCGCTGAGCAAATCGTGGTTTTCCTGGGCGGCCGCTTCGCGAATGGTCAGCGTCGGCTGATGCATGAAGCGGTTAGCGAGCTGGTGCGCCAAACGCTCGACCACTTTGGCAGGGTCTTCGCCTTTGGCCAGGCGCTCCAACGCTTGGTCGCGGGCTTGGTCGCGCAGCGATTCACCGTGACGCCGAAAATCGCGAATCACCTCGCCCCCGTTGCGTACCCGCCGCTCCTGCTGCCAGCTCCCCACGCCGTGTTCGATCAGCGACTCGGCTTGGTCGGCCGCAACCTGGCGATGACGCCGATTTTCTTCGATCACCTCTTCCAGGTCATCGACGGTATAGAGGAACACGTCCGCCAGCTCCCCCACTTCCGGCTCGATATCCCGGGGCACGGCGATGTCTACCATGAAGACCGGGCGATGGCGGCGCTTTTTCAGCGCCCGCTCGACCATACCCTTGCCCAGAATCGGCAGCGGCGAGGCAGTGGAAGAGATGACGATGTCGGCGCGTTCCAGCGCATCGGGAATCTCCGGCAGCGTAATCGCCGTCCCCCCCAGCGAGGAAGAGACCTGCTCGGCACGCTCTCGAGTACGGTTGGCAACGGTGAGCTGGCGCACCCCGGCTTCGTGCAGGTGACGGGCCACCAGCTCGATGGTCTCACCGGCCCCAATCAGTAACGCGTTGGCGCGGCTGAAATCATCGAATATGCGGCTAGCCATGCTCACGGCAGCATAGGCAACGGACACCGGATTTTTACCGATGCCAGTTTCGGTGCGCACCTGTTTGGCCACGGCAAACGTGTGCTGGAACAGGCGCTCCAGCTCACCGCCCAGGCCTTTGGCCTGACGCGCCTGCTGATAGGCCTCTTTCAACTGGCCGAGAATTTGCGGCTCGCCCAACACCATGGAGTCCAGACCCACGGCCACGCGCATCAAGTGCCGAGCGGCGTCGTTGTCGTGGTAGTGGTAAGCGCAGCGGGAGAGTTCTTCCACGCGTAAATTGTGAAAACGACCCAGCCAGTCCAGCACGGTCTGCTCACCGGCGGCATCCGTCACACAGTAGAGTTCCGTGCGATTACACGTCGAAAGCACCGCCGCTTCGCTGATGTGCGGCAGGCTACGCAGCTCGGCCAACGCGCTTTCTAGCTGCGTCGGCGTAAAGGCTACCTGCTCACGCACCGCTACGGTGGCAGTACGATGATTGATTCCCAGGGCAAGAAGCGTCATGGGTTATGCGTCTTCGCTAGTGGATCGGTCGTCACGTCACTGTCGGTCATTGTTTCTTGGCTTGCTGATACAAGTCTAAGAGAGCAGCCTATTGAGTGAATTGCGCTGACTCGGCTCTTTTTCAAGGTGGATCATTCTATCACAGCCGAGCATCTTCTGGCGCACACCACTTTGCCGCAGGCAGCCAAGCCGCTATGCTGAACACTCGGCCACTTGATCGAGATACGCATGCCCCATCGCGCAACACTTCTGGGTATTCCCCTTTCGTTTTCGGGTTTTCCACTGTTTCCCCTGGCCGCCACGCTGCTACTGAGCGGCTGCCAGCTCTCGCCTGCGCTGTTGGGTGACGACGAGCACGCTCGCGTCGAAGACCCCATGGCCTCGGCGCCGCCCGTCACGCGCGGGTTAGATGCCGCTGGGTTGAGCACCCTGCTGGCAGCGGAGCTGGCCGGGCAGCGCGGCGACTATCGCTATGCGGGGCAAGGCTATCTCGACGCCGCGCAGCGCTATCCCTCACCGGGGCTTGCCGAACGCGCTACCTTCGCCGCTCGGTTTGGCAACGACGCTGCGCTAATGGAAGCCTCGGCGATGCGCTGGCGGGAACTCGCCCCCCGCGCAGAAACGCCCAATCGCCTGCTGGCATCGCTGTCGCTGCAGCGGGGCGACTGGCTCGACAGCCTCGAGCAGCGGCTCGCCATTGCTGAAGCAGATGGCAACGGCGAGATTGCCACCTTCGCCGAAATTGCGGTGGCCGAAGAGGCACCGCTGCGGCTACTGGCACAGCAGCTACGCAGCTATCTGGCCCAGCCCGCAATATCTGAACGCGAGTTTCATAGCGACGTCCTGCTCGGCACGGCACTGATCGAAGCCGCCTTAGGCGAAACGCAAACGGCCCAGCGTTATTTAGATGAAGTAGAGCAGCAGGAGCCCGAGTCCGCCGCCCTGTGGCTGGCGAAAGCCCGCTTAGCGCTGGAAACCGGCGACCACCGTGGCGCCCAGCAAGCCGCCCAACAGGGCTTGAGCCTAGCCCCTGACGACGTACGCTTCATCCTGATGCTGGCGCAGGCGGAAATTCGCCTCAACAACATCGCTGCCGCCGAAGTGCAAACCAACGCGCTGCTCGATAGCCACGGCGGCAACCAGGATTTGCGTATCGCGCTGGCGCAGCTCTACTTAGAAGAGGGCCACAGCGAGCCTGCCTACCGGTTACTGCAACCGCTGATCGGTCAAGAGAACATCCCCAACGTCGCCTATTTTCTGATGGGCGCGATTGCGCAGTCGCAGGGTGAAGTGGATAACGCCCTTCTTTACTACCGCCAGGTACACGAGGGCGAAGAGTTCCTGCCCGCCCGGGCCGCAGCCGCCAACATGCTGATTGAAGACGACCGCCTGCTGGACGCCCGTGCGTTCTTGCGCATCGAGCGTATGCGCCACGACGCCTATTTCGGCGACTTGGTCCGTTTAGAAGTGCAGCTATTGGACGAACTCTCACTGCAAGAGGACGCCACGGCGCTGCTGGATCGCGAAATCACCCGCACGCCGGATGACACCAGCCTGCTCTACCTACGCGCCATGCGCGCCTGGGAGATGGGTGACTTGGCAGGCATGGAGCGGGACTTACGGCAAATTCTGCGTACCGAGCCCAACAACGCCGATGCGCTGAACGCGCTGGGCTACACCCTCGCTGACCTCAACCTCCCCGGCAGGCTGGAAGAGGCCCGCGACCTCATCGAGCGTGCCTACGAAGCCGACCCGGATAACCCGGCGGTGCTCGACAGCATGGGGTGGGTGTACTTCCGCCTCGGTCAGCCCGACGACGCGCTGGCATGGTTGGAAAGCGCCTACGCTCAGATGCCCGACCAAGAAATTGCCGCCCACTTGGCTGAGGTGCTGCACTCGCTGGGCCGTAGCGACGAAGCGCGGCAACTCATCGAGCGCATTCTTCAGCGCGCGACGTATCATCCGCAAATCGATGACCTACTCGAGCGCTATCCTGAACTTACCCCCTCGCGCACGCCCTAAGGCATACGTTTTGTGGGCGCGCGTCACCGCCGCCCGCGTCTCCTCTTTACCGACAGCACGGACATGGAGCCAGTTATGTTGATCTCTTTTTTACACAGCACACCGACCTCGCCACGCTACCGCTCTGCGCGCCTATGGGTAGCTGCGCTGGCCATGGCCGCACTGGCGGGGTGTGCCAGCCAAGCGCCCGTCGATGAGAGTGGCCGTCAAGCCGGACAGTGGGAGCGCCAGCAGGCCGAGGTAGAAGCGTTCGATAGCTGGACGCTGGTCGGTAAAGCGGGTCTGCGCACGCCCCAGGAGAACACCAGCGCCAACCTGGACTGGAACCAAACGCCCTACTACTTCCGCATGCTGATCAGCGGCCCCTTCGGTGGCGGCCGCAGCGTTCTGGAGGGCCGTGAAGGACGTTTCTCACTGACCACCAGCGAAGGCCGTTTCGAAGCCGAAACCCCCGAAGCCTTGATGGAAGAGCAGCTTGGCTGGTCGTTACCGGTGCGCGCCATGCCCGACTGGGTGCGCGGCCTGCCCGGCGACCACGCCAGCTACCAGCTCGAAACCGACGAGCTGGGCTTCCCCAGCTTCTTGCAGCAGGACGGCTGGGACATCGATTACCGCGACTGGGAGCAGGCCGAAGGCATGTGGCTGCCGCGCCGCTTGGTGATGAACTACGGCGACGTGCGCATTACGCTGGTCGTCAACCAGTGGCAGGCGACGGAATAGGCTCCTCGGGCTGGCCCAGCGCCAGCCCTTTTTCATACGTTTAGCAGTAGAGAGACGGCATGTCCGCAATACCCCACACCCTTACCCTACCTGCTCCCGCCAAGCTGAACCGTATGCTGCATATCGTAGGGCGTCGCCCAAACGGTTACCATGAACTGCAGACGCTGTTTCAACTCATCGACCTGTGCGACTACCTGAGCATGACACTACGCCACGATGGCGTCATCGAACTCATGACGCCAATGGCAGGCGTCGCCCACGATGACAACCTGATCGTTCGGGCAGCCGCGTTATTGCAGCAGGCCAGCGGCACCCACCTAGGTGCGTCGATCACCATCGAGAAGCACCTGCCCATGGGCGGCGGTCTGGGTGGAGGCAGCTCCAACGCGGCCACCGTGCTCAAAGGACTCAACCAGCTCTGGCAGCTGGGGCTTAGCGATGCCTCCCTGGCAGAGCTGGGGCTAGCCTTGGGTGCCGACGTGCCGGTTTTCGTCCATGGCCGCAGCGCCTGGGCGGAAGGCATCGGCGAAAAGCTGACGCCCGTGACCCTCGACACTCCGTGGTTCGCGGTCATTCACCCCGGCATTAGCGTTTCCACCCCGGCCATCTTCCATGACTCGGAATTGACACGCGACAGCCTCCCCATTACTATGGCGCGCGCACTGCAGGGGGGAGTGGCCGAGTGGCGTAATGACTGCGAAGCTACCGTCAAAAAACGCTACCCGCATATTGCGGAAGCGCTTGACTGGCTCGCGCAGCATGCACCTAGTCGGCTGACGGGCACAGGCGCCTGTTTGTTTGCAGCATTCGATTCCGAAGAAGCTGCGCAAACGGTGGTTGAACAGGCTAATCAGCGCTGGCAAGCATGGGTCGCGCGCGGACTTAACACCTCTCCCCTACAAGATGCTCTGGGCTGCTGAAAGCGCCCGGTCATCGCATTAGGTTATTGCTGGGGTATCGCCAAGTGGTAAGGCACCGGTTTTTGGTATCGGCATTCCCAGGTTCGAATCCTGGTACCCCAGCCAATTCTAATGTTGATCTGCGTTTTCTCCCCTGATCCCCAACACTGCAAAGGTGGCTGCGCGTGTCAAAATTGATGGTTTTCACCGGGAATGCCAATCCCGAACTCGCTCAAAAGATTGCCGAGAGCTTAGACAGCCGTATGGGTAACGCAACGGTTGGTCAATTTAGCGACGGCGAAATCGCGGTCGAGATCAATGAGAACGTGCGTGGTAAGGATGTGTTCATCCTGCAATCCACCTGTGCCCCGACGAACGACAACCTGATGGAACTGATCCTGATGGTCGACGCTCTGCGTCGCGCCTCAGCGACCCGTATTACGGCAGTGGTTCCCTATTTTGGTTATGCCCGCCAGGACCGTCGTGTACGCTCCGCCCGTGTTCCCATCTCTGCCAAAGTCGTGGCGGACATGATGGTGAAAGCAGGCGTTGACCGCGTCATGACCATGGACCTGCACGCTGACCAAATCCAAGGTTTCTTCGACGTACCGGTTGATAACGTGTACGGCTCACCGATCCTGCTGGACGACATCGAGCGTCAAAACTACGACGATCTCGTGGTTGTTTCCCCCGATGTTGGTGGCGTTGTGCGTGCCCGCGCCATCGCCAAGCAGCTCAACGCCGATCTGGCCATCATCGACAAGCGTCGCCCTCAGGCGAACCAAGCCCAGGTGATGCACATAATCGGTGAAATCGAAGGCCGCACCTGCGTGGTCGTCGATGACATGATCGACACCGCCGGCACGCTGTGTAAAGCCGGTGAAGCTCTGAAAGACCACGGCGCTGCGCGCGTTGTTGCGTACGCCACGCATCCGATTTTGTCCGGCCCCGCGGTCGACAACATCACCAACTCTGTACTGGACGAGGTTGTCGTGACCGACACCATTCCGCTCGCCGACCACGCGCGTCGCAGCGGAAAAATTCGTCAGTTGAGCGTTGCTGGCCTGATTGCGGAAGCCATTCGCCGCGTCAGCAACGAGGAATCCGTCAGCGCGATGTTTCATTAACGCCTGACGTTATGAGCCCCCACTTGGGGCCCTGGAAACGTCGTCGTCTGGTCGCGGGCGGCGGCGTTTCCTTACTTAAACCAAGAGGCAAATTCCATGTCTGATTTTATCCTGCAAGCCAGCGTTCGTAACGACCTGGGGAAAGGTGCGAGCCGCCGCCTGCGTCGTGCGAACCAACAAGTACCGGCCGTTGTATACGGCGGTGAGAAAGGCGCTCAGTCGATCTCCGTAGAAAAAACTGCGTTCTACAAGGCGATCGAAGACGAGTCCTTCTTCTCCTCTGTCATCAAGCTGGTGATCGACGGTAAAGAAGAGCAAGTGGTTGTTCGTGACCTGCAGCGTCACCCGTTCAAGCCGCTGCTGACCCACGCTGACTTCCTGCGTGTTGACGCCACTCACGAAATCACCATGAACGTGCCGCTGCACGTGGTGAACGAAGAGAAGTGTGTCGGCATCAAAGACCAGGGCGGCGAACTGCACGTGCTGGCGAACGAAATCGCCATCAGCTGCTTGCCGAAAGACCTCCCGGACTTCCTGGAAGTGGACATCAGCAAGGTCGAGCTGGGCACTACCTTGCACCTGTCTGACCTGACCCTGCCGGCCGGCGTCACGTCTGTTGACCTGGCCCACGGTGAAGAGCACGACAACGCCATTCTGAGCATCACCAAAGTGAAAGTACGTGGCGATGACGAAGAAGAAGGCGAAGGTGAAGGCGACGCAGAAGGCAGCGCCGAGTAAGCCTTGCTAAAGGTGCTGACAGCCCACGCTGACCAGCGCTACCTGGGCCATGCTCGCATGGCCCAAGGATGTTAAAATCAAGCGCTTCGGCGCTTGATTTTTTTTTGCGGCACGGGGCTCGATAGCCTCAGTCAGCTGCCTGCGGAGGCAGCTCCGTCACACGTCGTCATATCTTCCAGAACCGTTGGAGGTGGGAAAATGAGCCAGGTAACGGCCATTATAGGACTGGGCAACCCAGGCGCTGAATACGACGCCACCCGACACAACGCGGGCTTTTGGCTAGTCGACGCCATTGCACGCAGCGCCCACACCGAACTGCGTCCTGAGAAAAAGTTTTTAGGGCTCTACGCCAAAGCCCGTGTGGGTGACCATGAGCTGCACTTGCTCAACCCCACCACGTTCATGAACCGTAGCGGTGCGGCGGTCGCAGCGCTTACCCAATTCTTCAAACTATCCCCGGAGAATCTGCTGGTCGCGCACGACGAGCTCGACCTTCCCCCGGGGCAGTCACGCTACAAAACCGGCGGCGGGCACGGCGGCCACAACGGGCTGCGCGATATTATCAGCGCCCTGGGCAACCAGAAGCAGTTTCACCGCGTGCGCATTGGCATTGGCCATCCCGGCGAGGCGAAGCAGGTGGTCAATTACGTGCTGGGCCGCCCCGGCAAGGCCGAGCAAGAAGCCATCGAGCGCTCGCTGGACGAGTGCCTGGCCACGCTGCCGCTCGCGCTTTCCGGCGACTGGGCTAAAGCCATGAACCGCCTACATAGCGTAAAATAGCAGCACGCTGTCGGACTCTATTACCACGCGTTACGAACGCACTCTTTTCACACCGGGCAGGTGCACGAACGGTTGCGCCGCCCTAGCGGTCAGGAAGTTATTTTATGGGCTTTAACTGCGGTATCGTCGGCCTACCCAACGTAGGCAAATCCACGCTCTTCAATGCGTTGACCAAGTCTGGCATTGATGCGGAGAACTTTCCGTTCTGCACCATCGAACCCAACGTCGGTATCGTACCGATGCCCGACCCGCGACTGGACAAGCTGGCGGCCATCGTAAAGCCCGAAAAAGTGCTGCCCACCACCATGGAGTTCGTGGACATCGCGGGCCTCGTAGCGGGCGCCTCCAAGGGGGA
The DNA here is from genome assembly GCF_009846525.1 of Halomonas meridiana. Classification (NCBI taxonomy): domain Bacteria; kingdom Pseudomonadati; phylum Pseudomonadota; class Gammaproteobacteria; order Oceanospirillales; family Halomonadaceae; genus Vreelandella; species Vreelandella aquamarina. Next base: position 1,259,240 of record NZ_CP024621.1, on the reverse strand, counting down.
AGGCCTGGGTAACAAGTTCCTGGCCAATATTCGTGAAACCCAAGCGATTGCCCACGTGGTGCGCTGTTTCGATAACGACAACGTCATCCACGTCGCCAACCAGGTCGACCCCCGCGCCGATATCGAGACCATCAACCTGGAACTTGCCCTGGCCGACTTGGACACCGTCGAGAAAGCCAGCCAGCGCCTGGTGCGCGTGGTGAAAGGTGGCGACAAAGACGCCATTGCCACCAAAGCCGTGCTGGACAAGATCCAACCACATCTGGCCGAAGGCCAGCCGCTGCGCAGCTTTGGGCTAGACGAGGACGAGAAGCGCCAGGTGAAAAGCTTCGGCTTCTTGACCCTCAAGCCCACCATGTACATTGCCAACGTCAATGAAGATGGTTTCGAGAACAACCCCTACCTGGACATCGTCAAAGAGATCGCCGCCGAAGAAGGCGCGGTCGTCGTGCCGGTGTGCAACCAGCTAGAAGCCGAAATTGCCGAGCTCGAAGACGAAGAGCGCAGCATGTTCCTGGCCGAAATGGGCATGGAAGAGCCAGGACTCGACCGCGTGATTCGTGCGGGCTACGCCTTGCTGGGCCTGCAAACCTACTTCACCGCCGGTGTGAAAGAAGTCCGCGCCTGGACCGTGAAACAGGGCGCCAGCGCGCCGGAAGCCGCCGGTGTGATTCACACCGATTTCCAGAAGGGCTTCATTCGCGCCGAGGTCATCGCCTATGACGATTACGTCGCGCTGGGCGGTGAGCAAGGCGCCAAAGACAACGGCAAATGGCGCTTGGAAGGCAAAGAGTACATCGTCAAAGATGGCGACGTAATCCACTTCCGCTTCAACGTATAAGCGAGAAAAGAAATAAATGCTTGACGGGCGGCGTCTCCCTGAGTAATATTCGCCTCCGTTGAACGGCTACGTAGCTCAGCTGGTTAGAGCACATCACTCATAATGATGGGGTCCCCTGTTCAAATCAGGGCGTAGCCACCAACACCGAATTACGCTAGCAATAGCAAGGCCCGCTGACTAAGTCAGCGGGCCTTTTTCGTTTCTAACCGGGCGGTTGAATCAGGAGAGCGTTGGGCGATTCAGGAACACCGTCAGCGCCCGCGTCAGGTAATCCACATCTCGCGTGCCGGACGTTTCACGAATCGAGTGCATCGCCCACTGGGGCAATCCTACGTCGATGGTCGGCACGCCCACTTCCGTAGCGGTAATCGGCCCAATCGTGCTGCCGCAGCCCATATCCGCCCGGGTGACGAATGACTGCACCGGCACATCCGCTTCGCGGCACACATCCCGGAACAGCGCGCCGGTGACACTATTGGTGGCGTAGCGCTGGCTCGCGTTCACCTTGATCACCGGGCCACCGTTGATGGCCGGGCCGTGGCGCTCATCGTGCTTGTCGCGGAAGTTCGGGTGCAGCGCGTGGGCATTATCGCAGGAGATCATCAGCGACGACTGGATCAGCTGAATCAGCGACTCCTCACTGCCGCCACCGACCTGGGCGTTCAAGCGCTTTAGCACATCGCCCAGGAACGGCCCCTGTGCGCCGCAGGCGCTGGCACTGCCCACCTCTTCATGGTCGTTCGCCACCAGCAGCGCTCCTTGGCTGCCATCGCACTCCAGCAGCGCCTCTAGGGCAACGAAGCACGACAGCAGGTTATCCAGCCGTGCGCTGGCCAGCAGCTCTTTGCGCAGCCCAACCAGTGACGGCGGCTGAACGTCGTAAAAGCCCAGCTCGAAATCCACCACCTCGACCGCACGCAGGCCGTGCTGCTCTTCCAGCCACTGCCCCAATAGCTCGTGCAATTTGGCGGTATCGCTCTGCATCAGCACCGGTGCCATTTGCGTTTGCGGATTGATCGAGCGCCCCCCGTTCACGTCGCGGTCCATGTGGATCGCGAGGCTCGGAATCATCGCGATGGGGCGGTCTACGTTCAGCAGCACGCTTTCCAAACGGCCATCGGCATGGCGCACGTGTACACGCCCCGCCAAACCCAAATCGCGGTCGAACCAGGGGGCTAGCAGCACGCCGCCATATACCTGCACGCCCAACTGCAGCCAGCCGGCCGAGTACTGGGTCGCGTTGGGCTTCAGGCGCAGCCCTGGGCTATCGGTGTGAGCGCCCATCATACGCAGGCTAGTCAGTTTGCCAGCGGGTAACTGAAACGCGATCACCGACGAATCGTTACGCGTCACGTAGTAGCGCTTTCCTGGCGCGAGCTGCCAGTTCGCGGTCTCTTCCAGGCGCGTGAAGCCCGCCTGCTCCAAACGCTCAGTCATGCTCTGGGTGGCATGCCATGGCGTAGGCGACTGCTGCAAAAAATCGCACAGCCGCGTTAAACGTTCCGCGTTGAAAGCCTCGGACATGGAATTCCTCATAACAGTAATGATTGAGTCTCACAGGGGAAATGACCTGCTACAATGCTCCCTCGGCCTACGCAACTCATAGGCTAACTGCGGGTCTAGGGAAGAATGAGTGTACACAAATCCGGGAGAGCTTGACTGATGAGCTTGTTTGCAACGCTTTCGCGCTCGGTCGCCCTTGCCGTGATGCTGGTGATCACCAGCCCGGCAGCGCTGGCGCAACTCGCGCCGACCGACGAACAACGCCAAGCGGCAGTGGAAATTGCGGATTCACTCCGCTACGGCCACTATGCTGATATTACTTTCAACGAGCAGTGGTCGCAGGAAGCTTTCCAACGCTATCTGGATATTCTGGATGGTCAGCGCGCCTACCTACTGAACCGAGACATCGAACCCTATCGCCACCTTGAGAACGACATGGCCGACGTGCTGTTCGATGGCGACCTGGACGACGCTTTCGCCCTCTACAACCGCCTGAGCGAGCGTCACACCGCCCGCTTGGAGTGGCTGCTCGCCGAATTGGACGAAGGATTATCGCTGGAGTTCAACAGCGACGAGCGCCTGGAAGTGGATCGTGAAGACGCTCCCTGGGCCACCCGCGACAGCGAGCTGGACGAGCTATGGCGCAAACGGTTGAAAAACGACGCCCTGACCCTCGCTCTTACCGACCAGGACGCGGAGCAGATCGAAGACAACCTGCGCCAGCGCTACGAAGGTCAGCTCTCGCGATTACGCCAAGCGGAATCGGAAGATGTGTTTGGCCTGCTGATGGCCGCTATCTCCGGCACCATCGACCCACACACCGGCTACCTCTCCCCTCGTCAAGGCGAATCCTTCGATATTCAGATGAGCCTCTCGCTGGAAGGCATTGGCGCGCTGCTGCAAGCGGACGGTGAATACGTCAAAGTCTCCAGCCTCGTGCCCGGCGGCCCCGCTGAGCGCGCAGGCGTGCTGGAACCGGCCGACCGCATCATCGCCGTCGGCCAGGAAGAGGGCGAGATGGTCAACGTCGTCGGCATGCGCTTGGATAACGTCGTCGACCTGATTCGCGGCCCCAAAGGCTCCGTGGTGCGCCTGGACGTAGTGCCTGCCCAAGCCGTGGACATGACCCGCTCGCAAATCGTCGAGATCACCCGCGACACGGTCAGCTTGGAAGATCAGGCGGCTGACAGCGAAGTGATCGAAGTGATGCGCGACGGCGAGCCACATCGCATCGGCGTCATCAACGTGCCCACCTTCTACGTCGATTTCGACGCCTGGCAAGCCGGTGAAGAAGAGTATCGCAGCACCACCCGCGACGTGGCCCGCGAAATCGAGAACCTCAAACAAGCGGGTGTGGAAGGTATCGTGCTCGATCTGCGCAATAACGGCGGCGGCGCACTGCAAGAGGCCAACTCGCTGATCGGCCTGTTCATCGATCGTGGCCCCACCGTGCAGGTACGCGACGCCCAGGGCCGCATTCAGCTCTACGGCGACACCGAAGCAGGCACCGTGTACGACGGCCCACTTACCGTGCTGGTAAACCGCCTCTCGGCCTCTGCCTCGGAAATCTTCGCCGGTGCCATTCAAGACTATGGCCGCGGAATCGTGGTGGGCGCCTCGACCTTTGGTAAGGGTACCGTTCAAACCCTGAACGAGCTGAGCCACGGCGAGATCAAATTGACCCGCGCCAAGTTCTACCGCATTTCAGGTGACAGCACCCAAAATCGCGGTGTCGAACCGGACATCACCTTCCCCAGCCTGATCGACCCCGAGCGCATTGGCGAAAGCAGCCTGGATAACGCCCTGGCGTGGGACAACGTGCAAAACGTGCAGTACCGCCGTTACGGCGAGCCGGAACGCGTGTTGCCCGCGCTGATTGCTCGCCATGAAGAGCGCGCCAAAGAGAACCCCAACTTCCGCTACCTGGAGCGTCAGTCCACGCTGGCTCGCCAGCTGCGTGAACAGCACACCAGCGTCAGCCTGAACCGGGAACAGCGCCAACGCGAGCTAGAAGCCCAAGAAGCCGAACAGCTCTCACTGGAAAACCAGCGCCGCCGCGCCCTGGGGCTGCCTGAACTGGAAGAGTGGATGGACGCGCGTAGCGACGGCACCGCCGCCACGGAAGATGCCGAAGCTGAGAACGACAGCGACGACGAAGAGATGCCCGTGGACCGCGCCCACGTGCTCGAAGCCGCTGAAGTGCTGCTCGACTACGTTCACCTGCAAGAGAGCCAGCGCATGGCCAAGCGTTAACCCACGCTTACTCTGCGCTAGCAACAACAACGCCAGCCCGAGGGCTGGCGTTTTTTGTGGACGCTTGCTGGTACCGAAACGCTACTAGCAGAGGGCAGCACGCCGCGCCGGACGATCCCCCATACGCGCCAAACGCTGCGTCAGCGCCTCAAGCTGCACTGCACTCCCCTGCGCACCTGAATCAATAATCGACTGCGCCCAGGCAGGCAGCTGCGGCGCTAAACGGTAGTAAACCCACTGCCCTTCCCGCTGATCCATCAGCAGGCCGCACTGGCGCAGCTGCGCCAAATGGCGCGACACTTTGGGCTGGGACTCCTCCAGCGCGTAGGTCATCTCACACACGCACAGCGACTGCTCCTGGGCAATCAACAGCACCAGCATCAGCCGCGTTTCATCGCTCAAACACTTAAAGACCTGCAGCGCCTGCAGGCTAGCCGCTTTCCCCACGACACCTTCCCACGCTATAAATTGAAGCAACTAGTTTACGCGAAGCGTGGAAAAGCGTTAAGAAATGACTCGCCACAAACAGCCACGCACAAAAAAAAACCCAAAATGCCAGTTGGCAGCGGGCGGGCACTCATTTAGATAGGAAAGATGGTAAGCTAGATGGCTCCCCGAGCAGGACTCGAACCTGCGACCCAATGATTAACAGTCATTTGCTCTACCAACTGAGCTATCGGGGAACAACAGAAAGATCTTTAGCAGAACAGCAGCTTGGCTCCTCGAGCAGGACTCGAACCTGCGACCCAATGATTAACAGTCATTTGCTCTACCAACTGAGCTATCGAGGAACATCTTTTGCTGTTGCGTTTGAAGCAGAGCCTATCACTTATCAGTATTCACTTAAAATGTTCTAAGCAATTGTGCTGACAAGTGTTTTGGCTCCTCGAGCAGGACTCGAACCTGCGACCCAATGATTAACAGTCATTTGCTCTACCAACTGAGCTATCGAGGAACTGCTTAAACACGGTGCGTAGTATACTGATTGAATCGCGCGGGTCAAGTATCGATTATGGGGGAATGCTAGCCCCTGGTTTGCTGTGTCCGTATAATGCAGCCATTCGACGGCAGCGCTGCCGCTGTCTCACCGTTATTTCATTCATCCCTCGTCCACTTTGACGACCCATAGATGACAGGTACCGATGGCGAAGAAGCTCTTCATCAAAACGCACGGCTGCCAAATGAACGAGTACGACTCCTCGCGTATGGCGGACCTACTCGGCGAATCTCACCAGCTGGAGCTCACCGATAACGAGAAGGAGGCGGATGTCATCCTTCTCAACACCTGCTCCATTCGTGAAAAGGCGCAGGATAAGGTGTACCACCAGCTAGGCCGCTGGAAAAAGCTGAAAGACGCCAATCCCGATCTGGTAATTGGTGTGGGTGGCTGCGTGGCCAGCCAAGAGGGTGAGGCGCTGCGCAAACGCGCCCCTTACGTGGACATGATTTTTGGCCCGCAAACGCTGCACCGCGTGCCGAAAATGCTCGACGCACGCAACAACAACCAAATTGCGGCGGTGGACGTCACCTTTCCGGAAATCGAGAAGTTTGACCACTTGCCCCAGCCCAAGTCCGATGGCGCGACGGCCTTCGTCTCGGTCATGGAAGGCTGCTCTAAGTATTGTACGTTCTGCGTGGTGCCCTACACCCGTGGCGAAGAGGTCTCGCGCCCCTTCGAGGCGGTGATGGATGAAGTCATCCACCTGGCCGACCAGGGCGTGCGAGAGATCAACCTGCTGGGCCAGAACGTGAACGCCTACCGTGGCGAGAACGACGACGGCGACGAGATCGACCTGGCCGAGCTGATTGCCTGCGTAGCCGCCGTCGATGGCATTGACCGTATTCGCTTCACCACCTCGCATCCGGTGGAGTTCACCGACAGCCTCGTGGACGCCTTTGCCGAGATACCGGAGCTGGTCAGCCACCTGCACCTGCCGGTGCAATCAGGCTCTGATCGCATCCTTAGCGCCATGAAGCGCGGGCACACGGCAGAAGAGTACATCGAGAAGATGGAGCGTATCCGCGCGAACCGTCCGGATATCAGCTTCTCCTCCGACTTCATCATCGGCTTCCCCGGTGAAACGGAAGAAGATTTCGAAGCGACGATGGATCTGATCCATCGCATCGGCTTCGACCACTCGTTCAGCTTCGTTTACTCGGCGCGCCCCGGCACCCCGGCGTCTGGCTTGGCCGACGACACGCCGGAAAGCGTGAAGAAGCAGCGCCTCGCCATCCTGCAGGAGCGCATTCTGCAGCAGGCGGCGCAAATCAGTCGCCGTATGGTGGGTACCACGCAGCGCATTCTAGTGACCGGGTTTTCACCGAAAGACCCCGGTCAGCTCTCTGGGCGCACCGAAAACAACCGCGTAGTGAACTTCCGCGCGGCCAACCCGACCGAGCTGATCGGCTATTTCGTCGATGTCGAGATCACCGAAGCGCTACCCAACTCGCTGCGTGGCGAGCTTGCCTCTGGCGAGCGTTATTGATCGCTCGCGTATCCTAGGTAATTGCCCCGGCCCCGCCGGGGCAGTAAGCTGAGACTCACACACATCAACTAACGGGTTTCTTACTCTTGAGCCAGCCATCACCTCAGGCCAATCGCATTATCACCCTAAGCCTTGAACCCAATGACCCGCAGCGTCTCGCAAGTCTCTGCGGCCAACAGGACGAGCATCTAAAGCTGATTGAGAGCCGCCTGGACGTGACGTTGCGCAACCGTGGCAACGTTTTTCAGCTGGCCGGTGCCGCGAACCGTATCAAAGCGGCCGCCAACGTGCTGGAACACCTCTACCGTGAAACCGCCGCCGATGAACTCTCGGCGGATACCGTGCACCTGTTCCTGCAAGAATCCGGCCTGGAAGCGCTGGAGGAGGAAGAGGATGGCGAAGGCGGTAGCGATGAAGTGATCATGCGCACACCGCGCACCATGATCAAACCGCGCGGCCTGAACCAGCAGCGCTACGTGCAGAGCATCCGCGAACACGACATCAACTTCGGCATCGGGCCAGCGGGCACCGGTAAAACGTACCTTGCCGTGGCGGCTGCCGTGGAAGCGCTCAACCAGCAAGAGGTGCGCCGCATTCTGCTGGTACGCCCAGCGGTGGAAGCCGGTGAGAAACTGGGCTTCCTGCCGGGCGACTTGGCGCAAAAAATCGACCCGTACCTGCGCCCGCTGTATGACGCGCTGTACGAAATGATCGGCTTCGAGCAGGTGGCGAAACTGATCGAGCGTCAGGTGATCGAGATTGCCCCGCTGGCCTACATGCGTGGCCGTACGCTGAACAACTCGTACATCATCCTGGATGAGAGCCAGAACACCACGCCGGAGCAGATGAAAATGTTCCTGACACGGATCGGCTTTGGTTCCACCGCCGTGATCACCGGCGATATTACCCAGGTCGACCTGCCCCGCGGGCAGCGCTCAGGGCTGTCGCAGGTGCTGGACGTCCTCAAAGACACCCCCGGCATCGGCGTGACCCACTTTGCCGCGAAGGACGTGGTGCGTCACCCGCTGGTGCAGCGCATCATCGAAGCCTACGACGAGTTCGAGTCTCAGCAGGAAGTGGCCGAGCGCGCCCGGCGTGAAGCTCGCCAGCAGGAGCGCGAAGCGCGTATGCAGGCCATGGAACGCAACAGCTATAGCGACCGCTCGGGAGAGAACGACCGATGAGCGATATCGTGATCGACCGGCAGGCGGCCATCGACGAACCGCGGCTGCCGTCGCTCGAACAGCTCACCCATTGGGTGAGCTGTGTCTTTTCTCGCCATCCGGATGACGAACGCCAAGAGCTGACCATCCGTTTCGTGGACGAAGAGGAGAGCCAGGCGCTGAATCGCGACTATCGCGGTAAAGACAAGCCCACCAACGTGCTCTCGTTTCCTTTCGAGAATCCACCCGGCATCACCCTGCCGCTGCTGGGCGATCTGATCATTTGCCACGCCGTGGTCGCCCGCGAAGCCGACGAACAGCAGAAGCCGCTGGCCCACCACTATGCGCATATGGTCGTACACGGCACGCTGCACTTAATGGGCTACGATCATATCGACGACCAGGAAGCCGAGGAGATGGAGCAGCTAGAGCGCGAGCTGTTGGCGACTCTCGATATTCCTGATCCTTATCACGCTTAAGCCGACCCCCTAAATCAAGCGAACGTTTAGAGTGGTGTCAACGGCCACTCAGTGATAAAACGATGGCGTGTACGTACGATCATCCTGGTAACACCTTTTTTCGTAACTGAGAGATTTGACGCAATGAGCGAAGACCGATCGAGCAACCCCAATCAAAAATCATGGCTCGAGAAACTCTTTGGCGCCCTTTCCGGAGACAACGACGAACCCAGCTCGCGGGATGAGCTGATGACGTTTTTACGCCACACCGCAGGGAAACTGAAGCTGGATCAAGACGCCATCATGATTATTGAGGGGGCGCTCGATATCAGCGATCAGCAGGTGCGTGAAATCTTGATCCCACGCTCTCAGGTGTCGGCCATTACCCTCGACCAAACGCGGGACGACTACCTGCCGTTGATCCAAGAGACCGGCCACTCCCGCTACCCGGTGGTGGGCGAGAACCTGGACGACGTAAAAGGCATTCTGCTGGTCAAAGACCTGCTGCCGCTGCTGTCGCAATCGCAAGAGAGCCGCGACGCGTTCAAACTGGAAGACGTGCTGCGTCCGGCGATGTTCATTCCCGAATCCAAGCGCCTCAATACCCTGCTCAAAGAGTTCCGCGAAACCCATAACCACATGGCGATCGTGGTGGACGAGTACGGCGGCACGGCGGGTATCATCACCATCGAAGATATTCTCGAGCAGATCGTCGGGGATATCGAAGACGAGCACGACACCGATGAAGAGGACGACATCCGCACGCTGGAGAACGGCCACTTCGCCATTCGCGCCCTCACGCCCATCGAAGACTTCAACGAACGCTTCGGCACCGAATTCTCCGATGACGAATTCGATACGGTGGGCGGGCTGGTGATGCAGCAGTTTGGTCACCTACCCGGTCGCGGCGAACACACGACGCTGGGCGGCTGGCGGTTCGTCATTCTGAACGCCGATAACCGCCGCATTCGCCTGCTCGAAGCCTACCGCGACAGCAACGCCGCTGACGACGAACCACAGGACGACTAGGCGGTCGTTCTCCCACTGCCTCTACCACCCTAGATAGGATATCGCCATGGGGTTTACACCCACGTTGACGCTACAGCTGCTCGCCGCCCTGGTGGCGGGCGGCTTCACCACGCTGACTGCTTCCCCTTTCGAACTCTGGTGGCTAGGCCCGGTGGCCATGGGTCTGTTGTACGTGGGCCTACACACGCTTACCCCGCGCCAAGCAGCGCTAAAAGGCTGGCTGTATGGCGTGGCGCTGTTTGCCAGCGGCACCTCCTGGGTTTACGTCTCGATTCACGACTACGGCTATACCGGTGTGCCGCTCGCGGTCTTTTTAACCGCGCTGTTTGTGGGCGTACTGGCGCTGTTCTTCGCGGGCACGTTCTGGCTCTACCGGCGCTTTATCGGCCCCCGCTGGGCGCTGCTCACTTTCGCAGGCGCGTGGATGCTGGGCGAAGTGCTGCGCACTTACTTGTTTACCGGCTTCCCCTGGCTGCTGGTGGGCTCTAGCTACGTGGACTCCCCGCTGGCTAGCTGGGCACCCGTTGGGGGCGTGTACTTACTCTCGCTGCTGGTGGTGCTTACCGGCACGCTGGGGGTGGAAGTGCTGCGCCGCCAGTGGTGGGCCGCGCTTCCGCTGGCGGCCATTTGGCTAGCCCCGCTTGCGCTACCCCACCAGTGGACGACACCGGTCAGCGAACCGACTCGCGTGGCGCTGCTGCAGGGGAATTTGCCGCAGCTGCTCAAGTGGACCCCCGAAGGCCAGCGCACCGCCGCCAATACCTACAGCGAGTTGACTCGCGGCGTCGCAGACGAGGCAGATCTGATCTTGTGGCCGGAAACCGCGCTGCCCATGATCGATAGCCAGGCGCGGCCCGTGCTGGAACGAGTGCAGGCCAACCTGCCCGTCGACACCGCACTGCTGACGGGCATCGTGCAGTTGGATGAGGACGACCGCTACTTCAACAGCGTGATTGGCGTTGGCAACGTGGAAGGCAGCTACCAAAAAGAGCACTTGGTGCCGTTTGGTGAGTACCTGCCGCTGGAGAGCCTGCTGCGCGGCGCAATCAACTTCTTCGACTTGCCCATGTCCAGCTTTACCAAGGGCGCTGCGGATCAAACGCCCATGCAAGCGGCCGGTGTCGCTATCGGTAACGCCATTTGCTACGAGATCATCTACCCTGAGCTGGTCGCCCAACGGGCGGCAGACAGCGGCGTGATCGTGACCGTTTCAAACGATACGTGGTTCGGGGCCTCCATTGGCCCGCACCAGCACCTGCAAATGGCGCGCCTGCGCGCCTTGGAGAACGGCCGCTACGTGGTACGTGCCACCAGCAACGGTATTACCGCGATCATCGACCCGCGTGGCAACGTGGTGGACCGCGCGCCGCAGTTCGAGACCACCTACCTCACCGGCGAGTTTTACGCCATGGAGGGGCTCACGCCGTTCACCCGACTGGGCAGCCTGCCCGTTTGGTTGCTGGCGGGGTTACTGCTGCTGCCGGGGTTCGTGCGTCGGCGCTAATGCCCATAGCCCAGCGGCCATAAAAAAGCCCCCAGCCACGTTCGTGGCCGGGGGCTTCGTGTTAGGCGGCTTCGTTAAAACGCGCCGGCTAAGTACTGCTGGGGATTTCTCCTAACACTTCCGGAATGGTCATGCGCACGTAGCGGCCCGGTGCGGGTTCGATCACTTTTAACTCCCCCTCCCCCGGCTGGCGGGCGGGCACCATCTTTTTCGGGTCGGCATCCGCATAGCCGTTCTCCGTCACCCACGCTTGCCAGTGGGGCCACCAGGAGCCTTCGTGGAAGGTCGCGCCTTCCTGCCAGGCGTCGTGACTGTCGGGCAGCGTGTCGTTGGTCCAGTAGCCATACTTGTTCTTATGGGGCGGGTTCACGATACCGGCAATGTGTCCAGAACCGCCCAGCACGAAGGTCGTCGGGCCTTTGGGCAGCAGTGCACCGTAATACGTGCTGTTCCATTTGGCGATGTGGTCTTCTTTAGTGGAGACAAAGTAACTGGGGGCTGAGACTTTACGCAGGTCGATTTTAACCCCATCCAGCTCAATGCCACCGGGCTGTACCAAGCGGTTTTCAAGGTACATATGGCGCAGGTACCACGCATGGGTACCGGCCGTTAGGTTGGTGCCGTCGGTGTTCCAGTAGAGCAGATCGAAGGCCGCCGGAATCTCGCCCTTCAAGTAGTTATTGATATAAAACGACCAGAACAGGTCGTTTTCCCGCAGCAGGTTGAAGGTATAGGCCATGGAGCGGCCATCCAGATAGCCCTTCATCTGCATGGTTTGTTCGATACCCTGCACCACGCGCTCGTTCAGGAACACGCCGATATCGCCCGGATCGCGGAAATCCTGCAGCGTGGCCATGTACGTGACCGACTTCACCTTGCGGCCACGGCGGGTGCTGGTGAGGTAGGCCACGGTAGAGGCCGTCAGCGTGCCGCCCACGCAGTAGCTCAGCAGGTTGACCGACTTCTCACCACAGGCATGCTCGATGGCCTCCATGGCACTGATCGGGCCCATCTGCATATAGTCGGCCCAGGTAATGTCGCGCTGCTCGGGACCTGGGTTACGCCAGGAGATCAGAAAGACCGTGTGACCTTGATCGACCATCCACTTCACCAGCGAGTTATCTTCCCGCAGATCGAGGATGTAGTACTTGTTGATCCAGGGCGGCACGATCAACAGCGGCGTTTTGAACGTTTTTTCGGTGGTCGGCGTGTACTGAATGAGCTGAATCAGCTCGTTTTCATACACCACGGCGCCAGGCGTTACCGCGATATTCTCGCCCACGCCAAAGGCGCTGCGATCGGTCATGCGCACGTTGATGCCCTCTGCCGAGTTGGCGAGGTCTTCCCGCAGCCGGGTCAGGCCATCGACGAGATTCTGGCCTTTGGTTTCCAGGGTGCGGCGCATCACTTCCGGGTTGGTGGAGACGAAGTTGGTGGGTGACATCGCATTCACCAACTGCCGGGCATAGAACGTCAGGTTGCGCTTATGTACGGGGTCTAACCCGTCGAGGTCGTTAATCAGCTCGTCGACCATCTGCGAAAACAGCAGGTATTGCTGCATGATCGCCATGTAGTAGGGGTCGGTGGTCCAGGCGTCGTCCTTGAAGCGGCGGTCATGTTTGGGCGGCGTCACCAGCGGAGCCACCTGTTCACCGGCCATGGCGCGCACGCCCTGCTGCCATAGCAGCCACTGGTCTTGCAGCAGCCGCGACTGGGTCTGCCACAGCAGATTCGGGTTGCTCATCAGCGAACGGGCGGCGGCTTCGAAGCTCTCGCGCATATCGCTGTAGACGGAGTCGGCGGCTTCGCTGGGCGCCATGCGCGTCAGCAAGTCTCCCAAGAGCGCTTTGTACTGCTCACCAATGTCGTCGAGCTGCTCTTTCCATGCCTCCATCTCTTCTTGCGAATAGTGTTGAGACGGCATTTTCCACCCTGACTGCATACCACTTCCCCCTCACCTGCTGGGCGGCGTCCGCCCTGGCAACGCACTAAAGAACACGACAAAAGAAGGCGGCGCCTTATGGGCGCCGCACGACTCTTTCAACGATTAGCTCTTGCGAGACGACTGACTGGACGCCTTGGCAGGCTGCTCGCCTTTGGCGGCCGCGCTGGCTTGTTCGCTCATTTTTTGTCCGGCTTCGCTAAACAGCTTTTCCATTTCGGATTTGAACTGCAGGCTCATTTCGCTCATCACCCGCGCGTCCTCCTGCATTTGCTGGGAAAGCTCGTTCATCATTTCCGCTTGTTTGGTACCAAAATCGCGCAGGCTTTCGGCGTCGCTGATCTCTGTGGCGCTGCGGATGCGCTCGGTGCCCATTTGGCTGTAGCGTTTCATCGCTTCCAGCTGGTATTGGGTCATTTTTTCCATGTTGTTGAGCATTAGCGAGTTCATCTTACGCATCGGCTCGAACATTTGGCGGGTTTGGGCGTTAAAGGCGTCCATCATTTTATCTTGCATTGTGGTTGCTCCTGTCTCTCGTTCCTTGGCATGAGCCTGGAGTGGCTCATCACATCGCAAATTGTTGCACCGCAAAAAGAGTAATACGTGGCATGCTGCTTTGCAACATGCCACTAACTCCCACTGCAGGGCCCCTTTTGATAGCGCCTGACTCGCCTACCCTTTGGCTCGAGAGCGCGACGACGCCGTGGCTTTCGCCTTGGTGGTCTTCTCACTGGCCGCCGACGAGGGTTCGCTATCTGCTTGGCTGGCACCGCCACTATGGGCACTACCGGCCTGACGCAGCATATCCAGCATCATCTGCTGATAGGTGCCAAAGTTAGCAAGCCCCTGTGAAAGTCCTTGCTGCATCATGGGTTGCTGCAGGAAAGGACGCATCAAGCTCATGGGGTCGTAACCTTCTACCCCTGATTCCATCTGCCGTTGGATGTTGTCCAGCAGGCTCTGCTGGAACGCTTCCACATCGGGCAGCCCCAGCGACTGCCGAAATTCATCCGGCGTCAGGTCAAACTCAACGTTAATTTTCATAGGGCACTCCTTAACCGTCTTCTTTGAGTGTAGCAGCGAACCACTCAGCGTACCTTGGCGTTATTGCTGGCCTAAACGCGGTGTATCAACGCTGACAGCAGCGTTTTGGCCCCGGTGGCGCAGCCAGTGGTCGAGCAGCGTAATCGCCATCATAGCCTCGGCAATCGGCGTTGCCCGAATGCCCACACAGGGGTCGTGACGCCCTTTGGTGATCACCTCGACCGGCTCGCCGTGCACATCGATGGAACGCCCTGGCGTGGTAATGCTGGAGGTCGGCTTCAGCGCTAGGCGTGCGACGATGGGCTGGCCGCTGGAGATACCGCCCAGTACGCCGCCCGCATGGTTGGAAAGAAAGCCATCCGGCGTCATCTCATCGCGGTGTTCGCTGCCGCGCTGGGCAATGCAGCCGAAGCCCGCGCCAATCTCGATCCCTTTTACCGCATTGATACTCATCAAACCGTGCGCTAGGTCAGCATCCAGACGGTCGAAGACCGGCTCGCCCAGGCCTACGGGCACGCCATCGGCAATCACGGTAATTTCCGCGCCCACGGAGTCTTGGTCCCGGCGCAGCTGGTCCATGTAGCTTTCTAGCTCGGCGACTTTATCGGGGTCGGGGCAGAAGAAGGCGTTCTGATCGACGGCTTCCCAGGTTTTGAAGTCGATCTTGATCGGGCCGAGCTGGCTCATGTAACCGCGAATTTGAATGCCCTGTGCCGCCAGCACCTTTTTGGCAATGGCACCCGCCGCCACGCGCATGGCGGTCTCACGGGCACTGGAGCGGCCGCCACCCCGGTAGTCCCGGTGACCATACTTGTGATGGTAGGTGTAGTCCGCGTGGGCGGGGCGGAACTGGTCTTTGATCTTGGAGTAATCTTTGGAGCGCTGGTCGGTGTTTTCGATTAGCAGGCCAATCGAGGTGCCGGTGGTCTTGCCTTCGAACACGCCGGACAGAATACGCACCTGATCCGGCTCTTTGCGCTGGGTGGTGTGGCGCGAGCTGCCGGGGCGGCGGCGATCCAGATCGCCCTGCAGATCCTCTTCGCTAATCGCAATGCCCGGAGGGCAGCCATCGACAATGGCCCCTAACGCGGGGCCGTGGCTTTCGCCAAAGGTGGTGACGGTAAACAGTTTGCCAAACGTATTGCCAGACATGGGCGTTAATTCCTCACGCAAAAGACGCCGCATGGGCGTCGAGTTCAGCGGCGCTCAGGGCAAACACGCCCTGGCCGCCACGCTCGAATTCAAGCCAGATAAAGGGCACCTCGGGGAAGGCGGCCTCCACATGGCGGTCAGAGTTGCCGACTTCGACGATCAGCCACCCCTCTTCCGTTAGGTGTGACCGGGCCTCGCGCAGAATACGCCGCACGATATCCAGGCCGTCGCTGCCCGCGCCCAGCGCCAACGACGGCTCGTGGCGGAACTCGGCGGGCATGGTGGCCAGGTCGCGTTCATCGACATAGGGCGGATTGGAGACGATCAGGTCGAAGCGCTGGCCTTCCAGGCTGTCGAACACGTCAGACTCCACGGCGCGTACACGGTCGCCGACATCGTGGCGGGTAATATTCTGCCGCGCTACGGCCAAGGCATCCTGGCTGATATCCGCCAGCGCCACTTCGCAGGTGGGCAATACCAGCGCCGTGGCAATGCCAATGCAGCCGGAGCCGGTGCACAAATCCAGCACGCGGGCGGGCGGCTCTTCGGGGAACCACGCCGCAAAGCCATCTTCGATCAGCTCGGCAATCGGTGAGCGGGGAATCAGCACGCGCTCATCTACATTGAAGGGGTAGCCTGCGAAGAAGGCTTCCCCCAGCAGGTAAGGCAGCGGGCGGCGCGTGGTAACGCGCTCGCGGGCGAGGCGAATGATCCGCTCACGCTCGATGGGCAGCAGCCGCGCATCCAGCACGGCCGGGTCGACGTTCCAAGGAAGATGCAGCGCGCCCAGGCAGAGGGCGACCGCTTCGTCCCAGGGTGACTGCGTGCCGTGCCCATAGTGCAACCCCGCCAAGTAGAACTCGCTGGAGACCCAGCGCAAATAGTCCCGCAGTGTAAAAAGATCGCTGACCAGCGCCGAATCCGGCAGCGATAGCGTCGAAGGGGAGGACTCATCGGTGAGATGCGTGGTCACAAGGGCTCCTGGCGTCAAAAGGTCGTTGGGGGATTGTACCTTTGACGCCGCCCGGTTCACAGCAGCGCCAAGCTCGCTATACTGTCTCGCCTTAGCGTTTTTTATCCACCGCCCCTTTTTTCACCACTACTTAGTTGATTCGAGCCGACCATGACGCGACACCTGCCCAACGATGACGATATCAGTGCCTTTCGCCAAGCGCTGCAGGCGGCAGGGGTACGCCGTATTGCCACCAACCAAGCCGACCCCGGCAAGCCAAAGCGCCAGTCAGATGCCAGCGAAGCGCGTCGCCGAGCGGCGGTCGAGAGCAGTACGCTGCAAACCAGCGGGCGCACGTCCGATGGCCGGGTGGAAGCCGTACGGCCATCGGAGTATTTAGAGTTCAGCGTGCCGGACCTGCCCTGGCGCACCTTCAGCCAGCTCAAGCGCGGGCAGACGGCGTGGCAGGCGGGGTTGGATCTGCACGGTTACACTTTGGAAGAGGCGCGGCTGGAGCTGGAGAGTTTTTTGCGCGATGCCGCTGCCCAGGGGCTGCGCTGTGTGCTGGTGGTGCATGGCAAGGCGTGGGGCACCACGTCTGATTTCCCGGTACTGAAAAGCCACACCAACGCGTGGCTACGGGAGTGGCCCGGCGTGCTGGCGTTCTGCTCCGCCACCGATATCGATGGCGGCACCGGGGCGGTGTATATCCTGCTGCGCAAGCGCGGCCAGTAGCGATACCTTTTCTGCCATTGCGTTGAATCACTGTTTTTTTCGCCGCCACGCCCTCGTCACGACTACTCAGCTGCATCCGAGGCGATGCTCGGCATGCGTCGCTCCAACGCTTCGTCGGCTAGGTGGCGGCCTAACCGAATCAGCTCGTTGGCGCGGTGAAACTCGTAGGTACTGCACACCGTTTTGGGAATTTCGATCAGTACGTCAGGCGGGTAGCCCGCCACTTTGTACTTCGCCAGCGCCGCCTGGGTGATATCGAACGACTCCAGAATCATATCCAGCTTGCCCCACTCGCGCTTACCGCGCAGATCCACCGTCTCATCGTCGTCGCTGTCGTCACCGCCGCCGCCCAGGCCGCCCCAAAGCCGCCGGGTCGTGGCGCGTACTTCATCCATCCAGCCGCCTATGTTGGCGTCGCGGTCCCGCTCCAAGGCGGTGCGGTCGTCATCGCCCCCCTCCTGGGGCAGCAGCTCGTCCAGCGTTACGGGCTGCGGGCTGTGGGCGGTAACGTTCACGGCAACCACGAAATCCGCCTCGTGGGCGGCGAGAATCGGCATCATGGGGAGCGGGTTGAGCAGCCCGCCATCCACCAGCACCTGCTCGCCGATGTGGACCGGCGTAATCACCCCAGGCACGGCAATCGAGGCGCGAATGGCTCGCAGCAGCGGGCCGTTTTGAAACCAGACTTCGCGTTGGCGCACCAAGTCCGTCGCCACGGTGGTCACTGGGATGGGCAGATCTTCGATCAGTCGGTCGCCCACCAACTCTTCCAATTTGCTCATCACTTTATTGGCGCGCATCGCCCCCATGGGGCTCCAGGTCACGTCGACCAGCTTGAGCACGTCCAAGTAGTCGAGGTTGCACACCCACTCGCGGTACTCCGGCAGCTTGCCCGAGGCATAAATGCCACCGATCAGCGCACCCATGGAGCACCCGGCAATCGAAATGATCTCGAAGCCTCGGGCCTCCAGCGCTTCAATCACACCGATATGGGCGTACCCTCTTGCACCGCCGCTCCCCAGCACCAGGGCCACTTTACGACCGCTCCCCAACGCTCTCCCCGTCAACTGGCTAACCACGTTCTGCCCCTCCTTTTTGGCATGGTGTCTCATACGCACACGTCGTTCTTGTGTTCCAACGTTAACTGGCCGTGTGGCCTTCCCGGCAAATCACCTCGGCCACGCGCTCGACGGCCTGCGGCTCCAAATGCAAATGGTGACCGCCAGCCAGCACGTGCCGAGTGAGCTGCGGCACCGCCTGCCGCGCCTGGGCTGCCCAGGCACGCTCGCCCAAAATGCCCTGCTCTCCTTCTATCAATAGCACCGGTGCGCGAATCTCGCTCAGTACCGCTAGCACTTGCGGCGGTGTAAAGCGCACCAGAGAGGGCTTGAGCAGGCGGCTGTCGGTACGCATTTGCACTTTGCCATCGGCCGTGGCTTGAGTATTACGCTCGACCAGCGGCGTGGCGGTGATGCTATCCAACGGCGTGACGCCGCCCGCCACCCGGGCCGCAATGGCACTTTCCAGGTCGGGGTAGCGCGGTGTGCGAGACGAGGAGCGCCGGTGAGCGATGATGCCTTTACGCAGTTGGCTGGCCGTCTCTTCTGCCGACGTATTGAGCGCGCCCAACCCGTCCAGCAAAATCAGTCGCGCTACTTTTTCCGGCAGCGCGGCCGCGACCAAGCAAGAGACCGCCGCGCCCATGGAGTGCGCCAGCAGCGTGGTCTGCTCGAGGCCTAGGGCATCCATGGCATCCAGCACATCGTGGGTGTAGTCCCAAAGCGCGTAGTCGCTGCCAGTCGGGGCATGAGCGGAGTGCCCGTGGCCTCGAAAATCGATCGCCACGATGCGAATGCCCAGCGCGCTCACCAAGCGTGGGGCCAAGCGTGTAAAGCTGGCGGCATTATCCAGCCAACCATGCAGCGCCAGCCAGGTGGGTGCGTCGTACTGCCCCCAGCTCAATGCCGCCAACCGCCCACCGGCCAACGAAAGCGGCTGAGGCGCCGCGCCTACTCGGGAAGCGTCGTTCATAACAATGGGTCTCACTGCGAAAATCTGGCGCGTCTGATGATGCGCCTAAATGTGAACATTACGATGCAAACATTGCGGTGCAAACGTTGTGGCTCAAACGTTACCATGCTCGGCGCAGCGCTTGTGCTGCTTTTACGCGGCCATGGGCCACGACGCCGTTCATTTTTTGATGGAGATTGCCATGAAACCTCGCCGCGATACCCGCGTTCGCAACCTTGTGTTCTTTATTACAGTCATCAGTGCTTTGGTCGTGGGGCTGTGGCTGGCTCGCTAAGGGCAGTGCTTGCAATTTTTGCCTCGTGAATAAATACTGTTTATATATACTGTATATAAACACACTATTTATTCTTGAGGATACCGACGATGCCGTCTCAACTCGCCCCCGTTGCGACAGCCTTGCCGTTAACGTCTCAGCCGCTGCCGTTTCCTCCCCAAACGGGCCGCGCCGGCATTAGCGGCTTTCCCTCCCCCGCCCAAGATTACGAGCCGCGCACCCTCGATCTCAATGCGCGGCTGATCAAACACCCCACCCAAACGTTTTACCTCACCGCCACCGGCGACAGCATGGAGGGCTGGGGAATCTTCGAAGGCGATTTACTGGTCGTCGACCGCAGCGTGACGCCCCGCTTAGGGCATATCCTCGTGGCCATGTTCGACGAGGAAGTGCTGATCAAGCGCTACGCACTATATCGCGGCACGCCCCACCTCTGCTCTGCCCACCCCCACTATCCGCCGCTGCCGCTAGAAGGCACTGACTGCCAGCTATGGGGCGTGGTGCGCGCCGTCATTCACGAGTACTTGCCATGATCGGGTTAGTGGATGCCAATAACTTCTATGTCTCCTGCGAGCGGGTGTTCAACCCCGCGCTAGAGGGCAAGCCGGTTGGCGTGATGTCGAATAACGACGGCTGTGTGATTGCTCGTTCGGAGGAGATGAAAGCCATGGAGATCGCCATGGGCACGCCCGCGTACCAGTTAGAGGGGCTACGCCGCCGTGGGGCGATTCATCTGCTCTCTTCCAACTACGAGCTGTATGGCGATATGTCGGCACGGCTGGCCCAACTGCTGCGCGATGCCTGCCCCGAGGTCGCCCCCTACTCCATCGACGAGATGTTCATTTACCTGGATGGCTTCGACGATGCCCAGTGCCAAGCCATCGGTGCAGCGCTGCGCCGCCGTATTCGTCGCCATTTAGGGCTGCCCGTGTGCGTGGGCCTTGCGCCGACACACACGCTATCCAAGCTTGCCAACCACGTGGCCAAAAAGCAGCCGCATTACGAGGGAGTGTGCTTGCTTCACGGCGAGAGCCTTACCACGCAGGTAGTGCTGAAACAGCTCGCTGTTAGCGAGGTATGGGGCGTCGGTCGGCGCTTGGCGGAGCGGCTAGCGGTCAGCGGCATTCGCACTGCCTGGGATCTGCGCGAGTGCGACCCCAAGCAGCTGCGCAAACGCTTTTCCGTGGTACTGGCACGCACCGCGCTGGAGCTACGCGGTACGCCCTGCCTAGAGATGAACGCCGTGGAGCAGCCCCGCCAGCGCATCATGACCTCCCGCTCGTTCGGCCAATCCACCGGCGTAAAAGAGGAGCTGCACGCCGCCCTACGCCGTCACGCCCAGCGAAGTGCCGAAAAATTGCGCCAGCAAGGCAGCCTGGCCCGCGCGGTGATGCTTTTTTTAAACACCAACCGCCACCGCAAAGATCAGCCGCAGCTCTCGCCCAGCGCGATGATTCCCCTCGCTGCGCCCACTGACGATACCCGCCTCATTCTAGAAGCCGTGCGTGAAGGGCTCGATCAGATGTATCGCCCCGGCTACACATTCATGAAAGCCGGCGTCATGCTGCTGGACTTGGTGGATGCGCAGCAGTACCAGCTCTCTTTGCTGCAGCCCACGACCAAGGCGCACCCGCAGCTGATGAAGACGGTCGACGCCATCAACCAAAAGATGGGGCAAGGCACGCTGCGCTTTGGTATGACCGGTGCCGACGCGCCTTGGCAACTGCGCTGCGCGCATCGTTCCAGGCGTTACACCACGTGCTGGGATGAGTTAATGGAGGCAGGTACTCACCCTGGCGCGATTGCCGACGCCAGGGCAAGGCGAGAAAAACAGCGCTTAGCGGGCGGAAAGCGCTTGGCGAAGACGCGGGCTAATGGCTTCACCGATCACGGCAATGAGTACCAGCAGCGCTAGCAGCACCGGCCAATGGGCGGCAAACGAGACCTGATACAGGCCCAAGGCATCGACAAAGATCACCAGAATGCCCAGCGGGCTGACGTAGCGCACCATGGCCAACCACAGCGCATAGGGCAGCGGCGCTAGCCCCAGCTCGTCGCGGAACGTCTCGCTTTTCAATACGAAGCCCGCCAACAGCACCATGCCCAGACCGCCCAGCGGCATCATCCAGCGGGAGGTGAGGTAATCCAGCCAGTCAAAGACGTTCTTGCCTGCCATCGTCCAGTCGGCACCCAGGTTGAACGACAGCATCGCCAGTGTGCTGATCAGCCACAGCACGATGCCAGTGGCCCAGGCAGCCGACTTACGGCTCATGCCTTTGTTATCGCACAGCCACGAGACCGTCGCTTCCACCATGGAGATCGACGACGTGAGCGCGGCCATGGAGAGCATCAAGAAGAACAGCACGCCGAAGAGCGTCCCCATGGGCATTGCTTGGAACGCCAGCGGCAAGCTCATGAAGATCAGCCCTGGGCCTTCGCCGGGGTTCATGCCGTTGGCAAAAATCACCGGGAAGATCGCCAGCCCGGCCATGAGCGCTACCACGGTATCCGCCACGGCGACGCTGAGCGTGGTGCGGCCAATGGAGGTGCCTTTGGGCAGGTAGCTGCCATAGGTCAGGATCGCTCCCGACGCTAGCGAGAGCGTAAAGAACGCATGACCCAGCGCCGCCAGCATCCCTTCGCTGGAGAGGCTACCCGCCTTGAAGGAGAACAGGAAGCGCACCGCGTCACCAAACCCGCCGGAAAACACGCCAAACACGATCAACAGCAGCAGCATGAGTACGAGGCCAGGCATCATCCAACTGACGTTTTTTTCGATGCCCTCTTGAACGCCTTTGCCGACGATGACCATAGTCAGCAGCGTGACCAGCGTACTCCATCCCCCCAGCGTCAGCGGGTTGGCATTGTTGGCCCCAAACACGGCCGCCATGTCGTCGACGCTGGTGCCTGCCAAACCGCCGGAGAGCATTTTCCACAAGTAGGAGAACGACCAGCCCGCCACCACGACGTAGAACGACAAAATCATGAAGCCGCACAGCATGGCCATCCAGCCCAGCAGCGACCAAGCGGACGAGCGGCCAGACTCGTTTACCACCCGGCGAATGGCGTCGATGGGGCTACCGCGC
Source organism: Halomonas meridiana (assembly GCF_009846525.1). Taxonomy (NCBI): domain Bacteria; kingdom Pseudomonadati; phylum Pseudomonadota; class Gammaproteobacteria; order Oceanospirillales; family Halomonadaceae; genus Vreelandella; species Vreelandella aquamarina. Next base: position 1,236,787 of record NZ_CP024621.1, on the reverse strand, counting down.
CCTCGGCGGCCAAAGGCAATTTCCGTCATCATGACCGGCACACCTACCGCCAAGATACAGGCCAAATAGACCAGCACGAAGGCCCCACCACCGTATTCACCGGTGATGTAAGGGAATTTCCAAATATTGCCGAGCCCTACCGCTGAGCCTGTGGCTGCCAGCATGAAGCCCCAGCGGCCCAGCCACTGAATGCGAGGTTGTCCCGAAGACGCCATGACCTTCCACCCTATCGGAAAAAAGCGCCTATCCTAGTGGATTTTGCCGCGAATGCCCACGTATCACGGCGTGGCATAGCTGGCTTTGGCTTCGGTATCTAGCCGCTGGGCGGTTTGGTCGACGCGACGCAGCCACGCCAACAGCAAGGCACCCAACCCCACAAAGCCACCCGCTAACCACAAGCCGACATCGTAATGGCCGGAGGCTTCCGCGAGCATGCCGGTGAGCGCAGGTGCCACAATCTGCGCTGCGCCGTAAGCCAACGTCATTTGTCCCATCAAGCGGGCGGGGCTGGCGGGGTACAGCCTACCCGCCATGGTCAGCACTAAACTGACGCACCCCAGGAACGTGCCGCCATAGAGCACTGCGCTAATCAAAACGCCCGGTAACGTTGGGCTGATCGCAGGCAGCACAATGCCGACTACCTGCACCATCATGGCCATAATCAGCGCGCCTAAGTAACCAATCCGCCGCGCGATTAAATCCCACAGCATCACGGCGGGTGCTGCGGCCAGCCCCACCAGCGCAAAGGCCCAGTTTCCGGCTCCGGCCAGCAGCGGTTCACGCTCCACAATCGCGACCAAAAACGTTGCGCTGATCACATAGCCATAGCCCGCACAAAAGTAGGAAGGCAGCATAAAACGCATAAAGGTGCGGCTAGGCGGCGTTGCAGGTTGATGACTGGCAGCGCTGCCTACCACCGGTTTCACCGGACGCGGTAACCAGCACCAGGCAGGCACCAGCAGCACCGCCCCCAACGCGCTAAAGCCCCACCACTGCGCTTGCCAGCTCATTGGCAGCGCCAGCATTAGCTCTACTGCTAAGGCCGCGACCACAATGCCAATGCCGACGCCTGCAAAGTGGATGCCCAGCTCGCCCCGCTGATGGTGCTGAATCAGCCAGTGCAAAATCAGCCCTGATGCCAACAGCATCGAGCCGCTGCTAGAAAGCCCCGCCAAAAAGCGCAGCCCCGCCCATACCCAAAAGTGCTCGGTTAGCGCCATACCGGCGGTGGTTAACACGGCCAGCACTAAGCCAATGCGAAACAGCGTGTCCTTCAAATAAATCGTGCGAATAGAGGCCGCCAGCACCGCTCCTAGCATATAGCCAGCGTAATTCAACGCTGCTAGCCAACCGCCATCGGCATCACTGATCCAGCTCTGCTGCTGCATCACCGGCAGTAGCGGCGTATAGGCAAATCGCGCAATGCCGATACATAAAATTTGGCTAAATACCCCCGCCAACAGCACTTTAAAGCGCTGGGCCTGAACACTTCTAGTAGGCATGGACACTCCCTCGTCGTGACTATTTTTGTTGTGGTAGTGTGGCTTAAATAGGTAGCCAGCTATCTTCCATCATACGCGGAAACCAGTGCCGTACTATCGGCTAAACGTGGCATGGAGAAGCAGCGCATTAGCGCTCGGAATCTGGCAGACTAACTCTCACGTTCACTACCCTCATAAGCGAGTAAGCACCATGAGCGATACTGCAAAACCCTGGACGCAATCGATGCCCGACGCGCAGTTCAAACTGATGCGCGACATTTTGGCAGCTCCCAGCCCGGTAGGCCTGGAAGGCGCGATGACCTACGGCGTGCTGAAGCCTTACTTCGAGCGCTTCGCCCCCAGCGACTGGCACTTGCACCAGTTCAAAGGCAACGCGGGCGTGGTACTGGATACGCACCCGGGCCGTGATGATATGTTCAAGCTGATGATCATCGGCCATGCGGACAAAATCCGCATGCAGGTTCGCTCGATTGGTGAAGACGGCAAAATCTGGATCAATACCGACTCTTTCCTGCCCGGCGTATTGATCGGTCATGAAGTGACGCTGTTCAGCGAAGACCCGGACGCCCCCGGCAGCTACCGCAGCATCGAGGGCGGCACGGTAGAAGCGCTGGGCGCGATCCACTTCTCCGACCCTGCCCAGCGCGATGGCAGCAAAGGCATCAAGAAAGAGCAGATCTACCTCGACCTGCAGATTCATGGCGAGAACAAGAAGCAGCAGGTGCTGAACCTGGGCGTGCGTCCGGGCGACTCGATCATCTTCAACCGCCCTATCCGCCAAGGCTTTAGCCCGAATACGTTCTACGGTGCGTATTTAGATAACGGCCTGGGCTGCTTCGTGACAGCGGAAGTCGCGCGTCTGATCGCCGAAGCAGGCGGCACCGAGAATGTACGGGTCATGTTTGCCATTGCCAGCTACGAAGAGATTGGCCGCTTCGGCAGCCGCGTGCTGGCCGGTGAGCTAAAGCCCGATGCGCTGATTGGCGTGGACGTGAACCACGACTACGTAGCAGCACCCGGCATTGGCGACAAGCGCATGCAGCCGCTGGAAATGGGCAAAGGCTTTACGCTATCGGTGGGTTCGATTGCCAGCGAGCAGCTCAACCGCATCATCGCCAGCGCCGCTAAAGAGCAGGACATTCCCATGCAGCGGGACATCGTGGGTGTGGATACCGGCACTGATGGCATGGCAGGCGTCCTGGCCTCCATCGATAGTGCAGCGACCTCCATGGGGTTCCCGATCCGCAATATGCACACCATTTCGGAAACCGGTAACACCCAAGACGTGCTGGCAGCGGTTCACGCGCTGCACCACACCATTCAAGCGCTGGATGCCCTGCCCAATCTTAAGCGGGCGTTCTTGGATAATCACCCGCGTCTCGATCAAGCCAGCCCGCTGGCTCACCAAGGCAGCGCCAAACCCGGTAGCGACGAAGAAGTCTCCGCTTAATTAGCATAAAAAAACCCCGGCCAAACATGGCCGGGGTAGCAGTGACTCCTCCGTGATCCTTCTTCACGAACGTCCTGTTCGTGCATCCCTGGTCTTACAAGCGCTCCGTGCTTGCTCTTACTCCTTGACACCCTCCCTGTGTTACTGCCCACCATGAACTTTATATGTGTCAACGACATTAACGTGAGATAGAAAACACCGCACTTTTATTAAATTTTTTGACGCTTCCCTCTGCCATTCGCCCAAAAACGCCTGCGCATGCTTTTTATAGCGCTTTGTGTCAGCGCTACCTATACTTTTTGAGCATCCTTCGTGATGCTTCTCTACACGGACGTTACCACGCCTGAACCCATTCACCCCCTAGCGGTAGGAGGTCAGCGTGCGACATATCATGATCAGTTCGAAAGTCCACGGTGTGGATATCATGTGCCGCCACTGCGGCAATGCAGAATCCGCCACAACACCGTACCTCAATCGGTTCCGGTTGGAAGGCACCGGTAAAGACAGCGTGCTGCTGCGCTGTTTAAGCTGCCAAACGGCAGTGTCAGCACCCATGAGCCAGCTCAGCACTCTGTTCTATCACTACGCCTGTTAATGGCCTTTGCAACGGCCGCGACCACAGCAACAGTCCGTACGTTGCTGGCTCATAAAAAAACCCCGGCCATCGCTGGCCGGGGTTTCATCAGGTCCTCCTTAATCTTACGTCACGAACGTCCTGTTCATGCTTCCTTGTGCGCCGCAAGCACTCCCTGCTTGCACTTCCTTGTAACGCCATCCCTGCGTTATGTGCACACAGTGCGCCCTATCACGGCTCAGTTATCTAACCTGGGATATGAAACGCAAAAAGTTTTTCGTGTCATCGCCGGGCGCGCTCACTCGCGCTTGCGCAGGCGAGTGAGAAAAACATACCATCACGTACGTTTGTTACTCACAAGGACATACCCGTGACCATGAATCTCTCAACGTTTTCTGCCTCTGCTTCATCCACGCGCCTGGCTCCTTACCTCGCAGCAGCCTTCGGGGTCATGCTGGCGACCCCTGCCCTGGCTAATAGCTGGGAAGGTACCGTGGGCGCCGGTGCGGCCTACGCCCCCGACTATCTGGGTAGCGATGATTACGACGTACAGCCGCTACCGGTACTGAACCTCACGTACGGTGACGATGTTTCCATCAACCTGCGCGACGGGATCGCTTGGCACGCTCTCCGCCAAGGTGACTGGACCGTGTCGCCATATATCGGTTACACCTTCGGGCGAGACAACGAAGGCGACATCAGCCGCTTCGAGAAAGTGGATGGCGGCGCGACCCTTGGCCTGCGTGTCAGCTACCAGCAGGGCATGTGGCGCTACAGCATCGCGGGCAGCACGGCGGTGACGGGAGATGTCGAAGGCGCTAACTTCACGGGTGAGGCGGCCTTGCGACTGCCCATGAGCGAGCGCGCGCTCTTCACGCTGACGCCCAGCGTGAGCTACTCCAACGAAAAGTGGACCGAATCGTTCTTTGGAGTTTCTGCCCAAGATAGCGCACGCAGCGGCATCGCTCCTTACTCACCGGATGGCGGCTACTGGCGAGCAGGTGTCAATGCTTCTCTGAGTTACGCGCTCACCCGGGAATGGACCGCCACGGGCTTCGTAGGCACGACCGTCCTCACCGGCAACGCGTCGGATAGCCCCATCGTGGATGAGCTGGGCAGTGACTGGCAGGGGTTGGGTGGCGTATCGCTGACCTATCGGTTTTAGCATCTGACCGGCCACTCGCACAGGTATCAAAAAGGCGGGCTCAACGGCCCGCCTTTTTTCGCTGTCACGCCATGGCTTAGCGCGTGAACCACGCCATCAGCGCTTCTGCCGTGGGTGCAGAGGAAGGCGGGTTCTGGCCGGTGATCAGTTGGCCATCTTCACGTACGTAGGGAGTGAAGAGATCGGCTTTGCTATAGATACCGCCGCACTTCTGCAACGCATCTTCCACCAAGTGTGGGACCACGTTAGTGAGGCCAACCGCCTCTTCTTCACCGTTGGTGAATCCGGTGACTTGACGGCCTTTCACCACCGGTTCTCCGTTGCTGTCCTTGGCATTCACCAGCACGATAGGCGCGTGGCAGACGGATGCCACCGGCTTACCCTGAGCGATGAAGGTTTCGATCAGTTTGATGGAGTCTTTGTCATCCACCAAATCCCACAAGGGGCCGTGACCACCGGGATAGAACACGGCGTCGAAATCATCAGCGCTCATGTCGCTCAGGCGGTGAGTGTTCGCCAATTCGGCTTTCGCCACCTCATCTTGCTGGAAGCGACGGGTTTCGTCGGTTTGGCTATCTTCCGCATCGCTTTTGGGGTCCAGCGGCGGCTGTCCACCTTTGGGTGAGGCAAGCGTCACTTCTGCTCCCGCATCCTTGAATACGTAGTAAGGCGCTGCCAGCTCTTCCAGCCAAAAGCCGGTTTTTTCGCCTGTATCGCCGAGCTGATCGTGCGAGGTCAATACCACTAGAATACGCTTGCTCATCTCGATGCTCCTAATAGTGAAGAGTGGGATAGCGTGGTGCGTTGCTTCACCTACGTTGGGGCGATCATGGTGGGTTACAAGCCCCCTCCACGTCTCGTGTATAGAAAATCCCTCAGTGCCAACGCTCGGATAACGCGATGTTTTCACGCCAATAGATAACACGTAGCATCATTTACGTACTATTCAAGTACAATAAAGATACAATTTAATCTTGTACATTATTTATCCCTAACCTATAGTTAAACACGTTCGCGGCAGGGATACCGCGTCACAAGGGAATGAACGCTAAGGAACAGCGAGATACTGCTCATGGAAAGAGCATGCTCAGGAAGAGCCATGTAACGCCAAGGAAGGAGCACGCTCAGGAAGAGCTAAGTGATGACCATGGAAGGCTAGGTACTGGAAGCATTGGTGCTTAAAAAAGCGTCCTCATTTATGAGGGCGCTTTTTCATGGGCGCCATGTAGCCAACGCGATGACTCCCACCGTCATAGGTGACACGTGAGCTTTCACGAACGCACATTTTTTCGTAACGGTCCGCGACATCGCGCAGACGCTGCCAGCAGCTTTGGCGCAATTCGTCGCCAATTCGATTTCCGCTCCATCGAGATTGGCCGCTGGGTGACGAACGAAGAGCGCGACCGAGCCGCAGCGCTGTTTCACGACGCACTCTGTGACCTCATGCTGATCTTGCAGGGCACGGAAACGTTGATTTCGCTGAGAGGCACACTGGCACTACAGTACGGCACCGGAGGCCGCCCAGGGGTATCGGCACACTACGACCCCAGTCAGCGCAGCTTTGCACTCGCCAAGAACGCAGGACCGGGCAGCATTGCCCATGAGTGGTTTCACGCCTTCGACCACTACATTGCGCCTAAGTGCTTCCAGGCAGCCCCCCGCAACGCCTTTGCATCCGCCGCTTGGTTAGCCGATGCCACGCCCATTCGCCACCCTCTCAACCAACAATTGATCGCCTGCTTTCGGGCCATCTTGCTTCAATCGGACGGCCAGCAGCCTAGTCCGCTATTTCGCCACTCTGCCGCGATGGACAAGGCGCTGGGACAGCTTTACTACAGCAAACCCGAAGAACTTTGCGCCCGCGCTTTCGAAGCCTTCGTGCAGGACGCTGCCATCACAAATCACTTTTTGGTCAAAGGTACCAAAACTTCGCCTGAAGCCGAGCGCGGCCTGTACCCACAAGGCGAACAGCGTGCGCAGATCAACGGAGCGTTTAGCGACTACTTTTCAGCTCTTGGTGCAGCGCTAGGCTATGGGCGGTAGCCCAATGTGCGAAATCGTCCGCTAGCGTCTAGGCTAATAGCTCACTCATTTCTCAGAGGACGAGAGCATGCCATCTACTACTACCATCGTGGTTGTCGTTGTCGTGATTGCCGTGGCGGTTTTTGGCGTTAGCGGCGGCCTACCGTTTTAACATGGCGGATGACGAGCGTCCGCGCTGTCTCTTCATTCGATACATGTTGACGTCAGCATAGTGAAGCAACGCATCGGCACTTTTGCCGTCTTCAGGGTAGATGGCCACCCCTACACTGCAAGACGGCATGCCGATACTAGGTGTACCGCTCTTTTCGTTCGTGACTAACGCATCGAGCAGCTGGGCCGCTTTTTCCATCGCGGTCTCTTTAGAGTGAATATCGGTCAACAGCACCGTGAACTCATCGCCGCCCATACGGGCCACCGTATCGGTTTCCCGGACGCACTCTTTCAAACGACGCGCTATTTCACATAGCACGGCGTCGCCTGCCGCATGACCATGCACATCGTTGATGCGCTTGAAGTCGTTCACATCCAAAAAGAGCAGCGCAAAACGCGTTCGATATCGCTTGGCAGCGCTTATCGCCGACGCCAGACGATCGTAAAACAGCGACCGGTTGGTCAGTTTGGTCAACGGGTCGTGGTGTGCAAGAAACCGCAGATCGTCTTCCGCTTGCACCAGGGCGGTCACATTGCGAGCCACCCCGATGCGTACTTGATCCTCCTCCGACCAGCGCGCCGACCACAGCACGTGCACCACGCTTCCACTTTTGTGCAGGTAGCGATTGCGAAAATCGAGATGGGGCTGCCCGTTCATCACCCGCTTGATGGAGTCTTGGGTGGCCGCCAAATCTTCTGGGTGCATATAGCGAGTAATCAGTGTGCCTACCAGTTCATCCGCGCGGTAGCCCAGCAGCGACTCGCAGGCATCGCTGACGAATAGAATGCGATGCCCTGCATCGACTACGAACACAGTATCGAGCATCAAGTGAATCAGCTTGGGGTAAAGCGCCTGCAAATCAACGGACATGGGCAGCCTGGTGGGGTGACTTTATCCCGAGTATAGACGGATCACGAACCGTCTGGACACCCATTGTCCAGGCATGTGCACCGCTTGCTCGCCATGCAACCGGGATGGACTCTTGATATTCTTTGATCGTAAATACGAATATATATCATTAAGATTTGCAAAAAGACTATTTTTGCGCTCAAATAAAAAGCTCACATAATCCCGCAACACTCCGACGAGGCTTTCAATGAAACGACTTTTCTTAGTGATGGTAGGTGGCTTGATGAGTAGCGGGCTGGTGCTGGCAGACAGCCAAGACCGCCTGGATCACTTTGAGGGCGCGCCCTCCGAGAACCTCCCCCAAGCCCTTGAGAATATTCAAGAAGGGAACCAACGTCTCAACCAACTCCTTAGCGCTGAGACGCTCTCGGACGAGCAAATGGGTGAGATCCACATGCTGACGTACACGCTTGAAAATGCACTGCAACGCATCGATCAAGAAGTCGACGCCATGGCAATCTCACTGGAAGAGGTGCACCTGGGCTCTGAAACGCTGGATCAAGAGCGCGTGAGCTCGAATGGCGCAGCTTACTTGGAAGCCGCTGCTCCACTAACCAACCAGTAAACGATGCTCGAAAACACAAAAAAGCCCGCTGATTGCTCAGCGGGCTTTTTTAAATTCTGTGGCGGAGAGGGAGTCCGCTGACTTAACATCCACCACTATCTACCAAAAACTACAACTACCTATAAAATCATGTGCTTGTATTGCATTTTTGTCTATTGAAGTCTATGTTGATCTATAACGCATGGGGGACTACTTGGGGGACTAACCCCAATTTTAAGAGAGGTAAGCCGTGGCAATACACAAGCTTAGCCCACGCAAAGTAGCTACTGCTGAACCGGGCAAACATGAAGATGGTGGCGGTTTACGCCTAGTGGTTTCTAAAGGTGGGGCTAAGAAATGGGTACTTAGATTTACTTTAAAAAGTAAACGCCGAGAAATGGGGCTTGGCAGCTTCCCGGACACAGGCTTAGCCGAGGCTCGTCGTAAAGCTGAAAACTATAGAAAGCTAGCCAAAGAAGGCACTGACCCAATTCACGCTCGCGAGCTGGAAACGCAGCAACAATCGACCCCTACGTTTACAAATTGCGCTGCACGGTATATTCAGTCTCACCGGCGTAGCTGGCGAAATGCTAAGCATGCTCGACAATGGGTTAGCACATTAAAGACTTACGCAAGGCCAGTCATTGGCGAAATGCCTGTTGATGAAATCGATACTCATCAAATACTCAATATACTTAGCCCCATATGGATAGCTAAGACTGAAACTGCTAAGCGTGTTCAAGGCCGAATTGAGAATGTGTTGGACTTTGCTTCAGCACACAAATATCGCGATGAAGCCAATCCAGCTCGTTGGCGTGGTCACCTTGATAAACTGTTGCCAAAACCATCAAAGGTTCAGAAAGTTACTCATCACCCTGCAATGCCCTACGAACAAGTTGCTGCATTCATGGGGGCTGTACAAGATTACAACAGCGTGTCATCAAAAGCGCTGCAGTTGCTGATCCTGACAGCAACACGAACGTCGGAAGTCCTCAATGCCGAGTGGCATGAGATTGATCTTGTTAACGCCACGTGGACGATTCCTGCTAAGCGCATGAAAGCTAGCCGCGAACATCGTATTCCCCTCTCCCACCAAGCTTTAGCGCTGATCACTACTCTTCCAAGTGTTAAAGGCAATTCATTTGTTTTTCCGGGCATGAAACCTAGTCGCCCTCTTTCCAACATGTCACTGCTGCAGTTTATGCGAGGCCTTGGTTACGGCCCAAGCGGTGACAAAGGCAACTATGTACCTCATGGCTTTCGTTCAAGTTTTCGCGACTGGACAGGTGAAGTGACCAGCTATCCACGCGATGTTGCTGAGATGGCGTTAGCGCATGCTATAGAAAACAAGGTAGAAGCCGCCTATCGGCGTGGTGATCTTTTTGAAAAACGCAGAGCTATGATGCAGGAGTGGGCTGATTATATAACGAAAAAAGACTGATAAAACAGCAGGGAGAACCCCTACTATCTTAGCCAATTATCGTCCGATCACTTAAAAACTTGAGGCGAATCAGTTTTTTCTTCATAGGCCCAGCATTACAGCCCTAATGCTTTTCAGCAGTGGATAACTTTTTATTTCAGCGTAATGGTGCGTAGATCCCGGCTAACCAGGCATGTTGCTCGATTGCTTACTTAGGTGGACAACTGCCCTAAAACCGAGGTGGATCTACCTAACGACCAACAGCTCGTTCCACTGGGTGGTATATCGAGGTGTACGCCGCTCACTACGCAGCGACCAAGCATTGCCTTTACGGGGCAAGCCCAGTTGTACCGTTCCCTTACCCAGTTCTCGGTTGAGTTTATCCATCGTCGCCATCAGACGTTCGCTGCGCTTGGCCTCTTCATTGGTTTGCGGGGTTTCCGTAAGGGTGAGCTGTCGGTTAGCCTTGGGTGAAAGGTCGAGCAGCATCAGGCCTGCTTTATGATAGGCATACCCTTTGCGCCAGAGACGCCGCAAGCCTTGAACCGCTGCTGCGATGATGTCCCGGCTATCATCGGTGGGCCTTTCAAGGGAGACGACCACACGCTGTTGATATTGTGGTAGGTCGGTACGAAACGGATTGGTACGTACAAACACCATGACTGCGCTGGTCACGCTGTGCTGTTTTCGAAGCTTCTCAGCTGCTCTGGCGGCGTGCTGCCTTAAGGCTTCGCGTAGATCATGGGGATTGCCAGTTAGCCTACCGAATGAGCGCGATACCATGATCTGTTGTTTGGGTAAGCTCATGTCATCCAACTGGATGGCAGATTGCCCGCGTAGCTCCCATACGATGCGTTCCTGCACCACACTAAAGCGCTGTCTAATACGCTTAGGGTCTGCTTCGCGCAGATCCCATGCGGACTCAATACCCATCACCCTTAAACGTTCACCGGTACGGCGTGCCACTCCCCATAGCTCGGTCACCGGCAACTGCTTAAGCAGTGCCTTGGTCGTTTCACTATCAGCGATCAGCTTACACACCCCGTGCTGTTTGTAGGCGGGATGTTTTTTAGCCGCTTGGTTCGCCACTTTGGCCAATACGCGGGTAGGTGCAAACCCCACGCACACTGGAATGCCCGTCCACTGCCGAACGGTATCGCGCATGGCTTTGCCCCGCGCTTCCAACGTATCGGGGTCAAAGCCCTGAAAGCCGACAAAGCTTTCATCAATGGAGTACACCTCCACATGGGGTGAAAACTCGCCTAGCACCTCGGTAACCCGCTGGGACATATCGCCATACAGGGCATAATTACTGGAGAGCAACACCGCTTGGCGACGAATATGCGGTGCAAGCAGGTGCATGGCTGTCCCCATCTCCACACCCAGGGCTTTGAGTTCGTTACTGCGAGCTACTACGCATCCATCGTTATTAGACAGCACTCCCACCGGACGTCCTTCGAGGGCCGGGTTAAACACCCGTTCGCAAGAGACATAGAAGTTATTGCAGTCGACCAAGGCGATCATTGCACAGTAGCCCCTGGCAAGCTGTGAATCACATGCGTGACGACACCCCAAACATGGGATTCGCGGCCATCGATGGGAATGGGCGGGTAAGCGGCGTTACTCGCACAGAGGTAAGTACGTTGGCCCACACGTTCAAGGCGCTTCACCGTGAGCTCCCCATCCACACAGATCACGATAATTCGCCCTGGCAGCGCTTCCAGGCTGCGATCAACCACCAACAAATCTCCATGGTGAATACCGTCACCGATCATGGAGTCGCCTTCGGAGCGCACAAAGTAGGTTGCTGCCGGTCGCTTAACGACGTACGTGTGCAGATCCAAATCGGTATCTAGGTGGTCATCCGCTGGTGAGGGGAACCCAGCACGCACGGCGCTGGAGTAAAACGGTAAGGGACTGGGCAAGGCCATGGCATCCGCTTGACCTATAAAGGAAACAGGTAAAGACATAAGGGCACCTCTTTTTAACTGTATAAAAAAACAGTATCAATAAAGCACCCTGATGACGCAAGCCCTTAAAGGTCAAAGCCAAAAAAATTCAGACCTATATCACTCCTATGCATCCACCACCCTGGAGCCTTTTTCCTCTGCATAGGAGCGCTGTTTATGCCCCCATCCTGCACACGCTGTGCATCACCGCGCACATTGAACCTTGAGACTGCCCAACGCGTTGGCGTCGTGGGTAGTACCCTGTTAGGCGGTGCCATTGGTGCCTGGCGGGCGACGGCTATGACCGGCCCGCTGTCGCTTGCGGTTACTCGCTTTCCCCTCGCAGAGCTGCCTGCCGCGATGATGGGCGCGTTTGCTGGTGGCCAGAGCGGCTCGCGCATCGCCCACTCGCTGTTTGAGCAGTGGCTGCCTGTTGGTAGCGGAACACCGTGGTTATGCTTGTCTTGCGGCTGCACTTATCGCGATACCCACCCGCCTTTAGCACCTAACGCTTAACCCATCGTTGTTCGCCCCATGTGGGGCGAATGATCTGCTTACTCACTTTCTCGCGCTGGCCTTTGGTCGGCGCTTTTTTTATGTCTGGAGAATGACTCATGGCACATCTCGTTGAACAAATGGCTTACGTTGGCGATAACCCTTGGCATGGCCTGGGGCAGCAACTCGACCGTCATCAACCGCTGGAGGTCTGGCAGCAACAGGCTGGTATGAATTGGCACATTGAAGAAGCCCCAGTACGCTTTATTGCCGAAGGGGCTAGCCACCTTGGCAGCATTCACTCGTTCCCTGAGCAAAAGGTGCTCTACCGCTCAGATACTAAAGCACCGCTGTCGGTGGTGTCACAGCGCTATAAGGTGGTGCAGCCCGAGGAGATTTTGGAGTTTTACCGTGACCTGACCGAGTACGCCGGGTATGAGCTAGAAACCGCTGGCGTGCTCAAAGGCGGACGTAAGTTCTGGGCGCTAGCCCGTAGCGGCTTAAGCACGTCGCTCAAAGGTCAGGATGAGGTCAATGACTACCTGCTGTTGGCTACTTCCTGCGATGGCACTCTCGCTACCATGGCAACGCCCACCACGGTGCGGGTTGTGTGCAACAACACGCTGCAAATTGCCGTTGATGGCACGTCGCAAGCGGTGAAGGTGCCGCATCGCTCAGAGTTCGATCCGCGTGCGGTGAAGCGTCAGCTGGGGATTTCGGTCTCTCAGTGGAACGACTTCATGTACCAGATGAAAGCACTGGCGGAACGTAAGATCGATCACCGCGAGGCGCAGCAGTATTTTCAGTCGGTGCTCTGCGGTATCGATAAGCCAATAGATGACCCTTCCAAGCTACCGAATTACCGGGCGCTGAATAAGGTGCAGAAGCTGTATCAGGGGAAGGACGCGGTTCTCACTTGATCACCGCTAAAGACACGGCCTGGGGCCTGCTCAATGCCGTAACGGAGTACGTCGATCACGACAAGCGGGCACGCAGTAACGATACCCGCATGGATTCTGCATGGTTTGGCCAAGGCGCACAGCTGAAGCAGGAAGCTCTGAATACAGCGCTGGCCTTGGTCAGCTGACCGGCGTTGGCTTTATCGCTCCGGAACGCAGGTTCTCATAATCGTTTAACGTTTTTCCACTATCACACCATACGCCCAGCCCTTACCGGCTGGGCGTTTTTATTGGTTAGGAGTACACCATGGCACTGCTTCACCGTGATCTCGATATTGCCCTCACTCAGCTCACCGAGCGCCTGCTCACCAAAGAGCAAACCCACGCTGAAACCTATGTGATGGCTAAAGGCCAGTTCTACCGCGCTGAGCTGCGCTTAACGCCTATTTCTCCCAACGAACTACCCAGCGATATTTAAAGACTGTTCAAGGAGCCTCCCCATGGCAACAAACACTAATGTGGTAAATCGCGACACAACGACCACCTCCCTCCAGGCCGTTCCGGCTAATTCAGCCCCGGCACATGCCGACAGCACCGCTATCATTCAGGTCATTGAGCGTGCGGCGCTTAACCCAGACGTTGATATCGACAAGATGGAGCGTTTGCTGCAAATGCAGGAACGGGTGATGGATCGACAAGCCATGATGGCCTATAGCGCCGCGATGGCGGCGATGCAGACCGAGTTACCCAGCATCGAAGAACATGGCCAAGGCAATAACGGTAAATACGCCACGCTGGAAGATATCGTCGATACCGTGCGGCCCATTATGCAGAAGCATGGCTTTGCAGTGAGCTTCCGTATTCAGACGCAGGAGCGCGGCATTCAGGTCACCGGTGTGTTGATGCACAAGGACGGCCACCGTGAAGAGACCAGTATGCTTCTGCCTGCGGATATAAGCGGCAACAAAAACGCAGTACAGGCCTTTGGCTCGTCTACTAGCTATGGCAAACGCTACGTGCTGAGTGCCCTGCTTAATATCACCACGCGAGGCCAGGACGATAACGGCAACACCAGCACTAGAGTAAAGCTAGTAACGCCCTTTCAGGCGGGGCAGATCCAGCGGCTGATCAGCCAATGCCCCGCCACGACCCAGGAGTGGTTCAGCGGCAAGTACGGTTCTGCCGTTCAGGTGCCTCAGGCGGACTTCGACAAGCTGCGGGCGTCCCTCACTAAGCGAGCTGTTAAGTAAACGGCGTACTAACCCTACCTGAGTAAAGGAGGCATCCATGCAGATACTCAACATGGAGCAAGGCTCCCCTGAATGGCTGGCGGCGCGCTTAGGCCACGTCACCATGTCGGAGCTAAAAACGCTGCTGGTTAACGGGAAAGGCCCCGGTGGATTTGGCACTGGGGCTTTTTCGTATATGCATCAGCTGATTGGCGAGCGGATTACCGGCGAACTGGCCGAGCCATTTCAGGGTAATGCGCATACCCGTCGTGGTCATGAGCTGGAAGGCGTGGCACGCACGCTTTATTGCGATGCCGCTGGTGAACCGGAACCACAGGAAGTGGGCATTATCCTCAATCACGAGGTGGGCTACTCACCAGACAGTTTGGTAGGTGATAACGGCCTACTGGAAATCAAAACCAAGCTGCCCAAATTCCAAATAGAGGTACTGCTTAGCGGGGAGATTCCCGCCGAGCATGTTGCTCAGTGCCAAGGTGGACTGTGGGTTAGCGAGCGGGAGTGGATCGACTTTGTGAGTTATTGGCCTGGCATGCCGCTGTTTATTAAACGTGCCTACCGTGACGACATCATGATCCGCACGATTGTTGAGCGAGTCGAAGCATTTCATGAGGAGATGGAGCGGCGCATGAGCCAAGTGATGGCTGCGTGAACGGTCACTTTCACAGATATTCCTTTCAACCATTAACGACATAGATGCCGGGGCCACCACCCCGGCATCTTTATTTTTTGGAGGTCATCATGCCCCATAGCAAACTCAAAGCCGGTGAAGTGGCGGGCACCTACTTAGTCACTTCGCCGGTCACAGAAACCGACATCATCACCATGGCCAAGCGGTTCGCACGCCGCAAGCTCGCCAAAGGCCGCAAGATTACTCAGCCTTCGCAAGCGTTTGAGCATCTGCAGCTGTTGCTTCAGGACTATGAGTATGAGGTGTTCAGCGTGCTGTTCCTCGACAGCCAGCACCGCGTCATCCGCTTTGAAGAGCTGTTTCGCGGCACTATTGATTCTGCCAGCGTGTACCCACGGGAAGTGCTAAAAGCAGCGCTCGCCTACAACGCCGCCGCTGTCATTCTGGTGCATAACCACCCCAGCGGTGACCCTGAGCCTAGTGATGCGGATCGGCGTATTACCGAGCGACTGAAGGAAGCGCTTGGCTTGATGGATATACGGGTGATTGACCATGTGGTGGTAGGGAGTGATGGATGCACGTCATTCGCAGAAAAAGGGTATCTGTAAACGTTCATACTCGAAGGTACAGGTACTGCCCCAGGGGCAGTACCTGTCTCCAATGCTCAATTTATTTTTTTGCCTAGATACTTCCGAAGCTACTAATTGCTGGCCGATACGCTTATCTGGCTGGCTGCGCCACTGGCGCTATTAGTTGGCACCGTGTGACAGGTTCTGTCTTTAAAGCGATATACCTCGATAAACGTGAGCTCAAGTGCGCCTGTGTCGGCAACAGTAATACCCATTAAGCTTTGTATCGCTCACCGAAAACCTAATGATGATGGGAATGAGGCTATGGATACCGCTTGGGTAATTATCGCCTACTTTTTGCGAGGCGCTTGATCAGGATCATATTTCCCTCCGATGCTGTTCAGGTTGCGTTCAGACAAATCATCCATGATGTTATTGGGGTTATTTATTTGATTTTTCCCAAACCAACGGCCTTAACTGCTGTTGGCTCTTTGGGCGAGTTACTGAGGTGATTATGAGTAACAGTACAAGTAGTCGTTTGCTGATGTTGTGGGTGCCACTTGCTGGGTTTGTCATTTGGGCGGGATACCTGATTGGAACCGAGCACCGTCTCCACCTATTTCAGTTCTTACCTTTCCTCTTTTTGGCAGCATGCCCACTGATGCATATTTTCATGCATAAACACCACGGCGGTCATAAGGACAAAATAGACAAGGACTGAACCACTCTATATATACATGTACGCGCCTGGGAGAAAGACCATGAAAACGACACAACAAGAGCACCGCTTGGGTGTTTCCAAAAACACACTGGTGACTCGGAATTTAAAAATCAAGCCTAGTAAATCCAAACGCATTGAAGAAGCGCTGTCAGATATCGACCGACTCTATGGAATGGATAAGGTGGTCTACAACGAGAAAAACCGAAATATCAGCCTTGCTTACGATGCGCTGAGGCTCTGCATCGATGACGTTGAAAAAATTCTCAAGCTCCATGACATACAGGTCAGCGCTGATCGGTGGAACCGCTTTAAGAAGGAGTATTACCGTTTCGTCGATCAGAACGTTAAAGACAACGCTAAACAGGAACCTTGGAGCTGTCATTAATAGTCATAACGGCTACATGACACAACCAGGAGCAAGACTAGCTAGTTTAGGGTAAGAGCTGCTTGCCTGTGGCCTCGCAAAATCAGACCTTCCGTTAGTCATTTGCCATGTGGCTGCACATAGGTTCTATATTTAATTTATATAGCATCAAAAAACACCGCACAGGAGTCCTTGGCAGTTATTGCTGCTGTGGTTGCCGTTAATACAAGGAGTCGCTTTCATGGTTGGGCAGGATAGAACGCCACAATATAAAGAAAACAGTCTTTCGTTGGTCGGTGCCGTTGCATTAGGCACCGGCGTGATGATTGGGGCCGGTATTTTTGCGCTAACCGGCCAAATGGCCGAAATGATTGGTCGGCTATTTCCTCTAGCCTTTCTGGCCGCTGCCGTCATTGTCTCTTTCAGCGCTTATTCTTACGTTAAAATGTCCAATACCTTCCCATCAGCAGGTGGGATTGGCATGTATTTACAGAAAGCGTATGGCCCGACGCTTCCCACCGCCTTTCATGCCCTCCTGATGTATTTTTCCATGGTGATCGCACAGAGTTTTTTGGCGAGAACGTTTGGTTCCTACACGCTTGAGTTGTTTGACCTGGGGGATCGTTCACTATTTGTGCCCCTACTCGGGGTTGGTTTACTGCTAATAGCCTTTTTGATCAATTTATCCGCCAACCGCTTGATCGAGACCGTCGCCTCGGTGCTCGGATTTATCAAAATAGGTGGCATTATAGTGTTTGGTATTGTCGGCGTGTTTATTGCCGACTCCATCGAAATGGGTGCTGGCAACGATGCACCTACGCCTACGATAACGGGCTTTTTAGGTGCTACGGCGCTCGGCATACTGGCATTTAAAGGCTTCACGACGATTACCAATAGTGGTTCGGAGCTTAAAGATCCTAAGCGGAATCTTGGCAAAGCTATCACGATCTCGATTGCGCTATGCGTGGTGATCTATGCCCTTGTCGGTTTTGCCGTTGCCAGCAACCTATCTTTGCCTGAAATTATCGAAACCCAAGACTACTCCCTGGCCGCCGCTGCCCGTCCCGCACTGGGTGAAGCGGCAGTTGCGTTTACCGTCATTCTCGCCATGTTGGCAACGGCGGGCGGTATCATCGCCAGCGTCTTTGCCGTTTCACGCATGCTCGCCATGCTGACAGAAATGAAGCTGGTTCCTCACCGCCATTTCCACATGCCCGGCAGTGTACAAAAGCATACACTGGTGTACACCATCGTATTTGGCTTAGTGCTCACCGCTTTTTTTGACCTGAGCCGCATCGCAGCATTAGGCATCATTTTCTACCTGATCATGGATATGGCCATCCACTGGGGTGTGCTTCGTCATCTCAAGGACAGAGTGGGGGCTAATCCTGTTATTCCTAGCATTGCCATACTACTAGATGCTGTCGTGTTAATCGGCTTTTTATGGGTAAAAGCCATCTCGGACCCCATGGTGCTCATCGTTGCTGGCGTAGTAATGGCTACTCTTTTACTCGGCGAATGGATTTTCCTATCCAAACGCGACGCTTCAAACGATAGCGAGCACTCTCACACTCATTAACGTTAATAGCGTTATAGGAGGTACCAAATGGACGTTAGAACCTTTGGTGAATTGATCGATTGGACCCGTCAGTTACACGAGCATCTTGCAGCTTGCCTTGCTCATTGCGCCGATATACACGAAGAAGAGCGCGCTCGCATGTTGCTCAATTACTTAGCTGCACAGGAAGCGGAAATGCAGCGCGTTGTGGCGCGCTTTGAACAGACTGCTGACGCGAAAGCATTAAAAACCTACGTTTATGACTATTTGGAGCATAAACCTATCCGTACGCATCGTACTGAACCGCCCCGGCTTTACCGGAGACTCCATATCTTGAGAGGATGGAGTTATGAACTCACCAAAACGATATTCCCCAGAAGTCCGGGAGCGAGCTGTTCGATTAGTCCTTGAACAGCAAGGCGAATACCCGTCCAAGTGGGCGGCGATCTGCTCCATTGCCAGCAAGTTCGGCTGTACACCAGAGACTTTGAGAGCCTGGTGCAAACGCACAGAACTCACGCAGGAAAACAGCTCGGTTAACCTGCCTGAAAATGAACGACTCAAGCAGCTAGAGCGTGAAAACGTCGAATTGAAGCGCGCTAATGAAATTCTCCGTAAGGCGGCTGCTTTTTTCGCCCAGGCGGAGCTCGACCGCAAACCCAATTGATGGTGTCATTTATCGACGAGCATCGTGCTCAGTTCGGGGTCGAGTCGATTTGTAGTCAACTGCCAATCGCCCCATCGACGTATTACCACCACAAGGCACTTGAAGCTGATCCTGAACGGCGGGCAGACCGGTATCGACAGGATGCGTTTCTTACCGCTGAGATTCAGCGCGTGTGGGAAGAAAACTTCTGCGTCTACGGTGCCCGTAAGGTCTGGCGGCAACTCCGCCGTGAAGGCGTTAATGTTGCTCGTTGCACTGTAGAACGGCTCATGCGCCGCCTAGGAATTCGCGGCGTGGTGCGAGGCCAACGCCCCTTCACGACCCTCAGTGATCCCGGCCAGAAACGGGCACCTGATTTAGTGAAACGTGACTTTACGGCTATGCGTCCTAATCAGCTTTGGGTAGCCGATTTTACCTATGTCGCTACCTGGTCTGGCTTCGTTTACGTTGCGTTCGTTATCGATGTTTATGCACGCTGTATCGTGGGTTGGCGTGTAGCGACGTCGATGAGAACGGCACTGGTGCTGGACGCTCTGGAGCAAGCTCTGTGGGCACGAAAACACAGACAAGGGTTGATCCATCATAGTGATAGGGGAAGCCAATATCTCTCGATCCGCTACACCGAGCGTATGGCTGACGAGGGTATCAATGCCTCAGTCGGCACCACCGGCGACTCCTACGACAATGCGCTGGCTGAAACCATCATCGGCTTGTTCAAAACGGAGGTGATCCATCATCGTGGCCCATGGAGGGGACTGGATGCCGTTGAGTATGCCACGCTGGAGTGGGTTGACTGGTTCAACAACCGCCGACTGCTGGAACCCATCGGAAACGTTCCACCAGCAGAACGAGAAAGGACGTATTATCGTCAACTGGAAGAGTCGGGTGAAGCTGCTTGACTCAAACAAACCGGTCTCCGGAATAACCGGGGCGGTTCATACCTGCGATGCGCCCTATTCCACGCTAAGTGTTGACGACATTTGCCGAGAGGTTTTTGATTTCCATGAACAAACGATAAACCTTTATCGAACCCTCGTTGGCAAAGCGGAAATTCCTGAGGCTAAAGAGCTCTTAGATTCCCTTTTAGCACTTGAAGAGCACGAAGCCATGCGCCTTGTTCGCCAAACGGGGAGAATGAACGATGTCTGAAGACCATAACGAGACAAAGGTGAAAGACCCTGTTTGTGGCATGGACGTTGATCCCCATACCTCCCGCCACCGTGCCGATCACGCGGGTAAGACTTGGTACTTCTGCTCAGAAAAGTGTCAGGAAAAGTTTATTGCCAAGCCTGATGCGTATCTTGAGCCAAGCAAACAGTCACAAGCGTCAGTACCCTCGGGGTCTATTTATACTTGCCCGATGCACCCAGAAGTTCGACGAGAAGGCCCAGGCGACTGTCCAATCTGTGGCATGGCGCTGGAACCTGAGACCGTCTCTGCTGACACCGGCCCTTCGGACGAACTCAAGGACATGACCAGGCGTTTCTGGATCGGCCTAGTACTGACCCTCCCCGTGTTTGCCCTAGAAATGGGTGGCCACGTGTTTGGCCTTATGCATTTTATTTCCCAGCAAACCTCTAACTGGATTCAACTGCTGCTGGCAACGCCGGTAGTCGTCTGGGCAGGTTGGCCATTCTTTGTACGCGGATGGCGTTCGCTAGTGCATCGCAGCCTTAATATGTTCACGCTAATCGCGATCGGTACCGGCACCGCGTTGCTCTACAGTTTGCTGGCCACCCTCACACCGGGCATCTTTCCCGACGCCTTCCGTCAAGCCGATGGTTCGGTGGCCGTTTATTTCGAAGCAGCGGCAGTGATTGTCGTTTTAGTTTTACTGGGACAAGTATTAGAGCTACGCGCTCGTGAAAAAACCTCTGGCGCTATTCGTGCTCTGCTCGACTTGGCGCCTGCTACCGCTCGACGCCTTGATGATCAGGGCAATGAGGAAGATATCTCTCTTGACCAGGTTCAGGTAGGGGATCGTCTCCGGGTGCGCCCCGGCGATAAGGTGCCATTAGATGGCGAAGTGATGGAAGGTCGCTCCAACGTTGACGAATCCATGGTTACCGGTGAACCACTAGCGGTGAAAAAGGAAGTCGGCGATGGCGTCATTGGCGGCAGCATCAATGGTCAAGGATCCTTTGTCATGCGCGCTGACAAGGTGGGCCAGGACACGATGCTGTCGCAGATTGTGCAAATGGTCGCCAGCGCCCAGCGCAGCCGCGCACCCATTCAAGGGCTTGCCGACAAAGTCGCCAGCATCTTTGTACCCGTCGTTATTCTCATTGCTGTTGTGGCTTTCATCGCCTGGTCATTGTGGGGCCCTACCCCGCCGATGGCGTTTGGCCTTATTGCGGCGGTTAGTGTTCTGATCATTGCCTGCCCGTGCGCGCTAGGTCTTGCTACCCCCATGTCAATTATGGTCGGTGTAGGGCGAGGTGCCCAGTTAGGCGTGTTGATTCGCGATGCCGAAGCTCTTGAACGTCTAGAGAAGGTCGACACCGTCGTCGTCGACAAAACCGGCACGCTTACCGAAGGCAAACCACGAGTGACCGAGTTGATTCTCACTGAAGGCATTGCTGAATCGGAGCTTTTGCGCTTGGCAGCTAGTCTTGAGCGAGGCAGCGAGCACCCCTTGGCCCATGCAATAGTCGAAAAGGCTAAAGAGGCAGAGGTAAAATTAACAGAAGCGTTGGACTTCGAGGCTCCCAATGGCATGGGCGTTATAGGCCAGATAGATGGCAAGCGTATTGCCCTGGGCAACCGGCTATTGATGGAAAGCGAGGGCGTTAACACCCAGTCTCAAGACACACATGCCGATCAATTGCGCAGCGACGGTGCTACTGTCATCTTTGCGAGCATCGACGGGAATTTAGCTGGGCTGCTCGCCATTGCCGATCCGGTCAAGGAAACCACCGAAGAAGCCATTCGTTCACTCCAGGCTGGCGGCATTCGAGTGGTGATGCTGACAGGCGATAATCGCACCTCCGCCAACGCTGTGGCACGTCGGCTAGGCATTGATGAGGTCGAAGCTGAAGTGCTTCCAGAGGATAAAGGCCGAGTGATTCAGCGTCTCCGTGATGAAGGGCGCATTGTTGTCATGGCCGGCGACGGCGTGAACGATGCACCTGCGCTGGCTACAGCGGATGTCGGCATTGCCATGGGAACCGGCACCGATGTGGCGATAGAAAGCGCTGGGGTTACTCTACTGCGAGGAGATCTTACCGGTATTGCCACGGCGCATAAGCTCTCAAAAGCCACCATGCGTAATATTCGCCAAAATCTCTTTTTTGCCTTTGCTTACAACGCGGCAGGCATCCCCATTGCCGCAGGGATTTTGTACCCCTTCACAGGTATGCTGTTATCACCGATTATCGCGGCGGCGGCGATGTCACTCTCTTCAGTGAGCGTGATTGGCAATGCTTTACGACTTAGGATGATTGCTATTAAGTAACAATATCTGGTTCTTCGTCACTTCACGTGGATTTGGCCTGATCGAATAGGCGGCCCACCGGGCTGCCAATCAGGTAGATCATGGCGATAAAGTTGGCCTCGTTCCGGTAGCCACGTGCTCGTGACCGAGCCGCTTGGAACAGACCATTCATTCCTTCCAGTCTTGCGTTCGTCAGTCCCGAGAGCCAGCGTCTGACCACCGCGTCGGGGTGCCGCTCAAGCGTCGCCAGGGCTTTCCCCATCGGCTTCAGCAGTGGCTTTTCAGACACCGCCGCCTGCATGACCTTGAGGTAGTTCGTGATGCGCCACCGAGCCGCTCTGGGCGTTGGAGCCTTCTGGATCCAGCGTAGCTTCTCCTTGATCACCCAGGCATCGGCCGTGGCGCTCTGATCGGCCACCAACTCCTGGAGCGCCGAAAGCTGTTTGGGTGTCAGGTTCTTGTTATCCAGGTTCTTCAGCAGGGCCCAGCGCAGCGACTTGGGGTGCCCCTGCTCCCGGCGCTCTTTCTTGCGTACCTCGTCCAGCCGCTTGGTGAAGGTCTGTACGATATGGAACCAGTCGACCGTTACCTCGGCCTTGGGAAGGTGCTCGGTCACGCCGCTAAGGAAGGCTGGCGACATATCGCAGACGACCTCGACCACATTATTCGGGTCGCCGCCATGGGCCGCCAGGAAGGCGCTGAAAGCCTGGATGGCATCCTTGCCGCAGCCTGGGACGGCAAAGATAACCGGTTCCCGCTTGCGCTGCATGTCGAGGAACACCGTGACATAGCGATGACCGCGCCGGGAGGCGGTTTCGTCCACGCCGACCGTCACCACCTTGGACAGATCCAGTTCCCCCAACATGCGGCCAACGTAGCGGTGCACGATGCGCCATAGTCGTTTGTCGGAAATCTCCAACTGGCGGGAGACGGCCAGTACCGGCATCTCCTTGACCAGTGACATGGCCGCTTGCTCGAACAGCAGGGTAAAGTCGCTGCCCGGCCGGGCCCAGGGCACCTCTATGCGCTTGACGCCATGGTCAGGACACTTCGTGCGCGGCACGCGAGCATGCAGGTAACAGTGATGCTGAAAGAAGTTCAGATGCCGCCAGGTTTTGTCGGCAAAGTCATGAGCTTGGCAGGCCTTACCACATTCTGGGCAGGGATAGAGACTGCCTCGCTCCGCCTCGACATAGAGGTCCAAGCGGTGGGGCGACACGGCGGTATCCAGGTACTGGTTCTTGAGGATCCAGGGCGCTTCCAAGCCCAGGCCGAGTGTTAGAATCTGGGTGCCGTCCATGTCATACCTCCTGCCGCTGTGGAGGTCATATTCTGGCCCAGCTCAGGGGGCGAATTCCACACCCAACGTCGAAGAGCCAAAAATCTACTACAGAGTCATAAACGAATCGTCTTTGTGGTCAGTGAACATATAGATTTCGTAAGGCTCACCCTGAGGCCCTGGCATGCCTGGTGTACCAATGGGCATCCCTGCTAGGCCGATCCCACCTATGTCAGGTTGTTCTTCAAATAATGCCTCGACTGCCTCCATCGGCACGTGCCCTTCAATCCAGTAGTCACCTATTTCGATGGTGTGGCACGACCCCAAACCATAAGGGACGCCAGCCTTCTGTTTGATATCGCCGAGCTCAACGTTATCGACAATGGTTACATCGACTCCCAGCATTTCCAAGTGGCGAGCATATTCATCACAGCATCCGCACTGAGGATTTTTGTACAGTGTAGCTTCGTCCGGCAGTGCAGCCTGAGCCGATGTAGCCCCGAGAGCCAAAGCAATTGATAGAATAGTAGCGTTAAGATGTTTCATGAACGGCCTGCCCTCGTTGTGTGGCTAAACAAGTATTTTGCGAGCGACGCGATACCTAAGCCTACGAGCAGAAGAAAAAACAGCGGCATCAGCCAGCCGTACCAGCCCATTGAGCTCATAAAAGCTAAGCAATCGGCATTCATCATGGTAAGCCTCCGATCAAGTCAGTTAGAAATTACGCCCTGAGTGTACGACTCTAGGGCTACCTCAAGGTCAAGCCTTGTAACGTTGTAAAAAATGAAAAGTTGCGATGGATCATATTCTACCCGCTGGGTTCAGGCTCGTTTCAGGTTAACACCGTATAAGGAAGCAGTGACAACAACCCTTTTGAGGTAAATGACCATGCGCAACACCATTTTAACAACGTCTTTGCTAGCTCTTTCACTAAGCCTAGTAACAAGCGCGGCATGGGCTGCACCCGGCCATGGCGGCGGTGACAGTGGCCTGACCGACGCTGACGTTGACCGCACGATCACTCTTGATGCTGGCGATATGTGGTTCGACCCTGAAACGTTAGAAATGGCGGCGGGTGAAATTGTCAAATTTGAAATCACCAACACCGGCAATTTAGAACATGAGTTTGTGATCGGTAGCAAAGAAGCCCAAGAAGAACATCGTCAAATGATGCTAAACATGGCCAACGGCGGAGGCCATGATATGTCGAATATGTCACACGGCGACGGTCACGATATGGCTAGCATGAACATGGCAGGTGTCACCATTGAGCCTGGTGAAACCGGGACTTTATTATGGAGTGTCCCTGACAATGTTAACGAGCTAGAGTATGCCTGTAACATTCCCGGTCATTATGAATCCGGCATGTACGGTAACTTTTCTCTCTAATCTGACGTAGACCCATGAAACTGTTGCTACTCGAAGATGATGATTTGTTGGCAGAAAGCTTGGCAGAGAGTCTCAAGGACAACGGTTACCTGGTTGATTTGGCCGCTTCATTGAAAGCGGCCAAGTCGCTGATGGCAACCGAGCATTATGAGCTGGCTATTTTAGATGTCGGTTTGCCCGATGGATCGGGGTTAGATCTTCTCGCTCATTGGCGCAAGCAGAAGCGCAGTACGCCTATTTTGATTTTGACGGCGCGCGATACCTGGGAAGATAAAGTGATTGGACTTGAAACGGGAGCCGATGACTATCTCACCAAGCCCTTCCACGAAGCCGAACTCATGGCCCGCCTGAAGGCCTTGCTGCGTAGGCAGTCTGGTCAGTTATCTCAGGTGATTACGCTAAACGGTGTCTCGTTGGATGAGGCGGGTCAACGTGTGTGCTTAGAAGGGGAAACGTGGCGTTCGCTAACAGCAACGGAGTTTCGATTACTGCGCTACTTAATGCTTCATCCAGACCGTATTCACTCGAAAGATCAGCTACTAGAGCAGCTCTACGCCTTGGAGCAGGACGCTGCCGCACCTAACTTGGTGGAAGTCTACATCGCTCGTCTGCGCCGTTATCTCGGTAAATCAGTCATTCAAACGCGACGTGGTCAGGGGTATTTCTTTGCTTCACATTGATAGACGCAGTTTACGCATTCGGCTACTCGCATGGCTAGGCGGCGTCGCGCTACTGGTGGTGGTCACCACGTGGCTATTGCACGGGATCTTTTTACAGAGCCTGGCAAGAGATTTTTTAGGTGAACGCTTACAACGTGAAGCAAATCACGCGGTTGCGCAGCTAGAGCAAGACCAAACGGCTGTGCCGACTGCGCTCGACTCGGTTAGCCAAGGCTATCAAGTCTTTCATCATCTCTATGTACTCCGCTTCAATGGCTCGGTCAGCGCTTCCGACCCGCAATGGCAGCAACAGCTGGCTCCATTGCTGGAAGAAAACGGTGATGCCCTAATAGACGTGAATCGCGGAACGCAGCACATGCTCGTCTATCGTCGCCATTTTGAGTGGCAGGGCACACAGGGTGTGCTACTGGTGGGTGAGGATTTTTCACAGGTGGAAGCAGGACTTGCGACCTTGCACTGGTGGGTCGGTGGGATTGCCGCCGTGCTTTTAGGGATGCTCATCATACTCAATATGCTGGCGGTTAACCGTGGACTCATACCACTCTGGCAACTGCGCCAACAACTTGAAGCATTGCGCTCAGGCAAACGAGATCGCTTGTCATTAGTAGCCCCTTCGGAGCTAGATGAATTAGTCGACCAGTTGAACTGGTTCATGGACGACATCGATCTTCGTCTAAAGCGCTCGCGAGAATCGGTCGCCAACCTATCACATGCATTAAAAACACCGCTTGCAGCCGTGACTCAAGTACTGCGTGGCAACCGGCCTATCGATGAGAACAGACGCCATAAACTACTCAGCCGTATTGAAGACATCAACGCCCAGTTGGATGCGGAGCTGCGTCGTTCACGTATCGCAGGTCCTAATGCGGGACGAATGGCCAACGTTACTCGTGATAGCTTACGGCTGATTGAGATGTTTCGTAGCCTCTATCCTGAGCGTATATTCGACCTGACTCACTCAGCAAGTGAGGAAGAACAAGTTCCCATTGAATCTCACGACTTTTCAGAAATATTAGGCATCGTGCTTGATAACGCAGGAAAATGGTCAAGCAGGCGCGTTCATTGCGATGTTGCCGTCACTGTAACTGCACTCACGCTAACGATTGATGATGATGGTCAGGGCGTTGCAAACGAGGAACTTTCGCGCTTGGGAGAGCGTGGTACACGTCTGGATGAGCGCCGCCCTGGCTACGGCTTAGGCCTTTCGATTCTTGCACAGTTAGTTGCCCGCTACTCGGGTTACTCTCAGTTTGAGCGAAGCCCGCTGGGTGGTTTACGCGTAACGATTGCTTTGCCCTTGACGGGCGAAGTAGTCAATTAATCATCATTCAGCTTTGATTCAGCTTCTTCCATCAAGATAGTGCTATTCACCATTGATGGGAGTTACACATGGCACGCTCAAGTATCATTTCTCGCCCTCTTTCTCGTCGGCAAGTGTTAAAAGGAGGCGCTGCCTTAGGCTTAGGTTCTGCTGCGGCAATGGGGTTAACTCCCGCCTGGGCAAACCCCTGGGGCCGTACCAATGTCTATGCTCAGGGCGTTGAAGAAGGGCCCGAAGTATCGCTGGCGATCCGCCGTGAATCGTTGCCTATTGACGGACAAGAAGCCCAACCCATTACCATTAACGGTACCAGTCCTGGCCCGCTGATTCGTTTGAAAGAAGGTCAAGACGCAGTACTGCGTGTCACCAACCTGCTGGACGAGCCCACCTCCATCCACTGGCATGGTCTCATTCTACCGCCGGAAATGGATGGTGTGCCTGGCGTTAGCTTTGCAGGTATCGCCCCCGGTGAAACCTTTACCTACCGTTTTCCCGTCCGTCAGAACGGTACCTACTGGTACCACAGTCATTCCGGTATGCAGGAGCAGCTTGGCCATGCCGGGCCATTGATTATCGACGCTGCCGAGCGTGAGCCTATCCGTTACGACCGTGAGCATGTGTTACTGCTCACTGACTGGACTTTTGAAGACCCGATGTCGGTGTTCCGAAATCTGAAAACCATGGAAGGCTATTACAACTTCCAAGAGCGCACGATTGCTGACTTCTTTGCCGATGTTCGTAACAACGGTTTTGCTCAGACCGCTGAAATGCGTGGCATGTGGGCTCAAATGCGCATGAGTTCGCGGGATATCGCCGATGTCACCGGTAGTACTTATACTTATCTTCTCAACGGACATTCTCCTCAAGAAAACTGGAATGCCTTGTTCAAAGCTGGTGAGCGGATACGGCTACGCGTGATTAACGGCTCAGCCATGTCTTTTTTCGATGTCCGTATTCCTGGCCTGAAGATGACCGTGGTGGCCGCTGATGGACAGCCGGTGCAACCCGTTCCTGTTGATGAGTTCCGTATTGGCGTGGCTGAAACCTACGATGTGCTGGTTTCACCTGAAGACGACCGGGCATACACCATCTTCGCCGAAGCCATGGATCGGAGCGGCTATGCTCGCGCCACGCTAGCCCCACGTGAAGGCATGCAGGCGGAGATTCCTGAACGCCGTCAAATTGCCGACCGCGGTATGGAAGCCATGGGTGCCCACGGTATGGGCGGGATGGATCATTCTGGCATGTCAAATATGGCGGGGATGGACCACTCCGGCATGTCGAATATGGAAGGTATGGATCATTCCAACATGTCGGAAATGGATCGCTCAAACATGTCGAATATGGAAGGCATGGATCATTCCAGCATGGCGGGGATGGACCACTCCAGCATGTCCAACATGCAAGGCATGGATCACTCTAATATGGGTGGCATGGCGGGTGAACAGGCGAAAATCGGCGAAAATGGCTTGCTCGTTGCCGGTGAAGCCCAGCCCGGCTCTCGATACGACCAGGCGGGCATCGGCATCGACTCTGATGAACGTCGTGTTTTAGTCTACCGCGATTTAAAAGCCTTCACGCCATGGCCTGACCGCCGTGAACCAGGCCGTGAGCTTGAGCTGCACCTGACCGGTAATATGGAACGTTATATGTGGTCGTTCGACGGTAAGAAGTTTAGCGAAGTGACCGGCCCTATTCATTTTGAGAAAGATGAGCGGCTGCGCCTAATCCTCATTAACGACACCATGATGGAGCATCCTATCCACCTCCACGGTATGTGGATGGAGCTGGAAAACGGCCAAGGGGAATTGATACCACGCAAACACACCCTAAATGTGAAGCCTGGTGAGCGCGTGTCTGCGTTGATCACCGCAGACGCAGAGGGCAGTTGGGCGTTCCACTGCCACCTTCTCTATCACATGGATGCTGGCATGTTCCGCGTTGTTCAAGTTTCTTAAGGAGGCAGTATGAAAACCAAGCACTACTTAACCCTCGCCAGCGCCGCCCTTGGCATGGCCGCCGCCACGACCGCTCAAGCCGAAGATGGCTATGCGGCACCAGACAGTTGGCCAGCGCCCACTGAGGAACATAATATGGGTATGGCACTGTTTGATCGGCTCGAATATAGCGTGCCTGATAAAGGCCCAGAAGCCGTGGTATGGGACTTTCAAGGCTGGTACGGCGGCGATATCAACCGCATTTACCTAAAGTCAGAAGGCGAAAATGTCCAGGGCGACGGCGAAGATGCTGAGTTTGAGTCTTTGGAACTACTCTATAGTCGTTTAGTGGCTGATTTTTGGGAGTTACAGGGGGGGATCGGTTATCAAGGCGGTGTTTTCTCCGATGATCACGCTGAACGCACCTATGGGGTTGTCGGCCTGCAAGGCGTAATGCCCTACGGCATTGAAACCGACGTGGCATTACAAGTGAGTGAAGATGGCGACGTGGCCGCCAGTTTTGAAGGCGAATACGATCTGCGCCTGACTCAGCGGCTCTACCTACAGCCGCGCACCGAAATTGCCGTGGCCGCCAGTGAAGTTGAAGAATTTGGCGTGGGCGAAGGCCTTAACTCGGTTCGTGCTGGCCTACGGCTAGGCTACGAAGTGACCCGACGCTTCGCCCCCTACATCGGTGCCTATTGGGAGAAAGAATACGGCGACACTGCAGATCTCTCCCGAGCCAGTGGCGACAACACGGAAGATACTGGAGTTGTTGCCGGTGTTAAACTAATGTTCTAACGACTCTGACAGTGTGTAACTTTTAACGTCACCAAATGGTGGCGTTTTTTATTATTTTTATTTTTATATTCAGCTTCATTTCAAAAACCCCAGCTAATATAACCATGTAACCAACCACTGGAGTAGTTATCATGAAAGTTAAATCAATTCTCTTTGGAGCGCTTGTAGCTAGCATTCTTTCAACGCCTGCATTGGCTAACTATGGGACGACCATCCAAGATCTGCCACTACTTGAAAGAGGCGTCTCTTCTACACAATTGCTGGCCCAAGGCCAATCAAAGCGTTTCAATATTAACATTCAACAAGCGACTACGCTGAAGATAGTAAGTGAGCACTTCCCAGGCGCAACCAGCACTGGTAACCGTATCTCTGCTGTGCTTTACAATGCAGCTGGACAGCAGGTGGCAGAAGCATCCAGCCCCCGTGGCCATTTTGAAATGGTTCGCCAATTGCAGCCAGGCAATTATCAGCTTGAAGTAACAGGTAATGCATTGGGAGGTGCTAAAGAAAAGGACAATAACCGCTATGAGTTACATGTTGACTATTAATATATAGTCAATGATTTAAAATATAGGGCCAGCCTTCATGCTGGCCCTTTTAATCTGTAAGGCGAATATCAAATCTAAGAGCCTTTGATATACATTAAGGGCCTAAGTTGGACGAAAGTAACTAAGTGTCAGCTTGGTAAAGTGATTTTCGGCTAGCCATCGGCATCTCCTTCAACCTTATTACGTCCACTTTGCTTTGCCCGATAGCTGGCCGTATCGGCACGACTAAGAATGTCGTCGATTGTCTTGTCACCTTGATGGAAATGACTGACCCCTATACTAGCGGTCACTTGCCATTGGCGTCCTTGCGCCTCAATCGAGCTATCCGCGATGCTTGCACGCAGAGACTCGGCAATGGTGAGTGCACGTGCTGGAGTACAGCCCGGTAGCAATACGGCAAATTCATCTCCCCCTTGTCGAGCGGCATAATCGCTACTGCGAATTTCGCTCTGTACGATACGCGCAATCTGTTGAAGCATTTGGTCGCCTAGAGCGTGCCCCCCTTGATCGTTGACTGGCTTAAAGTGATCTAAATCGAAAAGCATGACCGCGGTTGGTTTTTCCGAGCCTTGCCACTGAATAAGCAACTCTTCGAGGTGCCTCGTCAGACCGCGACGATTGAGCAAACCGGTTAGAGAGTCATGCTCTGCTTCCCAGCGTTTTTGAGCATAGTCTTGTTGGTGCTGAGTGATATCGAGCACTGTGCCGACAGTCCCGATAAAATGCCCTTCAACACGTACAGCCGCGGTACTCACATCTAGCCAGAGCACGCCTTCATTGGCGCTTATAAAGCGAAATTGACGCGCAAAATTCGTTTGTTTTACAAGGCTGCGCAACCACGCTGTTCTGACATCTCGGCGGTCATCACGGTGAATCCGGCGGCTCCAGGCTTGCATGCTTCGAGGAGTATCATCGCCTAGAAGCTGAAGTAACGCATCGTTGATAAACGTCAATCGGCCACGCTGATCCGTTACAAACATGCCTTGTGGAGACGCAGACAACGTACCTCTCAATAAAGCTTCACGTTCGGCTAAGTCACGTAAGACCCCCTGGCGAGCAAGTTCCGTCACGTTAATCACATCAACGACACGGCGAAGTTCTTTCATCGTGGTCGGAATATCCAATACAGGGCGGAAACCACTTCGTAGCTCCAGTACCTGCCGAGCAAGATGCGTTAGAGGTCGCAACGCCATCCAAATCAATATCCAGATAAGAGGCAAAATAAAGATGAGTATGCCCCATACGTAGGTGGTAATTTTCTTCATACCCGCAATAAGAGGTGCTTCAGCTTGCACTTGTGGCAGATGCACACCGACAATCCAATTCGCAGGCCAAATTTGTCGATAGGCAACCAGTTGATCTTCTCCGGATAGTGAGCGCTCATGACTCTCACCTTCCCAGCCATCCAGCGCCTGTGCTAAGACAGGTGAAATGGTGCTAGGTAATGTCACGATGGCGTCTGTTTGGTAAGGGTCGTAGATGCGTTGACCAGACGCTGTCGTAATCGTCACATTGAACCGCCCCGGTTATTCCGGAGACCGGTTTGTTTGAGTCAAGCAGCTTCACCCGACTCTTCCAGTTGACGATAATACGTCCTTTCTCGTTCTGCTGGTGGAACGTTTCCGATGGGTTCCAGCAGTCGGCGGTTGTTGAACCAGTCAACCCACTCCAGCGTGGCATACTCAACGGCATCCAGTCCCCTCCATGGGCCACGATGATGGATCACCTCCGTTTTGAACAAGCCGATGATGGTTTCAGCCAGCGCATTGTCGTAGGAGTCGCCGGTGGTGCCGACTGAGGCATTGATACCCTCGTCAGCCATACGCTCGGTGTAGCGGATCGAGAGATATTGGCTTCCCCTATCACTATGATGGATCAACCCTTGTCTGTGTTTTCGTGCCCACAGAGCTTGCTCCAGAGCGTCCAGCACCAGTGCCGTTCTCATCGACGTCGCTACACGCCAACCCACGATACAGCGTGCATAAACATCGATAACGAACGCAACGTAAACGAAGCCAGACCAGGTAGCGACATAGGTAAAATCGGCTACCCAAAGCTGATTAGGACGCATAGCCGTAAAGTCACGTTTCACTAAATCAGGTGCCCGTTTCTGGCCGGGATCACTGAGGGTCGTGAAGGGGCGTTGGCCTCGCACCACGCCGCGAATTCCTAGGCGGCGCATGAGCCGTTCTACAGTGCAACGAGCAACATTAACGCCTTCACGGCGGAGTTGCCGCCAGACCTTACGGGCACCGTAGACGCAGAAGTTTTCTTCCCACACGCGCTGAATCTCAGCGGTAAGAAACGCATCCTGTCGATACCGGTCTGCCCGCCGTTCAGGATCAGCTTCAAGTGCCTTGTGGTGGTAATACGTCGATGGGGCGATTGGCAGTTGACTACAAATCGACTCGACCCCGAACTGAGCACGATGCTCGTCGATAAATGACACCATCAATTGGGTTTGCGGTCGAGCTCCGCCTGGGCGAAAAAAGCAGCCGCCTTACGGAGAATTTCATTAGCGCGCTTCAATTCGACGTTTTCACGCTCTAGCTGCTTGAGTCGTTCATTTTCAGGCAGGTTAACCGAGCTGTTTTCCTGCGTGAGTTCTGTGCGTTTGCACCAGGCTCTCAAAGTCTCTGGTGTACAGCCGAACTTGCTGGCAATGGAGCAGATCGCCGCCCACTTGGACGGGTATTCGCCTTGCTGTTCAAGGACTAATCGAACAGCTCGCTCCCGGACTTCTGGGGAATATCGTTTTGGTGAGTTCATAACTCCATCCTCTCAAGATATGGAGTCTCCGGTAAAGCCGGGGCGGTTCACATAGCCACCTTCACCTAATCGAAGTAGGTCAAAGTTTCTAAATAGCTGGCTTTGCTTGAGGTTAACTAACCCACCTAAGAAACCTGTGTAGTGTCCCTCATCGTCACGAAGAGGAACTAGCATGAGCACCAACGGCGTGTTAGTGATGCGACCCATGAGAGGTTCACTGACATAAGGCGTTTTAAAAGCGCTCATGAATCGAGCATATTCCCGGTCGGCGAAATTGTTGCCACGGCGTCCTCCGTCGATAGGCCATTCATCAACGACTTGGCTACTCGTATCAAAGAGTATTAGCGCTTCGAAGAGAGGTTCCAACTTGTGACCATGCTGTTCAAATAGAGCCCCTTCTCTAGGCAGCGGAACCCTCTCGGCCAAGCGTTCAAGTTCTCTGAGCCGCTCATTCACCTGAAGGGTGATCGAGTTACTGATGAGCTCTGTCTCATAACGCAGATGCTGGTGATTAGTCTCATTAACCAGGTACTTACCTGCCTGCCAACCGAACGTTAAGATGACAAGACAAAGCAAGCTCCACAGCACTACGGCACCAACGACCAAGCGCCCACGCAAAGTAGCAAAGGGAAACATGATCAAGCGTATGAACGAGTGTTGGGGGCGATGCTTGGAAGAAGCATTTTTATTAGATATCAATGTCATGAACTGTACCTGGTGGGCGAGGTATCAACGCTGTTGCGCCTCACCTACCTTTCGGAAAAAGTGTAGTCATCATAACAGTTGCAAAAGTGCTGAATGAAATATACGTAACAAAAGAGGAACGGAGCCGCTACGCGCTGGGCAGTGGCTCCGTCCGGCAACCAGCATACACAATTTGTCACTAGCCCAGCAGTTAAGCTGCTCTATGGCCTCGGGTGCTTAAAGACCAACCCCATCCATCCGTATCGCTACGAGCGTTTTATTGGCTCACTGGTTTATCATGATGAGCCCGCTACATGGAATGAAGCTTTACAAACAGTGAACGAATTGGCTCAACGTCTGCTGACGGAAGGTAGGGCTGAGCGCAGAAGCCTGCTTTTCCAATGGTGCGCTTATCAGGTTGTTCCCTGATTCACTGTCTAAGCCGCTTTATGCAGCCTGCTATGTAGTCACCCTCGTCTTGCTGCAGCGGTGGTAATTTGGTTGTCAATTGGTTGCCGCCTGGTTGTCATTTGGCTGCTAACAGGGTGAAAACCATGTGGGTAATGTAAACCATGGAAAACTTAACTCATTGAAAAACCTTTGTTTCCGCATTGCAGGCGCGATCCCAAAGTTTGTTTGGTTGCACTCATAATCCCTTGCTCACAGGTTAAAGTCCTACTGGGGTTTCCAGCTGTTGCAGCGTAACGGTGTGGCTCATTGATGATTCCATGTATGGCAGTAACCGTGGGCATGGCGGATACCTAGCCCCCACAAAAGAGTGAGCCGAGTTTAGCGGTGTGGGGGCATGGGGGCAAAGCGCTGCTTAGCAGCCTTGCTCAATGATCATCATGAGACTTTCAGTGACGACTGGTGCCAAACGCTCGTACACCTAGCCCGTACTGCTTTGTATTCGTTTTACAGAGATAAGAGGCACGTGTGAAAGCCTGCTCAAAGCTAGTCAGGTCACCTCGGTCGATCCAGTAGTACGGGTTAGCAGGTATGTGTACCCATGGCTCTTGAGGGTTCCACGTGATTCCCAGCGCGCTGTACCAAGCACGTGACACCCGGCTGATAAGGTTCTCGTTTTGAGAGCCTGCCTTACCTGGCATGTGATACGCGTCACGATTCAGTAGGAAGAAGAAGTGATAGTGCGGCTTGCCGTTAAGGCCAATCTCCCGGCACCACACGTAGCGCACCTTAGTGTCAGGCACCCAGCCAGCTTGGCGTTTACTCTCACGATCATGTTTGATAATCGCTTTCAAGGAAGCGATGAACCTTGCGATAAGGCCTTTGTGATCCTCCGGCCTCATCCGGTCACTTATCGTTGTAGGAATGACAGGATCGACTCTGAAGGCTAGCACGCGAGGGTAGTCAGCGAGAGCCTTGTGCATTGTATTGTAAAGGGCCTGAAGGTATTCATCGGTCATTGGGAGATGTTTCACTTGGAGAGCAAGCCCGTTGAAGGTAGAAGCAGCGTTCAAGCACAAATTAGCGTTTGATGGGTGTCGTTGAAGCATTTTAATTACCTCGATAGTGAGATCGACCCATGCCTTCGGAGGCATGAGCATGTATGTCAGGCACGACGAAGCCTCCAGCGGAGGCTGGATTCATTGAGACGGATACGTGTGGATGGCTACCTTTACGCTCGCTACTCAGGTACGGGGCTTGATGCCCCTTCCATTACCCTTTGATTTAACTAATTGATTTAAATAATAATAATTAAACAAGGTTCTTGGGAATGGGTAGTGACCGATAGGTACTGATGGTTGCTGGTGGGAGTGAGTCGCCGTTAGCGAATAATCACTCTTCAATTAAATGAGGAAAGGTTGAGTTACTTCAGCACTACTTGATCTCTGCGCTCGATGCTTTCGCAGATCCAGGCTTCCACCTCGCGCTCGACCCAGGCAACAGCCCGAGTGCCCAGCTTGATGGGCTGAGGGAACTGCCCAAGGTTGATGTACTTGTAGACCGTCGATCTAGCCAGCCCGGTGCGATCCATGACGTCTTTGATGCGGATGAGTCGGTTGCTCATGACGAACTCCTGTTATTCGTTCATGAGATGAGGCAGGTGAGTATTTTTTAATTGGAGAGTGACTTTGGCGACTGGTGGTCATGCGTCGCTCGGCTCTTGAGCGTCAGACTCTGTGCCATCATCTGGCTCATCATTGATAGCTGAAAGGCAATCCTGATGATGTGTTTGCCAATAGGTTTTTAGATCCTCGCTGACAGGGCTGCGGGATATAGTGGTCGTTGGCTCTTTACCGGCATCTTCGGAACGCAGGCCATAGCTACGTAGTTGAAACGCGGGTAAGGTCGAGCCGTTAGGTGAATTGGGAAAAACAGGCACAAGCATGTAGGTCATTGCTTCGTCGTCTCCGTGTCCATTACGGATGATGTCACGCTGAAGCTGTTTGGCTAGGTGATGTGACAGGGCATAAAACAGTAGCGCCAAGGGGTGATAAGAGAATTGTTCTGTTATTGGTTCTACTGTGGGAGGCTTATCGTCCAAGGCCTTTGTATAGTTGTCTGCTTTTTCAGACGCCCATTCTGACTCCTGCTCAGGTTTCGTTTCGATCACATATTCAGGCGTTATGCCTAAACGACGAGCAGTCGCCACTATAACGTCATGTTGTGGCTGTTCAGGCCCGGAACAACCTTCTTTCAATTCATTCCAGGAGGAAGTTAGCAGACGACAAGTATCGATATGAACACTGGTAAGTAACCAGTTTGCATCCTCCACATCGTAGCGCTTAAGAAGTTCTTCAACGCCACCTTCTAGATAACGTGTGCTTGGCAGCATTGATAGCGCCAGGTCAAAAACCATTTTGATTTCGTTGTATCTCTCTTGATATTTTTTAGCCTCGCGATAAGGATCATGCTCTCGTTTTGATTCATCCTTAGTATCGTCTGACACGGTACTATCAGAACCCTTGTTGGCATTGTACTCCTTCAACAATGCTTCGATTTGCAAGCTGCATACCCCTGCAGTCATCACTGCATCCACTATTCCACCGACTAACTCCGTTCTTTTTATTTCACCTTTTGTTGATTCCGTTACCTCGGGTTTGGTGCTTGAAGGCGGCGACACAATTGTAATGGGCGTTCTTGTGTGTTTTCCAAATGAGGGGTGGGCTAAATCAAGCAGATAAATAGAGGTTTTGCGTTTTTTAGCTTGGTGTGAGTATCGCCCTGGCTCATGGTGAGCAACGATACCTAAATCGACCAATTTCTTCAGTTGCCTATCTATGCGGGAGCGTGACATCCCAGTGAGGTGACGTATTGTTGATATTCCAAGGCTGGTTATTACACCTGGCGTATCAGCATGAGCTAGCAACACCATTAATAGCCACCGGTTAGGCAAGGTCAACCTTGAACGGCGGCGACGTCCATCTCTTACCAGATCCTTATTTTTATTTTCAGCAGATAGTAGGGTCGTTTTGGTAAGTGTGGCTATTTCTTCTACGTGGTGCGTAGAAGACAACGGATACTTCTGTAGTTCTTTCACAAACTTTGCTGATAAACGATAACGTACCGCTGGCCGTCCTGGTCCTTTAATAGGTAGCCGCTCAATCTCAATAAACTGGTTTTGCCTTTCTCCGTGTTTTTTTATGAGACAACCCCAGGCTCGACGGCCTTGCGCATACGTCATGCCTAGGCTCATGAAGAGATCCTTCAACGTGCCATCAAAGCTCTGGTCAGCGCCTATCACAGACGCCCACTGCATCAGTAGCCATCGTTCTTCGGGCGTTAGGCGAGCGTTCTTGTAGGTCAGAATGGATGTGTGCATAGCATGCAGCTTACGGCATTCTACAAAAAATAAAAATCCGATTTCACGGACTTTTAACAATTCACTTTTTTACGTTGTTCTATTACATTGTAATTAACCATTGAAACCGTACATTGCATGTGTACAATGTATTTGACATGTGACAGCCGACTCAAAAAAATTAGATATATCTAATTCACTAGTGGAAATTGTTCATGACTCAACCTTTCGATTGGATCGTAACTCGTGATCCTGCTCAGCTGGAGTGGATAGCTAGTTACTTGGCGCGTAAGATTTTCAAAGGTTCTACGGCGTTCATTTCGGTAAAACCGCCTGCTGAGTACGGTTATGTTGAGATGGCTAAAAGCTTGAAGAAGCTTCCTGATGAAGCTGAATATCGAGAAGCCAGCAGGCAAATGAAAGGAGCCTGGAATACGTACCAATACCGTAAGAAGAATGGCAACCCAGTCTCTCTTCAAATCCCAGAGAAAAAAATAAAGCAACTAAAGCTTTTAGCGAAAAAGCGTAAACAGTCTCAAGCACAAACACTCAGCGACCTTATTAACGAGGCGCTGGGAAAAAAGAATTTTATAGCTAAAGAAACCAGCAATTTAAGCGATTCGTTTTTAGATGTAGCACAACAATATATACATCAAAGTGACGTGGATAGTTTGATCGATGAATTGATGAACGAAATTAACCACCGCTGTAGCCTTGAAGTACTGAAGAATGGAGGAGATCCATCTAAAGACTTTAA
Source organism: Halomonas meridiana (assembly GCF_009846525.1). NCBI lineage: Bacteria > Pseudomonadati > Pseudomonadota > Gammaproteobacteria > Oceanospirillales > Halomonadaceae > Vreelandella > Vreelandella aquamarina. The sequence goes on along the minus strand of NZ_CP024621.1, from coordinate 1,198,565 downwards.
CCTACGCACCATTTATTTTAAATTAGTCAGAGAACGCGTTACAGAGCTAGCGACTACAATCTCTATCATGCAGTCTCCTGACGGCTCTATAAACCCTGAAACACTTGAAAAAGCCTTAAAAAAAGGTTGTAAATATGGCTTTTACTACTACTAAAAAACGCCAATCATTAAAACTTGAAGATGGCAACCTGAAATTCAGCAATATCGTCACACTTAACACTTACATCAACCTAAACATAAAGACTGCCTATTTCGTGAAATTCCACAGAGCAAACACAGTTAGGCTTATTACAACTTGATTAACGGAGGGCTCTTATTAACGTGATGAGCACGTACCAGACAAGGCACAATTAACAAAAATCGCAGTTCACGAAGTGTAAATAAAAGTTTTAATTCTATTTTAACGCATCATGGTCAAACTCAATATTTAGCTAGAGGTTTCAGAGAAAAAGCCAAGCTCTTTAACTTCTATGGAGAATACAGAAGCCCTTACTAAGACCACCTTATCGCTCACTTTAAAAATGGAAATACACGCTCCTGGTGGTATCAAAAATAACACTAAAGTCCGCACGATGGCCTAGAACGTCATTGGCGATTCACAATTAATTCGATTTCCTATTTAGCGTTGGTTGAGGCTATTGGCTGGGTTAGTGATAATCCACTGCTGAGTCCCATGAAAACCATAGCAATCAAAGCAATAACATCAATACTGTGAAAAAGGTGAAGCCATTAAATTCCAAAGTATTTTAGATTACCCTTGAACTATTGAAGTGCCCCTTCGTAGCTGCACAGTTTATAGTGCAGCCATCAGGAGGACGTTATAAACCAACCCAGCTTGATCAATACTGAGCTGGTCAGCCAAGTAAAACTAGCCTTGGAGCACTCTCCTACTTACGGCTATCGCCGTCTGGAGTGTGACCCGCAAGCCTATACAGCACATCTTTCGACTGAAGGTTTGGCAGGTACGCAAGCGGCCTCAAGACTTTCGGTCTTGAGCCAGGAGCCTACCGTCAGCTTCCTCAAGGACGGATGAGCGTTGGGCAACCGACTTGTCACACTATGGTGTAGTAAGGATAGGTAGCCTAACGGTCATCATTGACTGCTATACACGCGAGATCATCGGCTGGCGATTATCGGACAACGGCAGTAGCAAGACAGCCGAGACGCACTCTCCTACCACCTGGGAGCGCTGGGGGACTAATTGGGGGACTGATAAAACTATAAAACCAAAAAAGCCGCTGAAATCAGCGGCTTAATCTATATTCTTGGCGGAGAGGGAGGGATTCGAACCCTCGAAGCCTTTCGACTTACACACTTTCCAGGCGTGCTCCTTCGACCACTCGGACACCTCTCCACATTTCAGCTCTGCTGTTAGGCGCTGCCTTTCTCAACAGAACGGCGCATATTCTATGGTCTAAGCCGTGAAATAGCAAGCCTTTTTCCTGACTAGGCGTTTGGCAGCACGGCGTAACGGCCTGTGGCTTCTAAACAGAGCGCATCACCGCAGTAGAGCTGGTGGGTCAATTCGATACTGCCCTTGCCTCGCTCGCTGAGTTTGGCGGCGAGCTTTGCAGGGCCATCCGGATGGCTGGGGGCACAGGTCATGCGGTAGTCACCGGTGACCGGGGCGAGAAAACGTTGGCTAGCCTCGGCGACCACCACGTCTTGCGCCCTGCCCTGCTGGCGAAGCCACAGGGTGACCCAACACCAGCCTTGCAGCGTGGTTTGCGCGGTCAGCGCCCCACCGAAGCCAGTGCCTTTGTCGTTGAGATTGGGCGTCAGCGCCAGTTGCCACGTGAGTGCACCGTTGGCTTGGCTCATACGGGTAATACCAAGCGCTGCCACCATGGGAATGGCGGCCTCCAACCAGCGCTGGAAAGCGATGAGATCCTCTTCTCCTTCCGGCAGCGGCAATCGTGGGTGTGGCATACCCGGCTGGCGTGTTGGGCGCATGTCGCTCTCCTTGACGGCGGCGATTATTGCCAACGTTCGACGAAATCTGCCGTGTCGTGCTGGGGAAGAGGCTTGTGGCGACCGCCCACGCTACCCAGATAGATGAAGGCGACGACCTCATCTTCTTCATCAAGCCCTAACCCCTTACGCACCACGGGGTCGAACGCGTATTTTCCGCTGCGCCACATGGCCCCAAGACCGAGCGCATGAGCCGCCAGCAGGATGCCGTGAGCGGCACAGCCTGCGGAAATCACCTGCTCCATCTTGGGCACCTTGGGAATATCCGGGGTGACCTTGGCAATCACGGCAATGATCATCGGCGCGCGTAAAGGCTTTTTACGGGCGGCGTTGAGCGTCTCGTCGCTCGCGTGAGGGTCTTCCTGAAACTCCGCTTCGGCAAACAGCTCGCCCAGGCGCTCCCGGCCTTCACCGGTGAATTCGATGAAGCGCCACGGTCGCAGCTCTTTGTGGTCGGGGGCACGAAGCGCCGCTTGATAGATGGCGCTGAGCTGGTCGGCGCTGGGGGCAGGCTCAGCGAGCTTGCCCATGGAGCTACGTTCGTGAAGCAGCGTGAGGGCGTCCATGGTGACTCCTTATCCGTTAGGGTGAGCGTTACTGGCGCGCCAGGCGCAGCGGGCTAGGGGGTGCCAAACCCGGTGTGGCACGCCACGGGCTGATGTCCAAGCCGCCACGACGCACGTAGCGCGCCAACACCAGCAACTCTTCCGGCTTCGCCTGCTGCATTAAATCAGTGAAGATATGCTCGACGCAGTGCTCGTGAAAATCCTGGTGCTGCCGGTAGCCAATCAGGTAGCGCAGTAGCCCTTCTCGGTCGAGCTTGGGGCCTTTATAGCGAATCAAAACGCTTCCCCAATCCGGCTGACCGGTCACCGGGCAGTTAGATTTTAGCAGATGCGAATGCAGGGTCTCTTCGACGATCTCATCACGGGTAGCAAGGTGCGTGGCACTTGGCGTGTAGTCGCTCACCTCAATATCCAGGTCGTCTAAGCACTCCCCTGGCAGGCGCTTGGGCGCCAGTTCACTGTCATCAACGCCCAGCAACTCGACGCTAACGCTGGCACCGGCAGCGCGGCTCAGGTCGTGTACCAACGTCTTCTCCACCTCGGCTTGGCTGGCAAAGCGCGTTTGGTTGAGGCTGTTGAGGTAGAGTTTCCAGGATTTGGACTCGATGAGATGAGGCGAGCTGGCGGGCAAGCGAAACCGCGCCACCGCAACGATGGGTTTGCCACGCGCGTTGAGCCAAGAGACCTCGAACGCGTGCCACTCGTCTTCGCCGACAAACGGCAGCGCGCCCTCTTCAATACCAAGCGGCGCGCGGTTGGCAGCACGGGGAATCGGATACAACAACCCCGCATCGTACTGCTCTGGGTAAACGGAATCGCGCCCCAGGGGCGCGTGTTCTAAAGTGTCGGGGCGATGTGCCATGGAAACTCTCTCAGTCGTGCTAGTTCAATAAGGGCATTGCAGTCAGGCCGTGAATTAGCTGCGAATGCCTTTACCGCGCTCTAGCATGGTCAGCGCGACCATGAACAGGACAATAATAAAGGCAAAAATGGCGGCCAGCGCCCAGCCTACCGGAATATCGGAAACGCCCAGAAAACCGTAGCGGAAGACGTTCACCATATACAGAATCGGGTTGAGCATCGAGACGCCCTGCCAGAAATCCGGCAGCATCGAAATCGAGTAGAACACCCCGCCTAAATAGGTGAGCGGCGTCAGAATAAACGTCGGCACGATGGAGATATCATCAAACTTGTTCGCCAACAGGGCGTTGATAAAGCCGCCAATGGAGAATAGCGCCGAGGTGAGCACCACCACCAACACCGTGAGCAGCGGATGCTCGACCGTTAAGCGAGTGAAAAACAGCGATACCAGCGTCACGATCAGCCCCACGCCCAGGCCACGTGCCATGCCGCCCAGAATAAACCCGGAAAGGATCACGCCATTGGGCATGGGTGACACCATCATCTCTTCAATGGAGCGCTGGAATTTGTTGGAGAAGAAGCTGGACGCCACGTTGGAGTAGCTGTTGGTGATCACCGACATCATGATCAGCCCTGGCACGATAAAGTCCATGTAGCTGAAGCCGTCCATATCACCAATACGCGACCCAATCAGGTTGCCAAAAATGATGAAGTACATGGCCATGGTGATGGAGGGCGGCAGCAGGGTTTGCGGCCAGATACGGGTGAAGCGCTTGACCTCTTTGAGCACTAGCGTCCATAAAGCCACGAGGGTTTGCATTGCATTCATGCGCGGGCCTCCTGCTTTTCACGCTGGTCGATGGCCTGCTGACTGCTCTCTACCATGGAAACAAACATCTCCTCTAAGCGGTTGGCGCGGTTACGCATGGATACCACCTGAATGCCCTGCGCGCTTAACGCACTGAACACATCGTTCAACTGCTGGCCACGGTGAATCACCAGCGCCAGCTGAGAGGGCTCGATTTGCTGCAGTTCGAAGCCTTCGAGGGTGGGCACTTGTTCTACCGGCTCGGCCAGATCCAGCAGGAAGGTTTCGGTATCCAGCTCTGCCAGCAGCTCGCGCACGCTCGTATTTCGCACGATCTCACCGTGATTGATGATCGCGATATTACGACACAAGCTCTCGGCTTCTTCGAGGTAGTGCGTGGTGAGGATGATTGTCGTCCCCTCATCACGATTGATACGCCGCATGTACTCCCACATGCTGCGGCGAAGCTCGATATCGACCCCGGCGGTAGGCTCGTCGAGGATCAGCAGTTTGGGGCGGTGCATCAAGGCACGCGCAATCATCAGGCGGCGCTTCATGCCACCCGAGAGCATCCGCGCGCTGCCGTTTCGCTTCTCCCATAGCCCTAAGTCAGTCAAGAGCTGCTTGGCGCGAGGCAGCGCTTCGCTGCGCTTCATGCCGTAATAGCCCGCCTGGGCCAGTACGATATCCAGCACCTTTTCGAACTGGTTGAAGTTGAACTCCTGGGGCACCACGCCAAGCTGATATTTCGCTTTGGCGAAGTCTTTGTCGATGTCGATCCCAAAAATCGACACCTTGCCCGCCGTTTTCTGCACTAGCGAGCACACCACACCCAGAGTGGTGGACTTTCCCGCCCCATTGGGACCCAGCAGCGCAAAAAAATCGCCCTGCTGGACGTCTAAATCGATACCTTTTAACGCTTGAAAACCGTTGCCATACATCTTGGTAAGGCCACGGATCGACAATGCCGGTTCGGCCATGAACATGTCCTGTCAGCAAGTGGGGAGCAAAAAGAGATAGAAGAGAGGATATCGGGGCATGCATATGTTTTTTCAAGTTTGCGGCTTATAACCTCTGAACCACCACTTCCATGCCCCTGATTTTTCTCTATTTAGCACTACATTAGGTGACACTTTGCCACGCTATTGCTGCGGTAGCGCCTCGACTAATACTTTAGTATTAGCCTAGTGCCCGCCTGCCCAGGCAGCGGCACTTCAAGGGAACATACTGACCATATAAGCGAGCCTAACCGATAATGAGCACCGCCATTACGTCGTCACCCGTCGCTAACACTCACCCGTCATCAGGGTCGACTGTCTCCGCACAAAAAGGGCTGGCCGCCCTACCGCTGCGTCGCCAGCGTCTGCTGGGCGTCGCCATTTTATGGCTGATTCTGGCCGTCATGATTGCGATCAACGCGTTTCAAAGTCGCGCGCTACTTTACGCCGAACGCGAGCAGCGCATGGTCACCGCCGTGGATATCGCCGTGTCTACGCTGGAGCATTACCATCAGCTTGCCGAACAGGGCCAGCTCTCCATGCCAGAAGCGCAGCGACAAGCCTTCAACACCCTACGCGACGTGCGCTTCGGCGAAGAGGACAACTACCTGTTCGCGTTCAACGGCAGCCTGCGCATGCTTGCTCACCCAAGCCGTGACGTAGGAGAGGACATTTCGCAAGTCAAAGACCCCGAGGGGACGCTGATCTTCCAAACCATTCTGGATAATACGCAGCAAACCGGCAGTGGCTTTACCGAGTACTTCTCCAACTTTGCTCGTGGGGGCGACGCCAAGCCCAAAGTGCGCGCTTACTCAGCCGCCTTTACGCCGTGGGATGTCTACGTGGCAAGCGGCGTCTTCGTGGGTGACGTCAGTAGCACCATCATGCGCCAGCTCGTCAAAAGCATCTTGGTCGGCATCGTGGCAGGCGCGCTGGTCACGCTGGCCTTTTGGGGCATGATCTCACTCATTCTGCGCCGGCTGGGCGGAGAGCCACGCTACGCTGCGGGTGTGGTATCGCGCATCGCCCAGGGCGACTTGACTGCCCCCGTAACGCTTCACCCCAACGACACGAGCAGCCTGCTGTATGACATTCGACAAATGCGCGACAAGCTGCGCGATGCGATGCAAGAGATTCACTCCACCAGCACCGCTGTGGATCATAACGCGGGCGATATCGCTGCGGGCAACCAGGAACTGTCATCGCGAACCGAACAGCAGGCTGCTGCGTTACAGCAAACGTCTTCCAGCATGGAAGAAGTGACCGCTACCGTCCGTCAAACGGCCGACAGCGTGGAACAAGCCAAAGAGCTGGTGCGCAGCGCAGGTGAAACATCTCAAGCGGGTCAGAAAGCCATCGGCGACGCCGTGGCGTCCATGAAAGAGATCACGGCCGAAGCGGACAAAATCACCGAGATCGTCACGCTGATCGACAGCATCGCGTTTCAGACCAACATTCTGGCCCTCAACGCCTCTGTCGAGGCCGCCCGGGCGGGTGAACATGGCCGCGGTTTCGCGGTGGTGGCCGGTGAAGTGCGCCAGCTAGCCAACCGCTCGGCCAACGCGGCTCATGAGATCAAAGGCTTGATCCATACGTCCAACGCCCAGGTCAGCAACGGCGCTACCTTAGTAGATACCGCTAAACAGCGCATGCAGGATATCGATCAGCGCATACAGCGGGTCAACGACCTATTCACTGACATCACTGCCGCCACCCATGAACAAACGCGCGGTATCGAGCAGATCAACGTCGCCATTGCTCAGTTGGATCAGGCCACGCAGGACAACGCCGCCATGGTGCAGCAGACCGCCACATCTGCCCACGACCTGAAGCAGCGCTCCCAATCGCTCAACAGCGTCGTCGGCCACTTCACGTTGGTGGATTGACCCGCCGGCTGCCCAGGCCGTTGGCCTGGGCACGCACCTGCCATCTACCATCCGCATCGCTTGACGCAAATCACGGGCACACAAAAACGCCGCTTCGAGGCGGTATCAAAAAAATCGTCTAGGGAGATATAAAAAAACAGGAAGGAGTTTGCATGGAGCGGGAAAAGAGATTCGAACTCTCGACCCTCGCCTTGGCAAGGCGATGCTCTACCACTGAGCTATTCCCGCAATGCAAACATGCTACACGCTTAAGAGTGAGTGGCGTCCCATAGGGGGTTCGAACCCCTGTTCCCGCCGTGAAAGGGCGGTGTCCTAGACCACTAGACGAATGGGACGTGCTGGAGCGGGAAAAGAGATTCGAACTCTCGACCCTCGCCTTGGCAAGGCGATGCTCTACCACTGAGCTATTCCCGCTAAACAAGCTGTCTCACTACACAAGCATTTTTGCCATCGGATTGGCGTCCCATAGGGGGTTCGAACCCCTGTTCCCGCCGTGAAAGGGCGGTGTCCTAGACCACTAGACGAATGGGACGTGCTGGAGCGGGAAAAGAGATTCGAACTCTTGACCCTCGCCTTGGCAAGGCGATGCTCTACCACTGAGCTATTCCCGCAACTCCGATACCTTAACGACTTAATTGGCGTCCCATAGGGGGTTCGAACCCCTGTTCCCGCCGTGAAAGGGCGGTGTCCTAGACCACTAGACGAATGGGACGTTTCATTGCCTCGTCGAGGTGGCGCGTATATTACTCAGAGCAGGGGGTGAGTGTCAAGCACTCTGATATCAAAACATTAATTAACGAATCATGAGAGGTGACCACCCCACGCAGCGACTGCGCAATCGTAGTGCTTATCAAGGAGGATACGCCTCGTTTCCGCATCATCGCGGTGCATTTCCCTTCTTCGTGCACCAGTAGTAGCCCAGCCTTCCCATGGCAAAGTAACGACAAACCGGCAAAAATCTTTCATTTAAAATAAAATCGATTTTTTGGCACACCCCTTGCAACGCCTTTAGTGAACGAACGACGTGACTGATCCGCTAACTCTCGTTTCTCCAGACGGCTTGAGGTGCCCAATGTCCTTTACCCGACGCAAGTTTCTTACCACCGCTGCATTGACCTCCACGGCTGGCTTGGTGCTTGGCGCACCCAGCGTGGCCACCGCTCAATCCGCCGAGCGCTTCAACTGGCGCATGACCAACGCCTACAGCCCCGGCTCGCCCTTCTATGTCGAAGGTCCCGGCAGCCCCACCGATGTGATCGCCAAAATCAATGCCATGTCTGGCGGGCGCTTGAACATTCAACACTTTTCCGCGGGCGAACTGATTCCTGCCCTGGAAGGCTTCGAAGCCGTACAAAGCGGCACCATTCAAATGAATGCGGCCAACAGTTACTTCTGGTCGGGAACCACGTTCGCTGCCCAGTACTTCACCACCGTGCCCTTCGGCATGAGCTTTATGGGCCACATGGCTTGGCTCTACCACGGCGGCGGTTTAGAACTGTGGGAAGAAGTCTATGCGCCCTACGGCATGATCGCCCTGCCGCTCAACAACACCGGCGTGCAGATGACCGGCTGGTTCCGTGAGCCGATTGAAGACATCGGCCAATTGAACGGCCTACGCATGCGCGTACCTGGCCTGGCAGGCAAGGTGTACTCAGCCCTGGGTGTCGATGCCCGCGTACTGCCCGGCGGTGAAATTTTCCCAGCCCTGGAGCGTGGCGTGATTGACGCCGCTGAATTCGTTGGCCCTTACCAAGACCGCCGCATGGGGCTGCAAAATGCGGCCAAGTTCTACCACACCACTGGCTGGCACGAACCTTCCACCACCGGTGAACTGCTGATTTCCAAGCAGCACTGGGACGAACTGCCTGATGACCTGAAGATGATCGTGAAGAGCGCCTGTATGGCAGCCTGCCTGGAAAGCGTGACGTGGTCAGAAGCGGTGAACGGCGAAGCAATGACCGACCTTGTTGATACCCACGGCGTGACCGCTAGCATGCTGCCGGAACCCGTAGTGAACGCCCTGCGCGAAGCCACTATGGATACGCTCGCCACCGAAGCCAACGCCGACCCGCTAGTGCGCAAAGTACACGACAGCTACATGGCCTTTAAGGCCAACCATGACCGCTGGGCAGGTGCCAGCGAACGTGCCTGGTTAAACGACATTATCGGGGTGTGATATGCAAGCCGTGGAACGTGTTGTCCACGGGATCGAAGCGGTGGTCCGGCTGTTTGGCTGGATCGCCGCTTGGACCTGCGTGGTATTAGTGGCTCTGGTTGCGGGCGATGTGGTGATGCGCTACCTATTCAGCATTGGTGCCGTATGGCTACAAGAGCTGCAGTGGCACTTAATCTCCCCCATTGCTCTATTTGGTATGTCGTATCTGCTGTTTATGGGCGAACAGGTGCGGGTCGACGTGTTTTATGAACGCTTCCCAGTGGCGCTCCAGCGGGTAATTGAAGTGATTGGCGGCCTGCTGCTGCTCGCCATGGGGCTGTATATCGCTTGGCTTACGCTGCCTTGGGTCGAGCAGTCCTACCTACGTAGCGAGGCGTCCCCCAACCCTGGCGGCCTGCCGCTTCGCTGGGTGCTCAAAGCCCTGATCCCCTTTGGCTTTCTCTTACTGGCAATGCAGGGCTTGGCCCACGCGCTGCGCCAAGGGTTTGCCCTTCCAAGCCGAGGTGAATAACGCATGTCTCCTAATGAGTGGCTCGCGATCGGCATGATCGCCGCTTTTTTTGTATTGCTGATCATTGGTATACCGGTGGCCATCAGCATTGCCGTCACCGCCTTTGTGTTTGGCTATTTGGGCTTTGGCCCAATGCTGTTCAACCTGTTGCCGTCACGCATTTATGGGGTAGTGACGAACTACACCTTTATGGCGATACCGCTTTTCGTATTTATGGGGGTCATGCTAGAGAAGTCGAAACTGGCCGAAGAGTTAATCGATGTGATTGGCCACCTGTTCGGCGGGATTTCCGGCGGTATGGGCGTGGCGATTATTTTTGTGGGTGTGCTGCTGGGAGCCGCCACCGGTATCGTGGGGGCCACCATCGTCACACTTGGCCTGCTCACCCTGCCCACCCTGCTGCGCCGGGGCTATCCCAAAACTTTGGCCACCGGCATGATCTGCGCATCAGGTACGCTGGGGCAAATTATCCCACCTAGTTTGGTACTGATTCTCTTAGCAGAAATCCTCGGCGAATCCGTAGGCACCATGTTTGCCGCCGCGATGGTGCCTGGCTTGGCGCTGGCAGGCATCTACATCGTGGCCATCTTAGTGGTGGCCCAACTCTACCCTGGCATGATGCCACCCATTCCCGCTGAAGAGCGTGCCCAGCTCAGCAAGAAACGGCTGCTGTATAAAGTGGTCACCGTGGTCGGCCCACCGGTAGGGCTGGTGTTTGCGGTCTTGGGCTCCATCATTGGCGGTATTGCCGCCCCAACCGAAGCCGCCGCGATGGGCGCGCTGGGGGCGCTGGTGTTTGTTGCCTGCTCTGGACGCTTAACCGTATCGCTGTTGAGCGAAGTGGCCAAAGCCACCTTGGTGATCTCCGCCATGGTGTTCTTTATTTTGATCAGCGCTCAGGTGTTCGGCCTCGCGTTCCGGGGCTTGGGCGGCGAGCACTTGGTCGCACGGATGTTTGAGTGGGTGCCCGGTGGAGAAGTCAGCGCCCTGCTGTTCATGCTGCTGCTGATGTTTGTACTTGGCTTTTTCCTGGAGTGGATTGAGATTAGCTATATCGCCCTGCCGCTCTTTTTACCCTTCTTCGTACAGATGGGCGTGGATATGGTGTGGCTAGGCATTTTGGTGGGACTGGTGCTACAAACGTCGTTTCTAACCCCACCGTTTGGCTGGTCGCTGTTTTTCTTGAAAGGCGTGGCGCCTAAAGAAGTCTCCACCCTGGATATCTATAAAGGGGCGCTGCCGTTTATCGGGCTACAGTTTTTAGCCGTGGCGCTGGTGTTTATCTTTCCAAGCATTGCCACGTGGCTACCAAACGCCATTGGCTGGTAACCACAACCAATAACAAAGGACTTTTCAATGCTCCATACCCAACGTAGTTACGGCGGCAGCTGTGTCGCGCCGCACCACCTTGCCGCGAGCGCCGGTCGCGATGTATTAAAGCAAGGCGGTAATGCCGTCGAAGCCATGGTTGCCGCGGCGGCGGCCATCGCCGTGGTCTACCCGCACATGAATGCCTTGGGGGGCGATGGCTTTTGGCTGATTCACGAGCCGGGCAAAGCGCCGGTGGCCATCGACGCTTGTGGCCCTGCCGCCCAACTCGCCAACCGTGATTTTTACGCAGGCGAGTCGCAGATCCCGGAACGTGGGCCAAAAGCCGCGCTGACCATGGCGGGCACCATTAGCGGTTGGCAGGAAGCGCTCAACGTAGCGGCGGGCTGGGGTAACGCGCTGCCGCTGCCCACGCTGCTGGCCGATGCCATTCGCCATGCCGATGAGGGCGTGGCCGTCTCACAGAGCCAGGAAACGCTTACCGCCAAACACCTGGAACGCCTGAGCCAAAGCCCCGGCTTTAGCGATGCCCTGCTGCTTAACGGCCAAGTTCCCCGTGAAGGCGAGCGCCTGCGCCAGCCGCGCTTGGCTAATACGTTAAAGCGCTTGGCCAGTGCCGGGCTGGATGATTTCTACCGTGGCGAGCTTGCCGCCAGCATGGCGAAGGATTTAGAGGCGCTAGGCAGCCCGCTGCGCTTAGCCGATTTTCACGCCTACCGCGCTCAGCAAGTCACACCGCTGCACGTACAACTCAATGACGCTACGCTGTATAACCTGCCCGCACCGACGCAAGGCATGGCGTCGCTGATGATTTTGGGCATTTACGAGCGTATCAAAGCCGCCGAGCCCAACGGCTTTGCCCACCTGCATGGGCTGATTGAAGCTACCAAACGCGCCTTCATGCTGCGCGACCGCTACGTTACAGACCCACACCGAGTGCCCACGCCGCTGCAGGCGCTGCTCAGCGACGAACGCCTTAGCGCAGAAGTCGCCGAAATTGATGCCGCCCAAGCACTGCCTTGGCCTTACGAGCCCGCGCCCGGCGACACTATTTGGATGGGCACCGTCGACAGCGAAGGCCGCTCGGTGAGCTTTATTCAAAGCATCTACTGGGAGTTTGGTAGCGGCGTGGTACTGCCTGAAAGCGGCGTGCTATGGCAGAACCGTGGCATTAGTTTTTCGCTCGACCCAGACGATTTACGCGGCTTAGCCCCGGGACGCAAACCCTTCCATACGCTCAACCCGGCACTGGCACTGTTCAACGATGGCCGCACCATGGTGTACGGCACCATGGGCGGCGAAGGCCAACCGCAAACCCAGGCGGCGGTGTTCTCCCGCTACGCGCTGCACGGCATTCCGCTGCAACAGGCCATCACCGCCCCGCGTTGGTTGCTAGGCCGCACCTGGGGCGAAACGAGTACCAATCTCAAGCTGGAAAAACGCTTCGATGATGAGCTGGTCGCGGCGCTGGCCACGGCGGGCCACGATGTCGAGGTTTTGCCCGACGCCTTCAGCGACACCATGGGCCACGCGGGCGGCATCGTGCGCCACCCAGACGGGCTGATCGAGAGCGCTCACGACCCACGCAGCAACGGCGGTGCCGCTAGCGTATAAAGCCCACTGGCGAATTTGGCGAGTTTCGCACATGCTGAACTAGGATGGTCGGCCTATTGTCATTAGCCACAGCGCGGCCTAACGATGATAGGCTAGCCGACCTAGATAGCCTCTGATGAACGGCAACCAGAGGGAGAGGAGACCCCATGGCGAAAATAGAAAAATCCCCCGACGAATGGCGCAAGCAGCTCACCCCAGAGCAGTACCGGGTCGCCCGGGAGAAAGGCACCGAACGGCCATTTACCGGTGACTACCAAGTGAGCGATGCCCAAGGTATCTATCACTGTGTTTGCTGCCACGCACCGCTATTTGAAAACGAGCACAAATTCGACGCGGGCTGCGGCTGGCCAAGCTTTGACCGGCCGCTAGGAACGCGCTGCGTCGAGGAGCACCGCGACACCTCCCACGGCATGATTCGCACCGAAGTGGTCTGCTCTCACTGCGATGCCCACCTGGGCCACGTCTTCCCGGACGGGCCGCCAGACACCACCGGCTTGCGCTACTGCATCAACTCCGTCTCGTTGGAGTTCCACCCCGACGAGTAACCCCTGAAAGGAAGCACGGCAAGGCGGGCACCATCTGCTAGAATGGGCGCCCGCTTTTTTGTGCTTGTAGGAGAAACCCATGCTCGGCTGGTTCCCCGGACATATGAACAAGGCCCGCCGCCAGATCAAGGACGCGCTGCCGGAAATTGATGTGGTGATCGAGGTGCTCGATGCGCGCCTGCCCTACTCCAGCGCCAACCCCATGCTGGCCGAGCTGACCCGCCATAAGCCGGTGCTGAAAATTCTTTCTCGCGCGGATTTGGCAGACCCCACCCGTACCGACGAGTGGGTCGCCTTTTTCGATGCTCAGGAAGACACTCGCGCCCTGGCGATTACCACCACTAACACCCGCGAGCTAAAAAAAATCCCCAAGCTCTGCCACGAGCTGGCCGGTGCAGTGCGCGCCGACCGCGACGTGCGCGTGATGGTGATGGGCATTCCCAACGTGGGCAAATCGACGCTGATCAACGGCCTGGCCGGGCGCAAAATTGCCAAAACCGGCAACGAGCCTGCAGTGACCAAGCGCCAGCAAAAAGTGCGCATCGATGGTCGCGTGGCACTCATTGACACCCCTGGGGTGCTGTGGCCCAAAATCGAAGACCAAGCCAGCGCCTACCGCTTGGCGGCCAGCGGCGCGATTCGCGATACCGCCATCGAATACACCGATGTGGCTATCGTGGCCAGTGCGGAGCTCGCCAAACGCTACCCTGCCGAGCTCACCGCCCGTTATAAGCTGAAAAAACTGCCCACCTACGAAGCCCCCGTGGTGGAGGAAGTCGACGCCGACGGCCCTAAGAAGCCTGATTTCCTTGCTATTGCCGGGTTTGACGGCCACGCCATTCTCAAAGAGATCGCCGGAAAACGCGGCGGCCTGCGCCCTGGCGGGGAAGTGGACCTGCACCGTGGCGCCGAAGTGCTGCTGCATGAATTGCGCGACGGTAAGCTTGGACGCATCACGCTGGAAACCCCGGCAGACATTCCGCCGCCGCCCGAGCAAAACGACCAAGACAGCCCGGCACCATCCGACGCATAATGAACCGCACAACAGATACTTCCTTGGCACTGGACACTTTTGGATAACGCACCCCATGGACACCCCGCAGCCTAGAGACTCACACACGCTGAAAAAATCACACAAACTGCACAACGTTTGCTACGACATTCGCGGCCCGGTCCTCGACCACGCCAAGCGCCTCGAAGAAGAAGGCCAGCGAATCTTGAAGCTCAACATTGGCAACCCGGCACCGTTTGGCTTCGAAGCGCCGGAAGAGATTCTGCAGGATGTGATGCGCAATCTGCCCACTGCCCAGGGCTACTGTGATTCCAAAGGCCTTTACTCTGCCCGCAAGGCGATCATGCAGGAGTGCCAGCGTAAGCAGATTCCTGGGGTGGGTATCGAAGATATCTATATTGGTAACGGCGTTTCCGAGCTGATCGTCATGGCCATGCAGGCGCTGTTGAACGATGGCGACGAAGTGCTGATCCCCGCGCCGGATTACCCGCTCTGGACAGCAGCCGCCCACCTTTCCGGCGGCCACGGCGTGCATTATCTGTGCGACGAGCAGGCCGACTGGGCACCGGATATGGCCGATATTCGTGCCAAAGTCACCAGCCGCACCCGCGCCATTGTGATTATTAACCCAAACAACCCCACCGGTGCGGTCTACCCACCGGAAGTGGTGAGGGAAGTGCTGGATATCGCCCAAGAGCACAATCTGGTGGTGTTCTCCGATGAGATCTACGACAAGATTCTCTATGACGGCGTCGAGCACACCGCTACCGGCGCGCTGGCCGACGATGACCAGCTGGTGATCACCATGAACGGGCTGTCTAAAAGTTACCGCTGCGCGGGCTTTCGCTCTGGCTGGATGACTATTTCCGGCACGCTAGCGAAACAGAGGGCGAAGGACTTTATTCAGGGCCTGACCATGCTGGCCTCGATGCGGCTATGCGCTAACGTTCCTGCCCAGCACGCCATTCAAACGGCGCTAGGCGGTTATCAGTCGATCAACGATTTGATTCTGCCGGGCGGGCGCTTGCTGGCCCAGCGCGACATTACCGTTGAGAAGCTCAACGCGATTCCTGGGGTCTCCTGCGTGACACCCAAAGGCGCGCTCTACGCGTTCCCGCGCTTGGACCCCAAGGTGTTCAATATCAAAGACGACCAGCAGTTGGTGCTGGACTTACTCTTGCAGGAGAAAATTCTGCTGGTGCAGGGCACTGCCTTCAACTGGCCAGACCCCGACCACGTGCGTATCGTCACGCTGCCCTGGGCCGACCAGCTGGGTGACGCGCTCGACCGCTTTGCCAATTTCCTGTCTCGCTATCGACAGTAACGATCGACAGAAAAAACAGCGACTTGAAACTGTCATGCAAAGCACGTATCTAAGCCATCAGTCCATTGACACTTGTTATGACCTTGAGGGAGACCCTAAGCCATGATGCGAATCGTGCTGTTTCTAGCCACCAACATTGCCGTGCTGCTGGTTGCCAGCATCACGCTGCGACTGTTGGGTGTTGAGAGCTATCTCAGTAGCCAGGGCATTAACTTTACCAGCCTACTGATCTTCTGCTTTGTGTTCGGTATGGCGGGCTCGCTGGTATCGCTGTTCATCTCCAAATGGATGGCAAAGCGCTCGACGGGTACCGTGATTATCGAAAACCCGTCGAACTCCACCGAACAGTGGCTGGTGGATACCGTGGCCGAGCTTTCCCGCGAAGCGGGCATTAAAACCCCGGAAGTGGGTATCTTCCCCGCCCAGCAGTCCAACGCCTTTGCCACCGGCTGGAATAAAAACGATGCCCTGGTAGCGGTATCGGCAGGCTTGCTCAACCGCATGCGTCCTGAAGAAGTCCGCGCGGTGCTGGCGCACGAAATTGGCCACGT
Source organism: Halomonas meridiana (assembly GCF_009846525.1). Lineage (NCBI taxonomy): Bacteria > Pseudomonadati > Pseudomonadota > Gammaproteobacteria > Oceanospirillales > Halomonadaceae > Vreelandella > Vreelandella aquamarina. The sequence goes on along the minus strand of NZ_CP024621.1, from coordinate 1,182,413 downwards.
GGCTAACGGCGACATGGTGACGCTAGCGCTGATCCAGGGCGTGGTGAACACCTTCGTCATGTTCTTTGCCCGCGTTGTCGCTCACTTGGTCGATAGCTTCCTGAAAAGCCGCAGCGACGGCGAAGGTGGCCTAGGCTTCATGGGCTACTTTGCAGTGGTGATGGTAGCAGAGATTGTATTTGGCATCGTTGCTTCCGCGATTGTGGCCTGGTTCTCCCGCTACCGCGAGTACCGTGCCGATGAAGCGGGTGCCCGCTTGGCTGGCACTGGTGCGATGGTCAACGCCTTGGCACGCCTGAAAGCCGAAACCGAGATGCCCGATCAAATGCCGGACACCCTGCGCGCGATGGCCATCACCAAAGGTCAGACCCGCTCGCTGGTCGAGCAGCTGTTCGCCAGCCACCCGCCGCTGGATGACCGCATTCGCGCCCTGAAAGAAGCCGCGTACCGTCAGTAAGCTGTGAACGCTTGATAAGATACGCCAAGGCCCGCCAATGCGGGCCTTGCGCATTTAAACAAACCCATAAGGTGAGTTAGCCGCAGCGCACCTGAAAACCGGCTGCCTGCAGCGATGGCTGCAATGACACCGCATCGTTCTCCAGGTAAACGGTCAGCGTGGCAAACTCGCGGCGCAGCGGGTAGTTGGCGCGGCAGCTATCAAAGCCCTTGGCAATCCCCTGGTGCATCACCTGACGCTGCAACGCATCGTGGTCACGGCGCACGTCATACACGGCCCGAACACACAGCCGAAGTGCATCTTCCACCGGCAATGCGCTCTGCAGCGTGAGGGTGGCCAGCGCTGGCGGCGGGCAGAGTTCGCTAAACGGCATACCGCTGGGCAGGTTTAACTGTGCTGCCAACGCCTGTTGAATCATCCAGGTGCCGCGCAGCTTACCATCCAGACTATGCCCGGCAATATGCGGCGTTGCTAAAGTGACCAAATCGCGCAGCCCGGCATCAATGCCCGGCTCGTCTTCCCAAACGTCCAACACGGCGGTGATATCGCCCTTCCCTGCCAAACGGCTACGCAGCGCTAGGCCATCAATGCAGTCGCCACGCCCAGCGTTTAGCAGCAGCGTACCAGGGGCCAGCTCGTTGATGCGCTGAGCGTTCAGCAGTTGATAGGTGGCGTGAGGGCCAGCCTTCACCAGCGGGGTGTGCAGGCAAATCACATCGCACTCATCAATCAGTTTATCGAGTGACACAAAGCCGCTTGCGCCCTCTTGTTCTGCTCTGGGTGGATCGCACACCCGTACCGCCACGCCAAGCCCCTGTAAACGGCGCTGTAAGCGGCTACCCACGTTGCCTGCCCCGACGATACCCACGGTTCGCTCCAGCAGCGGCCAGCTTTCTCGCTCGCTCACAGCCAGCAGGCTGCTGAGCACATAGTCCACCACCGCCTCCGCATTGCACCCTGGCGCGCTGGCAAAGCCAATATTGCGCTCTTTGAGATAATCAAGATCAATATGGTCGGTGCCAATAGTGCAGGTGCCCACAAAACGTACCGGGCTGTTCGCCAGCAGTGCGCGATTCACCTGAGTGATGGAGCGCACGATCAGCGCATCGGCGTTTTTCACGTCTGCCGCTCGGATCTCACGGCCCGGCAGGCGGTGCAGCAACCCTAGGCCTCCAAAACAGGCGTCGGCAGCGGGGATATTAGCGTCGATAACAAGTTTCATAGGCGTTTTGGTATCCGGGCTTTACAATACGCCCGCAATGGCTTGCTGTGCAGGCGTGATCAAGCAGTGGTTAAGGAGATGGGTGTGATCGTACGCTGGGAAACCGACCATGACTATGTGTTGGTGCATATTCACCAGGATATGTTCGGCGACTGGATTTTCAGCCGCGCCTGGGGGCAAATCGGCACCCAGTTTGGCGGGTTGAAACACCAGTTGGCGGACACTCTGGAGCAAGCAGAGATGTGGCTAGAGGATGAAACGACGATTCAATCCTCACGCGGGTTTCGCAAAGTGCTGGAAGCCGCCGACCATACACCGGAAGGCCAAGAAGCGATGCGCCAGCTGTCGCTATTAGACGCGCTCTGACGCATCACTCTTTTAGACGACTCTCCCCGCTTCATTAGCCTAAGAAGCGCCGCCCGTTGCGCTGATGCGCCCCCACAGGGGGCGCGTGTTCTGGCGGCGTGGTGAGCGCGGCAAGTGCCGCCTCATCCAACCAGCCCCGCTCGTTCAACCAGTGGCTTAAACGCGCCACATCGAAGCCGCGATCCAGCTCAACCCCGTTGGCATCCACCAGTACCGGAATCCGCGTGCCGTATTGCTCCACCAGCGCGTCGTCGTCGCTGATCTCGATGTGGTGCAACCTCACCTCTTGATTAGCCAGTGTGGCCACCAGCGCCTCTAGCTGGGCGCACAAATGGCACCCCAGCGTCGTGTAAATCGATAGTTCAATCATCGCCCTTGCTCTTTATCGGCTCAGGAGGAGTGGCTCATGAAGAGTGGCGCAGCAAAAACACGTGGTGCAGGTTGGTGCGCCGCTGGAAATCCGGGTCGAAGGTGCGCGTGGTGATCTCCTCTACCGCGTAGCGCTCGCTTAGCGCTTCATCCAGCTTAAAGCGCCGCTGGTTGTTGGAGAACACCAGCGTACCGCCGGGGGCCAGGCGTGCCATGGCCAGTTCCACCAAACGCGGATGGTCGCGCTGAACATCCAGCGTGTCGCGCATCTTCTTCGAGTTCGAGAAGGTCGGCGGGTCCATAAAGATCAGATCAAACTGCGCGTTGGCGGTTTCCAGCCAGCGGAAGCAGTCATCCCGCACCACGCGGTGAAGCCTAGGGTCAAGCTTATTGAGCGCAAAGTTGTCCCGCGCCCACTCCAAGTAGGTGTTGGACATATCCACGCTAACGCTGTCGCTGGCCCCGCCTAGCGCGGCTTGCACAGTGGCCGTCGCGGTATAGCAGAATAAGTTGAGAAAGCGCTTGCCGCTGGCCATCTCGCCGAGCATCCGGCGTACCGGACGGTGATCTAGAAACAGGCCGGTATCCAAGTAATCGCGCAGGTTGACCCATAGTCGTGCGCTACCCTCCTGCACTTCAAAACGCTCGCCGCTGGCATCGCGCTTTTGGTACTGGGCCGCACCGGTTTGCCGCTCGCGGCGCTTGACGTAAATCTTACTGGGGTCGACACCCAGCGCCTCAGGCAGCACGTCCAGGGCATCGAACAGCCGTTTTTGCGCCTGCGCCGGATTAATAGAGCTGGGCGCGGCGTACTCCTGCACATGTACGCGGTCGCCGTAACGATCCACCGCCAGCGCGTACTCCGGCATATCGGCATCATAAATGCGGTAGCAGGTCTCACCGCTCTGCTTCAGCCACTTTTTTAGCCGTTTCTGGTTTTTCGCCAGACGATTGGCAAACATCTGCGCATTTTCCGACACCGCCGGTTTTACCGTACGGCTTGCCTGAGGCGCTACGCCCGCGTCTGTCGGCTCACCGCTCTTCTCAGGCGCAGGGCGGGAGCTGCCAATCTCCATTAACAGCAGTTTGGCATCCAGCGCGCCGTTTTTCAGTGCGTACTGTTTATGGGCACGCAGGCCTAAGCGGTGGCCAAGATCCGGGTTGCCGGTAAACAGCGCCAGCGTCCAGCCTGGGAACAGTGCTTTGGCTTTTTCACCTAGTTGGGCATAGAGCCGCACCAGTTCCGGCAGCTCGCCCAAGCGCTCGCCGTAGGGCGGGTTGGTGATCATTAGCCCCTGCTCGGCGGTCAGGGTGTCTGGTCGGCTCAGTTGAGCCAGACTCTGACCATGGAGCGTAATTAACGCCGGAATGCCCGCCCGCATGGCATTAGACTTGGCGGCAGTCAGTGCTGCCGGGCTTTGATCGAAGCCCAACAGTTCCGTTTTGCAGCGTTTTCGGCCAATGGAGGCGCGTGCTTCGGCTTCGCGTTTTAACTCACTCCACACAGCGTCTTGATGGCCTGCCCAGCCGTGAAAGCCAAACCGCTCGCGGTTCAGGTTAGGGGCTTGGTCAGCCGCCATCAGCGCCGCTTCGATCAGCAGCGTTCCTGCCCCACATAGCGGATCGATCAATGGCTCGCCCGCTTTGGCCCGCTCCGGCCAGCCGGCCCGCACCAGCAGCGCTGCCGCTAGGTTCTCTTTAAGCGGCGCGTGGCCCACATCGCGGCGGTAGCCACGGCGGTGCAGGCTCTCGCCAGAGAGATCAATCCCCAGGCTCAGATTGGCCCGGTGCAGGTGGGCGTAAATACGCAGGTCGGGGGTTTTGGTATCGACATTGGGCCGTTCTTGACCGGCCAGCTGCAGCGCATCCACCACGCCATCTTTCACCGTTTGTGCGCCGAAGCGCGTGTGGCGAATATGGTCGCTGCGGCCATGAAAATCCACGGCCAGGGTCTTGCCGGGGGCAAGATGCTGGCTCCAGGCGATGCGCGCAACCACGTCGCGCACCTGCTCGGCGGTCTCTATCATCGCTTCACGCGCCAATAGCAGAATCACGCGGTTCGCTAGGCGGGACCATAAACAAACCCGGTAGGCAGTGGCTTGATCGGCAGAAAAATAGACCCCCGCCACAGTGGTTTTACCCAGTTCGGCGCCCAGGGCCGACAGTTCATCCGCCAGCAGGCCTTCGATGCCTTTGGGGCAGGTCGCCAGGAGATTAAGAGGGGCAGTTTGGCTCAGCTCGGTCATGATGATCGCCGCGCGTAACCGCGCGATATTCCTATATATGGCAAATGAATGTATGTCTTATGACAATTTGATGGTCGACAAGTGACCCCATCATGGTCTAACAATAAGAGGGTAGCTACTAAAAACGCATGCGTTGCTTGTCAGGGTCTCTATCGTGTCTGTTTCAAAACGCCGATAACGACCCATGGCTTGTCTGAGCTTGCCGCTTCGCCCGTTCAGCACGTGAGTGCTAGGCATTAGCGCTGAGGCAGCAGCTCGCTCTTGAACTTGAAGTCACCTCTCGAAGTGGAGTTGGCAATCCTGGTAAAGCGCGCCTGCGGGCCTGCTGTTACTACGTTGCCTTACGCACTGCTTCTTATCAAAGGCTTTCATGCAAAGAGGTTAGCCAATGAAACGACAAAAACGTGATCGCTTCCAACGGGCTTATGTTCACGGCTACAAAGCGGGCATTACGGGTCGCTCCCGTGATGATTGTCCCAGTCAAGATGTCAATTTACGCGAGTATTGGATGAGCGGTTGGCGTGAAGGTCGCGGCGACCAGTGGGATGGAATGATCGGCGTTTCCGGCATTCACAAAAACCCCATGGTCATGACCTAGTTTATTTACCTTTTACCCAAACATTGGAGACGGAGCCCGCTACCAAGCGGGCTTTTTATCGTCTCAACACCACGTATCCTCTCAACACTGCGGTGTTAGCCCTGCTGCTTTAGCGCCTCGACACACTGCCTCACCAGACCAGGCCCTTGGTAGATCAGCCCTGAGTAGAGTTGTACGACATCCGCTCCCGCGGCTATTTTCGCCCTGGCCGCCTCGCCGCTATCGATACCGCCTACGCCAATGATCGGCAGCATCGGCAGATGTGCGCGCAGCAAACGGATGACCGTATTGGATGCCTCGAACACCGGCTTACCCGAAAGTCCCCCAGCCTCTTGGGCTTGAGGGTCGTCCTGCACGGCGTCACGGGAGACGGTGGTATTGGTCGCAATCACGCCGTCCAGCTCGTTGCGCGCAATGCTGCCAGCCACCAGCGCGACTTCCTCTTCGCTCATGTCCGGTGCGATTTTTACCAGCAGCGGCACGTTTCGGCCTGCTTGGCCGTTCAGCTCTCGGCTTTTCTCACGAATCGGCCCCAGCAGCGCGTCTAACTGTTCGCCAAACTGCAGCGTGCGTAGCCCCGGCGTATTGGGTGACGAGATATTCACCGCAATGTAGTCCGCCGCGCCATGAACGGCGTCGAGGCACAGCAGGTAATCATCCAAGGCATGCTCTACCGATGTCGTCAGATTCTTACCGATGTTGATACCGACAATGCCGTTGTAGTGGCGCTTTTTGACCTGGGCAACGAGATGCGCCACCCCTTTGTTGTTGAACCCGAAGCGGTTGATGATCGCCTCATGCCCAGCCAGCCGAAACAGGCGTGGTTTCGGGTTGCCCGGTTGGGCTTTGGGCGTCACGGTGCCCACTTCCACAAAACCAAACCCCAGCTCGCCCAGCGCATCGAGATGGTCGGCGTTCTTGTCCAGCCCGGCCGCCAGCCCGACCCGATTAGGAAAACGTAACCCCATGAGTTCGATAGGGTCACTCACCGGCTCACCATACAGCCGCTGAATACCGCCCACTTTGTGCAAAGCGTCGAGCGCGTTCAGCGCCATGCCATGGGTGGTTTCGGGGTCCAGGCGAAACAGCAGCGAGCGGGCAATTGGGTACATCGGCAAGACTCTCCTAAGCGGTGGGCGACATGCGAGCGGGCGCAGTATAGCTCACATCGCCCGGGCTTCGCAGGATGAAAAAAGCCGCGCCTTGGTCTACCAGGGCGCGGCTTTTCCACGAGCGTACAGCGAGTCGCTGAGTACGCGTTGCGGCTTACGCTTCGCTGTCGCTCTCGGCGAGGTCGACCAACTCACGCACGGCCACGGCAAACAGTGCGAATCCACCTTCACTGCCACCGCGCACTTCGTCGATCAAGCGGCACCAGCGACGGTGTAGCTCGGCATGCTGCTCTAGCCACTGGGCTACTCGCTCTTGGGTATCGCGGCTGCCCGCCTCCAACTTCAGGACGCTGGTGGTCAGCGCCAGCTGCTGGCGGTCAATGTCGTCGCGGAAGGTTTCCCGCGCCTGGGCCTGCCAGGCGTCGCGAACTTCCAGATGCGTGACCTGTTGGATCATCCAAGGTAGCTCTAGGCGGCTGCCGATTTCGTAGAACACCTCGGCCACCCGCTGGGGTTTCTCGTTGGTGATCCGTGCGGCCTGAATGATGCCCAGACCAGCGTAGAGGCTGGGCGCGGCGGCCACCGTAGCGGCCAGTGCTTCCGGCACGCCGGCTGCTTGCAGCTCGTCGCAGCGCTGACGCCATACGGCCTGCTCTTCGCCGCTGAGCAGCTCGCCGATGCCCTCCTGCAACTGCGCCAAGCGCGGACCGAAGTACTCGATGGTGTCCTGGGTCGAGAGCCCCAGATGCTGACGCAGGAACCAGCGCGTAGCGCGGCGGATCATACGCATCAGGTCCAGCATCATGGAGTACTGCACACGGCTCGGCACTTGGTTATCCAACGCTTCGATCTGCGCCCACAGTGACGGCAGGTTGAAGGCGTCGCGAGCCACCACGTACGCGCGGGCGATATCGGCGCGGCCAGCGCCCGTCGAGTCCATCAAGCGGCGTACGAAGACGATGCCCATGTGATCGACGAGATCGTTGGCCACCTGCGTGGCGACGATTTCACGCTTCAGACGGTGATCGTACATCTCGCTCTGATAACGCTCGGTGAGCACGGCCGGGAAGAGACGCTCCAGGTGACGATGGATATAGAGGTCGTCCGGCACGTCGGAGTTGATCAAGTCGCCCTTCAGGGTGCTCTTGGCGTAGGAGATCAGCACCGACAGTTCCGGTAAGCGCATGCCCTGATTGTTGCTGGCGCGCTCTTTGAGCACGTCATCGGCGGGCAGGAACTCCAGCTCGCGGTCGATTTGACCGGCGGACTCCAGCTCGCTGATGAAGCGACGGTACGGCCCCATGCCCTGGTGAGACAAGATCTCCGACAGGTCCAGCGCCTGGGTCTGGCGGTAGTTATCCAGAATCACCAGGTCGGCGACCTCTTCGGTCATGTCGGCCAGCAGCTGGTTACGCTGCTTGTCGGTCATATCGCCACGCTTGACCACTTCATCGATCAAGATTTTGATGTTGACCTCGTGATCCGAGCAGTTCACGCCGCCCGCGTTGTCGATAAAGTCGGTGTAGACGCGTACCCCGTTGGCGGCGGCTTCCATCCGGCCACGCTGGGTCAGACCCAGGTTACCGCCCTCGCCGACCACGCGGCAGTTCAATTCTTTACCGTTGATACGCAGCGCATCGTTGGCTTTGTCGCCCACGTCTGCATCGGTCTCTTCAGAACTCTTCACGTAAGTACCGATACCGCCGTTCCAAATCAGATCGACCTTCGCTTTGAGCATGGCGCGAATCAGGTCGTTGGGCGACAGGCGAGCGTCTTCGATCCCAAACGCTTGCTGCATTTCCGGCGTGATGGTGATCGACTTGGCGCTGCGGCTGAATACGCCGCCCCCTTGGGAGATCAGTTCGCTGCTGTAATCTTCCCAGCTGGAGCGCGGCAGATCGAACAGGCGCTTACGCTCGGCAAAGGCCGCTGCGGCATCCGGGTTCGGGTCGACGAAGATGTGCAGATGGTTGAAGGCGCCCACCAGTTGGATCTTGTCGGAGAGCAGCATGCCGTTACCGAACACGTCCCCCGCCATGTCTCCGATACCCACCACGGTAAACAGATCTTCTTGGGTATTCACGCCCAGGTTCTTGAAGTGGCGCTTCACGGATTCCCACGCCCCACGAGCCGTGATCGCCATCTTCTTGTGGTCGTAGCCGTTGGCACCACCGGAAGCAAAGGCGTCGCCTAGCCAGTGACCGTACTCCACCGAAATCGCGTTGGCGATATCGGAGAAGGTCGCGGTGCCTTTATCGGCAGCAACCACCAAGTAGGTATCGTCATCATCGTGACGCACGACGTTTTGCGGCGGCACTACCTCGCCACCTACGAGGTTGTCGGTGACGTCTAACAGCGCGCGAATGAAGATTTGGTAGCAGGCGATCCCCTCCTTTTGCTGGGTTTCGCGGTCGGCGTTTTCCGGCATGCGCTTGCATACGAAACCGCCCTTCGCGCCGACGGGCACGATGACTGCGTTTTTCACCTGCTGCGCTTTCACGAGGCCTAGCACTTCGGTCCGGAAATCTTCAAGACGGTCCGACCAGCGCAGGCCACCCCGCGCCACTTTACCACCGCGCAGGTGAACGCCTTCGACCCGCGGCGAGCAGACGAAGATCTCGAACGCCGGACGCGGCTTGGGCATCCCAGTGACTTTCGATGGCTCTAGCTTGTAGGCAATGTAATCCTTGTAGCGGCCATCGTCGGTGGTCTGGTAGTAGTTGGTGCGCAGCGTCGCTTGAATCAACTCCATGAAGCGGCGCAGCAGTTGGTCGTCGTTGAGACTGGCAACGCCTTCCAGGTGCTCGTTGAGTCGCGCAAGGCAATCATCGACACTGCTGGACTGCAGGGCCGGGTCGAAACGCAAGCGGAACAGCTCTACCAGGGTCTGGGTAATGGCCGGATAGTTGGCCAGCGTTGCGGCAATGTAGTCTTGCGACATACCGAAGCGAATCTGCTTCAGGTAGCGGGCGTAGCCGCGCAGCATGGCCACTTCGCGCCAGTCCAGCCCAGCGCCGATGATCAGGCGGTTGAAGGCGTCGTTATCGGCCTCGCCTGCCCAAATACGCTTGAACGCTTCGCTGAAGGTATCGCGCATTTCGCTGAGATTGACGCCTTCACGGCTATGCTCCAGCTCGAAATCGTGAATCCAGTAGCGCTGCTGTGGGGCATTGATATCGTAGGGGCGCTCGCCAATCACGCGCAGCCCCAGATTTTCCATCATTGGCAGCACGTCAGAGAGCGGAATTTGCGATTCGCGGTGGAACAACTTCAGGTTCATGCCGCCCGCCTGCTCTTCCAGCGGGCGATAAAGCGAGAGCGAGAGATCGTCGCCGTTATCCAGATTCAGCAGGTGCTGGACATCGAACACGGCCGTGCGAGCGTTGAAATCTTCCCGATAGCTGGCGGAGAACGCATCGTGGAACTGATCGATTAGGTGGTTCGCACGCTCTTCACCGAAGCCTTCGATCATCGCCGCCTGCAGGTCATCGCGCCAGCTGCGGGCTAAGCGAGCGACTTTACTCTCCAGACGTTTGAGATCGTATTGGCTCGGGGCATCGCCGTTGAAGCGCAGGATCAGTTGGATACGCGCCAGCACCGACTCGGATAAATAGGTGTTGAAGTCGCCAAAGTGGGCGTCGAGCTCATCGCACAGCATGCCCTGAATGCGCTGGCGAAGGTCGGTCGAGAAGACGTCGCGCGGCACGAACACCAAGCAGGAGTAGAACTTACCGCTGACATCGGCGCGGATGAATAGCCGCACCTGACGGCGCTCGCGAATGTTGAGAATACCCAGCGCCGTGCTGGCCAAGGATTCGGTGCTGATCTGGAACAGATCGTCTCGTGGGTAGACTTCCAGCACCTGCAAGAGCTGTTTGCCGTTGTGGCCCTGGGGGTTGAAGCCCGCGATATCCATCACGGCCTTGAGTTTGCGGCGTAGCAACGGAATATTGCGCGGCGACTCGTTGTACACCGTGGCGGTGAACAAGCCAAAGAAGCGACGCTCACCGATCACGTTGCCGTCATCGTCGTAGCGGTCGACGGTGATGTAGTCCGGGTACGTTGGCCGATGCACGCGGGAGTGGTGGGCACTTTTAGCGAACGAGAGCAGCTGCGGCACCAGCACATAGTCATCGTGCTCATCGATGCCCTCTTCGGTGCGGATACGCTCACGGTAGCGCGGCTGGTCCAACCGGAACACACCCAGCACGCTGTTGGGATCACGCTGCAGCTCGTTGCCTTCCAGCAGGTACTCATCGTAGCCCAGGAAGGTGAAGTTATCTTTCAGCAACCACTCCAGGAAAGCGATGGCCTCTTCATGGTCGTCCGGGTCGATCTGCGGCGGGCAGTTTTTTTCCAGCTCTTGAATGGCGGAGGTGATTTGACCGCACATGGCATCGAAATCGCCCACGGCGGTACGCACGTCCCGTAGGACTTCTTGCAGGTTACGCTCGATTTTTGCCAGAGACTCGGCATCGGTGTGGCGATCAACTTCGATGACGATCAGCGATTCACGGGCGTCCGGTGCATTCTCATCTTTGGGAGAGGTGAGCGCCTTCAGCTGATGCTGGCTATCACGGGCCACAGCGAACACGGCGTTTTGAATGGCGTGTACCGTTAGGCCGCGACGGTTGAGTTCGATGCGCACGGAGTCGACCAAAAACGGCATGTCTTCATGCAGCACCGCCACGAAGGTGTGGGTAGACTGCCAGCCGTGCTCTTCGAAATCCGGATTGAAGATACGGACTTTAGGGCTTTTCGGATCATGGTGCTGGAGAAATTGCCAGATGGACAGCGTCGCACCGTACAGATCGTCCAAGCGACGGTCGACCAAGTCTTCTACCGGCACCGTGGCATAAAAGTGGCGCGCAAAGGCTTCGATGTCGGCCGCCCGCGCTGGCTCCAGTCGCGCTTCCAAGCGCTCTTGTAGCTGCTTTAAAAGATCCCGCCGACTCTCTTCGATCGCAACGTAATGCATCCATCACCTCGACTGCCTGGGGCCACTACTTAGGCCAAAAAAACGAAGGACAATAGGCCTTTAGGCCACACTACCCGTTAGCTTACGCTACCCATCATCGCCACCCTAACCATCTGACAGGTTATTCATGGTGTATGCCGCTTGTGCATCATAAGCACTATTGACAAGTTCCTCGCCGCTCATGTGCGTTTGTTCAAGACGCGCGTCGAGTGAGCAGCACGCCACATTCACAGTGGTGGGTAAACGGAAACTGGTCAAATAGCGCGAATCGCTCGATGTCGTGGGTCTTGGTCAGCAGCGCTAAGTTCTCGGCCAGTGTGACCGGGTTGCATGAAATATAGACGATTTGCGCGTATTCGCTGATTTGATGGCAGCTCTGCTCATCCAGCCCCGCTCGGGGTGGATCGACCAGCACAGTCGTGAAGTCGTACTCGTCGAGGGCCATGTCGGCCACGCGGCGGCCGGTCTTCTCGCCCTTCAACGCCAGCGCAAACTCTTCCGCCGACATGCGCGCTACGTGGGCATTGGTCACGCCGTTGGCCTCGAGATTGACGTTGGCGCTAGCCACCGAGGTGCGCGAGATTTCAGTCGCCAGTACGCGGCGGAAATTGTCGGCCAGAGCAATCGTGAAGTTGCCGTTGCCGCAGTAGAGCTCCACCAGATCCTCTGCTTGGCGACCTTGCGTCACCTCTTTGGCCCAGCTCAGCATGGTTTGGCAAATGTGGGCATTGGGCTGGGTAAAGCTGTTTTCTACCTGCTGGTAGTGCAGCGTGCGGCCATCCACCGTGAGCCGCTCCCATACGTGATCCTGGGTCAGTACCAGACGCTGCTTGCGGGAGCGGCCAATGATCATGATATCCAGCGCTTTCTCCAGGGCACGCGCTTCTGCCTCCCAGGCCTCCCCCAGCGGGCGGTGATAAATCAATGTCACCAGCGCTTGGCCGGACAGCGTGGTGAGAAACTCCACCTGAAACAGACGGCGGCGCAGTTCGTCGCTGGCCAGGCATGCCTCACGTAGCTTGGGCATCAGCGCGTTGATCTGGGCGCTGGCGACTGGAAACTGATCGAGGCGCACGACGCGTTTGTTCTTGGGGTTCTCCGGGTCGACCTCGAACATGGCATAGAACAGGTCATCCTCTTCATGCCAAATACGGAACTCGCAGCGCTGGCGATAGTGGCTGGGCGGCGAGGGGTACACCTCCAGTTCAGGTGTATCGAACGCGGCGAAGGTGCTGGCCACGTAGGCTTGCTTTTCGGCCAGCTGCTCGTCGTAGCGTGCTGGATCTACAGTCGGGATCGCCAAGGTGGCTCCTCATTACTCATGGTGAACGTCTAAAAAGGCGCTTTACTGGTCGACAGCCTCACGGGCATCGGGCAGCGCCAGCAGCCGTGGTGGCTGAAAGCCGTAGCGGGCGAAGCCATCGGTCAACGCGGTAGCGGGCGCTGTCGTGTAGCAGCGACCATCGTGGGCGCTGCTGACCAGCGTGGTGGCAACTTGCCCGACCCGGCGGGCAATGGCATCGCCGGAATCGACCCAGGTAATCGGCACCGGGGCCAGCGTGACCAACTGCGGCTGCAGTAGCGGAAAATGGGTGCAGCCCAGCACCACGGTATCCAGCGCGGGGTGCGCCTTGGTGGCTTGCCATAGGGGCGTCAGCGCCTGCTGCACACGCGACATGTCGAGAGGCACGCCCGCTAGCCACGCTTCGGCTTCCGTTACCAGGGCATCTGCCGCTATTTTGGTGACGCGGCAATCGCTGGCGAAGCTATCGATCAACCCTTGGGTATAGGGGCGATTCACCGTGGCCGTCGTGGCCAGTAAACCGATATGCCGCGTGGCACTCAATTGCGCCGCCGGTTTGATCGCCGGTACGGTGCCAATCACTGGAATCGAAAGCGCTTGGCGCAGCCCCTCCAAAGCGAGGGTGCTGGCGGTATTACACGCCACGACAAGCACGCTAGCCTGGCAGGCTGTTACCGCCGCTTGGCATACCGTGATGATGCGCTCGGCTAGCGTCGTGTCGTCACGCAGCCCGTAAGGAAGCCAAGCGTTATCGCAGGCGTAGCAAAGGGCAGCCGAGGGATAGTGCTGGCGCAGCGCATGGGCAACGGACAGCCCGCCCACGCCGGAATCAAAAATCAGTATTGGCCCTGACATTACCCCTCACCTGCCCATCCGCATTGTTAAATCCCAGCGCTACGCAACGCCCCATGGCCAGTCACGTCACGCGTTGGCGTAACGTGTCAGCCGCCCATAAAAACGGGGCGCTAGTTTAACACGCCCCGTTCGGCACAGAAGGATTCACATGGGATCGCACTTACAGCGCGGGCACATCAGCCCCGCACAGCTCGGCGTATAGCTCAGGGTAGGCAAGCTGAAGCCGCTCCAGCTCTTTTTCGGCACCGTCCGGCAGGGCCTGACGAAGCTCTTCCATGTCCTCTTCGCTGAAGTGTTTGTCGATCAGCGGGAAAAGCCCTTCACGCTCGTGGCGAAGATAGCCGCGATGCGCGTCCAGGTACGCCTTGAGATCTTCGGCAAAGCGATCCATCGGCAGAATGTTATCCATGAGAATCATGTCGATATCATGGGAAAGGCGCATCAAACGGGGCTTGAGCTCACGATAATCGCTGGCCATCTGCTCCATCAGAGGCAGGTGTTCCGGAGCCTGAACCTGCAGCCGCTCGACACAGATCCGCTCCAGCGGCGTTGCAAAACCATCCATGTAGGACAGAATGTAGTCCACGACTTCGCGCATCAATTGGAAGTCAGGCCGCTCACCGCTGGCCAAGGTTTTATGCTTTAGCTGCAGCACATGGAGCATTCGCGCCATGTTGGCATGATCTAGACGCAGTTGGTTTAACATCGTGCCGTCTCCTTCGTAAGTGTCATGCCTGCTGCTCTCTCCCTACAAAAGCAATAGGCACGCGATCATGAGCTGGGTTCTACTACACTAGCGTTAATCCTTGCCATGCGCCTCTAGATTGATCCACACAGGACGGGCGCTTATTCACGGTTATGCCAAAAGGTAGCCTGACGTTACGCTATTTACCACAGACACTTGTTAAGCGTTGGTCGTTCAACGTCTCGATTTACAACGGAAGTTTATATGGATCTTTTTGATGCAACCCCCGGGGACGAGGCCCCGCTAGCCTATCGCATGCGCCCGTTGACCCTGGATGACTACATCGGCCAGCAGGCACTCGTTGGGCCAGACAAGCCGCTGCGCCGTATGGCCGAGTCGGGGGTAGTGCGCTCGATGATTTTGTGGGGCCCACCCGGCGTTGGTAAGACCACCCTTGCAGAGCTGTTGGCACGGGCGTCCGACGCCCATCTCGAGCACCTAAGTGCGGTAATGGCTGGCGTCAAAGAGATTCGTTCGGTGGTGGAGCGCGCACGCCAGCGCACCGCGCCCACGCTTCTCTTTTTAGATGAGATTCACCGTTTGAACAAGAGCCAGCAGGATGCGCTGCTGCCTCACGTAGAGTCCGGCTTGTTAACGCTGATTGGTGCCACCACCGAAAACCCCTCGTTCGAGGTGAATTCGGCGCTGCTCTCCAGAGCGCGCGTCTACGTGCTGAAATCCTTGACACCGCAAGAGCTGATCGAGGTGATGGAGCAAGCGCTTGCCGACACGCAGCGCGGGCTGGGCAAACGGGCCATCGAGGTGGAGCCCGGCGTATTGGCAGCATTGGCACACGCCAGCGCGGGGGATGCCCGGCGCGCCCTGGGGCTGCTTGAAACCGCCTGTGACTTCACCGAACGGCAGAATGGGCGTGACGTGCTGCGCAAAGCGGTGCTGGCGGATGTAGTGGGCCATCAATCCAGCGCGTTCGATAAACAGGGCGATGCCTATTACGACCTGCTATCGGCGATTCATAAATCGATTCGCTCCTCCCGCCCCGATGCTGCGCTTCTCTATATGGCACGCTTCATTCAGGGCGGTGGTGACCCGCTGGACATCGTGCGGCGTTTGACCGCCATTGCCTCCGAAGACGTCGGCAATGCCGACCCGCGCGCGCTGCCGTTGGTCATCGCTGCCTGGGATGCCTATTTAAGGCTAGGTGATTATGAAGGCCAGCGGGCGATTGCTCACGCGGCCATTCATTTAGCGGTGGCTCCCAAAAGCAACCGCATCGACCGCGCCTGGAAGAGCGCCCAGCAGTTCGTGCAACAGCAGCCGCAGGTAGAGGTGCCCACCTACTTGCGTAATGCGCCCACCAAATTGATGGAGCAGCTGGGTCATGGTGAGGGCTACCGTTACGCCCATAACGAGCCGAACGGTTATCCAGCAGGCTGCGCCCACAACTGCTGGCCGGAAGACGTGCCCAACGCACGCTTCTACGAGCCGAGCGCATTTGGACAGGAGAAACGCTTCGCAGAGATCATGGCGTGGCGGGAAGAGCGCGACCAGGAAGCAGATCGAGCGCCATAGAGCGCCCGATCGTCACATCACAGGCGGGGCTGAACACGCCCGCCCTTCTCTACGGACTCGCTCTCTACATCTCTTCGCGAATAACGTCCGTGCCTTCCGGAATTTGGAAATCGAACAGTTCGCGGTCGATATTACCGTTGCGAGTAATGTCGCTAAAGGTAATGGCGGTGCGCTGACCGGTGCTGTCCATCATCCACAGCTCGGTGAGGGTATCGCCGTCGAACACCATACTGAGCTCTTCAAACAGCGTATCTGCCAGCGTAGGCATCAAGGTAAAGACATCGTCGCCATCCTGCTGCTCGTAGAACACATCGTAGCTTTCGGTCAGCTCGTCGGCACTGCCTGATAGCAGCAGCGCGGGCGTGTGGGTGACCCGGTCATCCATCGCCTGTACCGTCACCTGCTCCAGGTCGGGGTCGTAGAGATAAACGTCCTCACCGTCGGAAACCACGGTTTGTGAATAGGGCGCCTCGACTTCCCAGCGCAACATGCCGGGACGCGACAGCCACATTTCCCCACGCGCGCTCTGCAAACGATCACCGCCTCCATCGAGAATCTGCTGTTCGAAGGTGGCATGGTAGTTTTCCAGCGGATCTAGGCGTTCGGTGAGCCGTTCTGCAGCTTCATTGGCCCAGGCTGCCATGGGGGCAGCAAAGGTCAGACCGAGCGCACTGGCTGCCAGTGCCAAGGCCGGTGAGCGGCGGTTAGAGGGTTCGCGCATGTTCTTTCTCCCTAGGCAATCATTGCCGAATAGCGGACGAGGCAAAGAGCGTAAAAAAGCTCCCTATGCCCCTCAGACGCGAAACGCGCCGCGGGGTTTCACCAGCGGCGCGACTTTCACGCTTGTTGCATGGTTGGTGTGGTCACGCTCAGTGGCCCACCGGTGGCGGCGCCAGCACCTCGCGGGCACCGTTGGTTCCCATGGAAGAGACCACACCCGCGCCCTCCATGGCTTCGACTAACCGCGCCGCGCGGTTATAGCCGATCTTAAAGCGCCGCTGTACGGCGGAAATGGACGCCTTGCGGGTCTCGGTAACGAACTGCACCGCTTCATCGTAGAGGGCATCTTGTTCGGCATCGTCACCGTCGACGCCTTCCGCTTCGAGCCCGGTTAGCGCATCGGCAGATACGCCGCCGGAGAGAATCTCTTCGATGTACTCCGGCTCACCGCGACGTTTCCAGTCATCGACCACCCGGTGGACTTCATCGTCGTCCACGAAGGCACCATGGACACGATTCGGCGGACCGGAGCCCGCGGGCAAGTAGAGCATATCGCCATGACCCAACAGGCTTTCGGCACCGCCCTGATCGAGAATGGTGCGCGAATCGATCCGTGAGGAGACCTGGAACGCCATCCGTGACGGAATGTTCGCCTTGATCAGACCGGTCACCACATCCACCGAGGGGCGCTGGGTGGCCAGAATCAGATGGATACCGGCGGCCCGCGCTTTCTGTGCCAGTCGCGCGATGAGCTCTTCGACCTTTTTGCCGACGATCATGAACATATCGGCAAACTCATCGATGACCACCACGATGTAGGGCAGCTTTTCCAGCACCGGCGGTGTTTGGTGCATCTCCCAAGGCTGCGGCTCCCACAACGGGTCGGCGACCTGGGCACCCGCGCGCTCAGCTTCATCGAGGCGCGCGTTGAATCCGGCGATGTTGCGCACACCCATGGCAGCCATCAGCTTGTAACGGCGCTCCATCTCGGCCACGCACCAGCGCAGGCTGTTGGCGGCCTCTTTCATATCGGTGACGACCGGAGCCAGCAAGTGCGGTATGCCGTCATACACCGACAGCTCCAGCATCTTGGGATCGACCATGATCAACTTGAGCTCGTCGGGCTTGGCCTTGAGCAGCATAGAGATCAGCATCGCGTTGACGCCCACCGATTTCCCCGAACCGGTCGTACCGGCCACCAGCAGATGGGGCATTTTGCCCAAGTTCGCGACCACCGGGCCTCCGCCGATATCCTGGCCAAGCGCCATCGTGAGCGGCGAGCTCTCCTGCTGGTAGCGGTCCGAGTCGATCACTTCGCGCAGTCGAATCATGGCACGGTGCGGGTTAGGGATCTCGATGCCCACCGTGGGCCGACCGGGAATGACCTCGACCACGCGAACGCTCTTCACCATCAGCGAGCGCGCAAGATCTTTCGCCAAATTACTGATTTTGGAGACTTTTACCCCAGCAGCCGGTTTGATTTCGAAGCGGGTAATGACCGGGCCGGGCCAGGTATCCACTACCTCGGCTTTGACGCCGTACTCCCGTAACCGTACTTCCAGTAGCTCGGCCATGTCGGCAAGCTGCTCGTCGGTATAGTTCGGCTGATGCGGCTCCGGTGGCGTAAGTAGCTGCAAACTGGGCACATCCCCCTCGGGCTCTGGCAGCGTTTCAAAGGCCGGACGCTGGCTCTGCAGGTGTTCGACGGTCCAGAGGGTGGGACCGTTATCGGCCTCCTCGTCCACCGAGTCGGTCGAGAACGTGGGTTCATGCCGGGCGCTGGCCGCAGCCTGCGGAGCGGTGGCCGGACGGATCGGGAGCTCCTCGTCATCGTCCTCCCACACCGGCTCGGGCACTACCTCAGGCACACGCTCTCGGCGCGGCTCCGCTGACATGGGAGACGCCTGATAGGCAGGTGGATGCGCCTCACTGCGCAGCGTGCGGGGTTCTGGTTCTGGCTCTGGTTCCGAACGACGCGTCACCGTCCCCGGCGCGATGGGTACAGATGACTCTTGCTCGTCGTGTTCATCGCGAGTTGCGCGCAACGGCACGGTCGGGGCATAGACGTCGCTTGCCTGCTCCTCGCTGGCGTTTAGAGGTGAGTACTCACTCTCTTTCTGATGTACTGCAGGCTCTGGCTCACCCACGGGCTTGGTCGCAAACGCCTGTGCGTTTGGCGAGGATGCCTCGGACGCTTCGAGCGGTACCTCAGTATCGGCGATAGAGGGCGTTGGCTCTGGAGCAGGCTCCTCGACGTCCTCCGGTGTGCGCGCGGAGAGCGGCATGATCGGCTCGTCGGGCGCGTCTTTCTCTGGCGTCACCTTCGGAGCAGGCGCTGTCTCCGGCTCGGGGTCTTGAGATACGGCAGCAGCGGGAGGGGGCGGTGCGTAACGCTCGCTCAGCACAGCAGCCGCTTCCCAAGGAATCGACGTATCGGTGACCGACGACGCCTCTTCCTCTTCGGCGGGTGCCGTGAAGCTCGGCTCACGGCGCTCACGACGACCGGCTGGTGAACGCTCACTCACGGCAGCACGCACGGGTGGCTCGGGGGCTTCACGGATGCGCGGAGCGACTGTCGCTTTCTCCTCATCGACCTCTTCATCGACAGGGTCAGTACTCGTATCGCTCGGCTCTGCCCAGGAGCGCTGCTTCACTTTGTTGGACGCCGCCTTGGCCGCTGCACGCACGGCAGCACGTTCGGCACGCTTTTCGCGCCGCTTGGCACGACGCTCGCCAAACCAACCGCCGATACGGCAAAGCTTACGACCGACTTCATCGGCAATCTGTAGCCACGACATGCCACTAAACAGCGGAAACCCAATCAGGATGAGCGCTGCCGCGATCAGGCCCACGCCGCCGCTACTGACGAGGGGTTTCAAGGTGCCCACGAGCCCCTCTCCCAGGATACCGCCGGAGGCATAGGGCAAAATGCTATCGGGGTGATAAAAGTGCAAGGCGCCCAACATGGTCGTGCCGAACATCAGCAGCACAAGGCCACCCGCCCGCACGGCAATCGCCACGGGGTCTAATTCGAAGCGCACCTGGCGTGAGCGCATTAGCCACCAGGCGGCGTAACCAAACATGCCCGGCCACCAGAGCGCGCTCGCTCCGAGCAGCGAATAAAGCACATCGGCCAGCCAAGCTCCGACCGGCCCCATCCAATTGCGCACCTCGGTTTCCGGACCTTGATACGACCAGCCAGGGTCGGCAGGGTGATAACTAAACAGCGCTAATAACAAGAAGACGCACAGCGCCAGCATGACGACCACCACCCCTTCACGGGCGGAGCCCTGCAGGCGCAGGCCAAAACGGCGCGCCTTGTCCTTCGCGGCATTGACCCGCGTCGATGATTGAGAACTCGATGGTGACTGACGCGACTGCCGCTGCGTTCGCTTGTCTACCGCCTTATTTACTTTCAAGCGATTCTCCCTTTACACCACACGGTGTCTTTAATCCACTTGCGAGTTTGCATCATACCGAGCATCCTTCCGCCGTCACAGCGCTTCGACGGACGCCACTAGCAACAGGAGCAAGCGATGCTACCTTGGCTCTCATCGCCACACCCCACTTTTCCTTCCACCGAGCGGGCGTTGGATAACCCTAACGGCCTGCTGGCTGCCGGTGGAGAGCTTACACCAGCCTGGCTGGTAGACGCTTACCGAAAAGGGATATTTCCTTGGTATAGCGACGATGACCCCATTTTATGGTGGAGCCCAGATCCGCGCATGATCCTGCTGCCTGCACAGTTTAAACGACGCCGCAGCCTAGCTAAACGGCTGCGACATGGTGGCTTTCACGTGACGCTGAATCAACACTTCACGCAAGTGATCGAAGGCTGCGCCGCCCCGCGCAAAGACGCGCCTGGCACCTGGATCCATCCAGAGATGCGCCACGCCTACCAGCGTCTACATGCGTTGGGCATTGCCCACAGCGTCGAAGTCCACCACGGCGGCCAGTTGGTGGGCGGGCTCTATGGCTTGGCGATGGGACCAGTATTTTTCGGCGAGTCGATGTTTTCACGCCAGCCCGACGCCTCTAAAATTGCTTTGGCCCATTTGGCAAGCGCCATGCACACCCATGGCGGCAAGCTGATCGACTGCCAAATGCACACGCCGCACCTGGCCAGCCTGGGCGCAACGACAGTCGCCCGCAGTACGTTCATCAACTATCTTGAAGAGTGGTTGCCAGACAAAGCATTTTGCTTGGCCAGCGCTGCGGATCAAGTGCCGAGCGTCCCCGACTCGCCGTGGCTCGCCGCGATTGCATCAGGCACCGCAGCAACAGAGTGACTGCCGTTCATGACCAAGGAGGCAAGCCGTGAGTAGTAACGCTCCTCGCCGCCCCGTGCGGGATTTGCGCTTCTTCCTAACCGTTCCTCACGCCTGCAGCTATCTGCCAGGCAAAGAGGCAACCACGCTGTTTCTCGACCCTCAGGAGTCGCCCGTGCCTGGGGTGTACGATTCGTTGTCGCTACTGGGCTTTCGACGCAGCGGACGCCACTTATACCGCCCCCACTGCGAGGGATGCAACGCTTGTCGATCGGTGCGGATTCCGGTCAATGACTTCCGCGCCAATCGCACCCAGCGAAAAGTCTGGCGGCGCAACGCCGATATCGAGACCCGCGTCATCCCAGCGCGTTTCGATGCAGCGCACTATGCCCTCTACGCCGACTACATTCGACAGCGACACGCCGACGGCGACATGTTTCCGCCTAGCCGCGATCAATATCGAACGTTCTTGACGCTAGAAGAGCCGTATGCGCATCTGCTGGAAATGTACCTGGAAGGCGAGTTGGTAGCGGTGGCAGCCTTCGATCAGCTCGAGCACGGGCTATCGGCCATTTATACGTTTTTCAAAGTGGACGAAGCCCTGGAGAGGCGCTCCTTTGGCACCTTGGCGATTTTAAAGCTGATCGAACT
The DNA here is from genome assembly GCF_009846525.1 of Halomonas meridiana. Lineage (NCBI taxonomy): Bacteria > Pseudomonadati > Pseudomonadota > Gammaproteobacteria > Oceanospirillales > Halomonadaceae > Vreelandella > Vreelandella aquamarina. The sequence continues at coordinate 1,160,993 of NZ_CP024621.1, read as the reverse complement.
GTGCCAAGAGAAACGGTTGCCGCATCTTTATCTCGGTTACTGGATCGAAGAGTGCCGCAAGATGCGTTACAAGCAGGCGTTTTCGCCTATCGAGCTGCTGGACGGGCGTCATTGGCGACCGTTGATGCGCTAATCTGGCCAGCTTTTTTGCCTTGACGGCAGGCTTACGGCACAATATAGCGCTGTTTCTTAGGCGTGCTGGTTTGTGTCGACGCCGTCGGAAACACTCATTCGACTATCCACGATGTAAAATAAGTGAGGATCTGCCTATATGGCACGCGAAGATCATATTGAAATGGAAGGCGTTATTGTTGATACCCTTCCCAACACCATGTTCCGGGTTGAGCTGGAAAACGGCCATGTCGTGACGGCTCACATCTCTGGCAAAATGCGTAAAAACTACATCCGCATTCTGACTGGCGACAAGGTCAAGGTAGAGTTGACGCCCTACGATCTGTCCAAAGGCCGTATCGTTTACCGCTCGCGCTAAGCCTTGCTAGTGCCCTCAAGCAACGTCTGCTCGCAGACACGCCCCACGGCTATTCGTACCGCGTAATTACGGCGCCGCTCCCTGGAAACGACAACGCCCCGTCGAAGACAGGGCGCTGTGCGTTACTGCTTGTCGGTCATCTTAGCGCCCTTTTCAGGGCGCATCTGCCATCTCCGACTCTGTCGAGAGGCGAAGCTCTCCCTCTTCCAAGCTGACATGCACGATACCGCCGTGCTCGGCCAGCTCCCCGAACAGAATCATTTCTGCAAGTGGCTTCTTGAGCTTCTCTTGGATCAAGCGAGCCATCGGCCTTGCACCCATATCCGGGTCATAACCTTTCTCTGCCAGCCAATCCCGCGCGGTGTCGTCTACGTCCAGCTGTACGCGCTTCTCGTCCAGCTGCGCCTGTAGCTCGATAAGGAACTTGTCGACGACGTTGCGCACCACCGTGGTGGGCAAGGCATGGAACTGGATAATACCGTCCAAGCGGTTGCGGAATTCGGGCGAGAATGTCCGACGAATCACTTCCATCGCATCCGTCGAATGATCCTGGCTCTGGAAGCCGATGGAGCGACGCGACGCCTGCTCGGCCCCGGCGTTCGAGGTCATGATCAGAATTACGTGGCGGAAGTCTGCCTCGCGGCCGTTGTTATCCGTCAGACGCCCATGGTCCATGACCTGCAGCAACAGGTTGAAGACCTCTGGGTGCGCTTTTTCGATCTCATCAAGAAGCAATACGCAGTGAGGCTGCTTGGTGATCGCTTCGGTCAGCAGACCGCCTTGATCGTACCCCACATAGCCAGGAGGAGCACCGATCAACCGCGATACGGTGTGACGCTCCATGTACTCCGACATATCGAAGCGCACCAACTCGATACCCATGATATGCGCCAGCTGCTTGGCCACTTCCGTTTTACCCACCCCAGTCGGGCCAGCAAACAGGAAGCTGCCGACGGGTTTATCAGGAGACTTCAGCCCTGCGCGCGAGAGCTTGATGGCCGCCGACAGTGAGTCGATGGCTTCATCCTGTCCAAACACCAGCATTTTCAGATCGCGGTCCAGCTTCTCGAGCTGCTTACGATCCGAGCTAGAAACACTCTTCGGCGGAATCCGCGCAATGGAGGCCACGACGGCTTCCACCTGCTCCACGTCGATCGTGTTTGCACGCACTTCTGGAGGCAGCATCCGCTGATGCGCGCCCGCTTCGTCAATCACATCGATCGCTTTGTCAGGCAAGAAACGATCATTGATGTAGCGATCTGCCAGACGCGCCGCACTTTCCAGAGCGCCATCGGTGTACTTCAGTTCGTGGTGCTCCTCGAAGCGCGAACGTAGCCCTTTGAGAATCTTGATGGTGTCTTCCACGGACGGCGCCAACACGTCGACCTTTTGGAAACGGCGCGCCAGAGCACGATCTTTTTCGAAGATACCGCGAAACTCCTGGAACGTGGTCGAACCAATGCAGCGCAGCTCGCCTGAGGAGAGCAGCGGTTTCAGCAGATTGGACGCATCCATCACGCCACCCGAGGCAGCGCCTGCACCAATCACCGTGTGAATCTCATCGATGAACAGGACGGCATTGGGCTGCTTGCGCAGCTCGCTCAACAGGCTCTTGAGACGCTTCTCGAAGTCGCCGCGGTACTTGGTGCCCGCCAGCAGTGCACCCATATCGAGGGAGTAGACGACTGCATCGGCGATGACTTCCGGCACGTCTTCTTCGACGATGCGCTTGGCCAATCCTTCGGCGATGGCGGTTTTACCGACACCGGCCTCACCCACGAGCAGCGGATTGTTTTTACGGCGACGGGCCAAAATCTGCACCACCCGCTCGAGCTCGTGATCACGACCAATCAGCGGGTCGATTTTACCTTGGCGCGCCTGCTCGTTGAGGTTAGTAGCATAGCCGGTGAGCGGATGCGCAGCCCCTTCGGCGCTGCCCTCTTCCGCATCGTCGTTCTCTTGAGACGAGGGAGACGGCGACGGGCCATGACCGGAGACTTTCGAGATGCCGTGAGCGATGTAGTTCACCGCATCGACCCGCGCCACACTCTGCTGCTTCAGGAAATAGACCGCTTGACTCTCTTGCTCAGAGAAAATCGCCACTAAGACGTTAGCGCCAGTGACTTCGCTCTTACCTGACGATTGCACATGGAACACCGCACGCTGAAGCACGCGTTGGAAGCCCAGCGTCGGCTGTGTTTCACGATCACCCTGACCCTCGGGGATCAGCGGTGTGGTCGAGTTAATGAAATCCTGCAGATCGGACCGCAGCTTGTCGAGGTTTGCCCCGCACGCCTTCAGCACATCCACCGCAGAAGCATTGTCCAGCAGCGCCAGAAGCAGGTGCTCAACGGTCATGAATTCGTGGCGCTTTGAGCGAGCCACGGTGAAGGCCGTGTTCAGGGTCAGTTCAAGTTCTTTGCTCAGCATGGCAGTCCCCTTTTCGCTACTACCTAGGGCATATCGCCACCTAGGGCTTGCGTCGGATCAGTTTAATCGACCGGCACTTTCAACATCGGGTACAAATGGCGTGGTTGCAAGCCCCTTCACTACTTTTTTTCAACGCAGCTCACATCGATTCGGTCAGTCCGCCGCTTCGATATCGCTCATCAACGGGTGCTCGCACTCACGGGCATACTCATTCACTTGATAACTCTTGGTTTCAGCAATATCCCGGGTAAAAATGCCGCACGTGGCTTTTCCCTGAGTGTGTACGGCCAGCATGACCTGCACTGCTTTTTCACTGTCCATATTGAAAAAGCCTTGCAGTACTTCAACGACGAACTCCATGGGGGTGTAGTCGTCGTTATGCAAGACCACTTTGTAAAGCGGCGGCTGCGCCAATGTGGGCTCGGCAGACTGTACTGCCAAGTCATCATCATGCTCGGGCATGCCAGGGCGCGTCATGCCTGCCTGTAACGTGGCCGCCACGAGGGGGCTTTCTGTAGTACGCATAAGCAGCAAGGATCATCTTCTCTCGGCTGACGGGCGATGTCTGACACGCAGGTCGTCTGAAGACGCTAGACGCGTGGTTCAGTTGTACACACTATAACCTTCTGTATAAGACGCGCGCCATCAACAAGGGTTCATGAAAAACTCAAAATTATCACACTGGGCTAAACAAAAAACCCCTGCCCGCAAAGCAGGCAGGGGGTCGAGCCGCGCACAGCGCGTGGCTAAACGCGGGGCGACTTAGCCCTTGGCGACCATCGCCAGCGCATCGTTCAGCGTCTTGCTCGGACGCATGGCTTGGCTAGCCAGCTCACCGTTCGGGTGGAAGTAGCCTTGGATATCGACCGCCTGTCCCTGAACGCTGTTGAGCTCGTCCACGATGGCCGTCTCGTTGGCTTTCAGGGCTTCGGCTAGGCGGGCGAACAGGGTCTTCATTTCAGCATCCTGGTCCTGCGCTGCCAGCGCCTCTGCCCAGTAGAGGGCCAGATAGAAGTGGCTGCCACGGTTGTCCAGCTCGCCGACTTTACGCGACGGCGACTTGTTGCTGTCGAGGAATTTGCCGTTGGCTTCATCCAACGCCTTGGCCAGCAGCGTGGCGCGGGCGTTGCCGAAAGTGCTACCTAGGTGTTCGAGCGATGCAGCCAGTGCCAGGAACTCACCCAGTGAATCCCAGCGCAGATGGTTCTCTTCCAGGAACTGCTGAACGTGCTTCGGTGCAGAGCCGCCAGCGCCCGTTTCGAACAGACCACCGCCGTTCATCAGCGGAACGATAGAGAGCATCTTGGCGCTGGTGCCCAGCTCCATGATCGGGAACAGATCGGTGAGGTAGTCACGCAGCACGTTACCGGTGACGGAGATGGTGTCTTCCCCCTTGCGAATACGCTCCAGGGAGACTTTCATCGCGTCGACCGGTGCGAGGATACGGATATCCAGGCCAGCGGTGTCGTGATCTTTCAGGTACGTTTCGACCTTCTTGATCAGTTGGGCGTCGTGGGCACGGTTGGCATCCAGCCAGAACAGCGCCGGTGCACCGCTGTCGCGGGCGCGAGTCACGGCCAGCTTCACCCAATCCTGAATCGGAGCATCTTTGGTCTGACACATACGCCAGATATCGCCCGCTTCTACTGCATGGCTAAATACCGTGTTGCCCGAGTCATCGGTCACTACGACGGTACCGTCGGCAGGCATTTGGAACGTCTTGTCGTGAGAGCCGTACTCTTCGGCCTTCTGCGCCATCAGACCCACGTTGGGCACGCTGCCCATGGTGGTCGGATCGAACGCACCGTGCTGCTTGCAATCGTCGATCACCGCTTGATAAATAGTGGCATAGCAACGATCTGGGATGACGGCTTTGGCATCCTGCAGCTCGTCGTTGGCGTTCCACATCTTGCCGGAGTCACGAATCATCGCTGGCATGGAGGCGTCGATGATCACGTCACTGGGCACGTGCAGGTTGGTGATGCCCTTATGGGAGTTCACCATCGCCATGGCCGGGCGTGTTTGATACAGCGCCTCGACATCGCCTTTGATGGCTTCTTGCTGGTCGCTGGGCAGCTTCTCGATGGCGCTGTACAGGTCGCCAATACCGCTGTTGGCGTTGAAGCCCGCGCTCTTCAGTGCGTCAGCGTGCTTCTCCAGCACCTCTTTGTAGAACTCCTCGACCACGATGCCAAACATGATCGGGTCGGAGACTTTCATCATGGTGGCTTTCAGGTGCAGCGAGAACAGCACGCCGCTCTCTTTGGCATCGTTGATCTGGCTGTCGATGAAGCGACGCAGACGACGGCTGCTCATGCAAGCCGCATCGATCACTTCACCAGCCTGAACCGCGAGCCCTTCTTTCAGCACCACCTGGGTGCCATCCGCTTGCTGCAGCTCGATTTTCAGCGTGCCGGCTTTTTCCATTACTGCCGACTGCTCGCTGCCGTAAAAGTCACCGTCACTCATATGCGCCACGTGGGACTTGGAGTCAGCGCTCCACTCGCCCATGCGGTGCGGGTATTTACGCGCGTAGTTCTTGACCGATTTCGGCGCACGGCGGTCGGAGTTGCCTTCACGCAGTACCGGGTTTACTGCACTGCCCTTGGCTTTGTCGTAACGCGCTTTGATGGAGGCTTCTTCGTCGTTTTTCGGCTCTTCCGGGTAGTCCGGCAGCGGGTAGCCCTGGCTTTGCAGCTCTTTGATGGTTGCTTTGAGCTGCGGGCCTGAAGCGCTGATATTGGGCAGTTTGATGATGTTGGCTTCGGGCGTCTTCGCCAGCTCGCCCAATTCCGCCAGGTCATCGCTAACGCGCTGCTGATCGTTCAGAAGATCGGGAAATTGTGCCAGCACACGGGCGGCAAGCGAGATATCGCGGGTCTCTACTTCGACACCGGCAGAGTCGGTAAAGGCATCAATAATGGGTAACAAGGAATAGGTAGCGAGCGCAGGAGCTTCATCGGTGAGCGTATAAATGATCTTCGGCGTTTTAGACATTTTTGCGTTAACCTCTTTTCGGTCGCTGTGATTATAAAAAATCCTGAGCTACGCGGCTCATACGACGATAGGCCTTGCCGCGAAGCGTTTGGAGCATCCTGTATGCGCTGCCCCTATGGTCACTCGGTGGTTACTGCGGTAACGATGACGACGGATGATACGGTGAGCATCGTTGTGCTGCCGGGTCATCTCAAACAGCTGCGCCAGATTATACCAGCGCTGCACTTTAACCGCATGAGCGATTGTCGACAAATCCTCCACCTCTAGATCTTGAGACCGTTCGTGAGACGATGAGCACCCTATATTTACTGCATAAACCCTACCGCATGCTTTCCCAGTTTACTGACAGCCAAGGCCGAGCCACCCTGGCCGACGTTCTCGATGCGCCGGGCGTTTACGCGGCCGGACGCCTCGACTTCGACTCCGAGGGGCTTTTATTACTGAGTGATGACGGCAGTCTGATCCACCGTATCGCCCATCCACGTCATAAACAGCCGAAAACCTATTGGGTACAGCTCGAAGGCGACATTACCGACGAAGCCATTCGTGCACTCGCCTCAGGCGTTACCTTAAAAGATGGCCCTACCCTGCCTGCCAAAGCTCGGCGTATGTCGCCCCCTAACGTGGCTGAGCGCGATCCAGCCATCGACCCCAAACGCCATCCTGTGACCAGCTGGCTGGAACTCACCATTAGCGAGGGGCGCAATCGCCAAGTGCGCCGCATGACCGCCCACGTTGGCTTTCCCACGCTGCGCCTGATACGTGCCGCGATTGGCCCCTGGCAATTGGGTGATCTCGCTCCCGGGGAGTGGCGCAAAGAGACGCTACATGCTCCACGGCCGACCCACGCGACCAAGCCCCGCACTAGGCAACAACAGCCACTCAACACCCGCAAAGGCGCTGACAAGAGCGCCAAGCGCAGCACGAAGAGAAACGCAACACCAAAAGGGGGACGCAAATGAGCCGCGTCGCCCAAACGGACGTTGCCCGCCCCATCATTCACAGCACCGTTGCCTGCGTGATTGAGCAGCAGGGGCGCTTTCTGATGGTAGAAGAGGATAAAGGTGGCCCACACACGCTGTTCAATCAGCCTGCCGGACACGTCGAACGTGGGGAAGGCCCAGTGGCCGCCGTTCACCGTGAAGTCATGGAAGAGACCGCTTGGCAGATCACCTTGACCGGCTATCTGGGGCTGTACGTCTTTCACACGCCGACCGGTACGACCTTCCATAGTCACGGTTTCGTTGCCTTGCCCAACCAGCGCCTTAGCTCGGCTATCGACCCGGCCATCGTCGCGACCCACTGGCTGACACGAGAGGAGATTGCCATGTTGGACGGCGCCCAACGGCTGCGAAGCCCGCTGGTTCTCCAACGTATCGACGACGCGCTAAACGGCCACCGCTACCCGCTTGGCGTGATCAAGGAGTGAAGCACTCGAAGCATCGAGCCCCCATCGTGTATAATCGCCGCCCAATTGCACACCACTTCAACCGAGGATGCTCATGACATCCACCCATGGCACAGCCACCCAGGATGCGTCAGACACCCGCAGCGCTGCCACCGGCAAGGTCATCGTCGGCATGTCGGGCGGCGTCGACTCCTCCGTATCGGCGCTCCTTCTGCTCCAGCAGGGGTACGACGTCGAAGGCCTGTTTATGAAAAACTGGGATGAAGACGACGGCACCGAATACTGCACGGCCAAAGAGGATTTGGCCGACGCGGAAGCCGTGTGCGCCAAGCTGGGCATCAAGCTTCATACCGCCAACTTCGCCGCCGAATATTGGGACAACGTTTTCGAGCATTTTCTAGCGGAGTACAAGGCAGGCCGTACGCCAAACCCGGATATCCTTTGCAACCGGGAGATCAAGTTCAAGGTCTTCTTGGAGTATGCCGAGATGCTGGGTGCCGATAAAATCGCCACCGGTCACTACGTGCGCCAAGGCATCCGCGACGGTCACCCTCGCCTGTTGAAAGGCCTGGACGGCAACAAAGACCAAAGCTACTTCCTGCACGCCGTACCGGAAGCGGCCATTGCCCGCACGCTGTTCCCAGTGGGCGAACTGGAAAAGCCGGAAGTACGCGCGCTGGCCGAGCAGCACGACCTCGTCACCGCGAAGAAAAAGGACTCCACCGGTATCTGTTTCATCGGTGAGCGTCGTTTCCGCGACTTCCTACAGCAGTACCTACCGGCTCAGCCAGGTACCATCGAGACCCCCGAGGGCGATGTGATCGGCCAGCACATGGGCTTGATGTACTACACCCTAGGCCAACGCCAAGGGTTAGGCATCGGCGGTTTGGCTAACTACTCCGAAGAGCCTTGGTACGTGGCGGCAAAAGACCTCGACCGTAACGTATTGATCGTGGTGCAGGGCAAGCATCACCCTTTGCTATACACCGACGCCCTAGCCACCGAGCCCATGGACTGGGTCGCTGGCAAGCCGCCGGTTCAGCAAGGCCGCTTTACCGCCAAGACCCGCTACCGCCAAAGCGACTGCCCCTGCGAGATGACTGCCCAGCCGGACGGCAGTGTGGAAATCGTGTTCGACGATCCACAGTGGGCGGTCACGCCCGGCCAGTCGCTGGTGCTTTACGATAACGACATCTGCTTAGGCGGCGGCGTTATCCGCGCCACCTGGAAGGTTACGGAGGCCGCCGCATGAGCGCCACCCCGATACACCGTGCGCCCGACACACCCGCCGCGCGACAAGCCCTCGCGCTGGCGGGGGTATTTCAAGCTGCCAGTTTGGTGGATGAGCTGGCCCGCACCGGGCAAGTCGATACCCGCGCCTGGGAAACGCTGATCAACGCGACGGTCGATACCAATCCCGAAAGCTTTGAAGCCATCTACGGCGGCCACCCCAACAATCTGCGCCGCGGGCTGGAGACACTGGAGGCCTTGGTAGGCCGCAAACAAGCCAATCCAGTCGTGCTTCGCTACGGTTTCTCGCTGCTTTTGTTGATGAACAAGCTGCGCACCGACCGACGAATGATGGACCTATTGGGCCAAAAGCTCGCCCATGTCCAAGGGCAAGCGGAGCATTTTGGTACGACCCATGAAAACGTCATTGCCAGCCTTGGCGAAGCCTACCAAGAGACCATTTCGACGTTTAAAACGCGCATCGTGGTGCAGGGTGACCCCTCACTGCTGCAAACCCGCATGATGCCCGAGCGGGTACGCGCCTGCTTGATGGCGGGCATTCGCTTTGCCCTGCTGTGGCATCAGCAGGGCGGGCGCCGCTGGAAGCTGGTCTTCCAACGCAAGGCGCTACGCCGAGCCCTGGATGGCTTCAGTTAGCCGCCTTGCCACCTCACACTCGACCTCCGACTTTGACCACTCTGGAAACCAAGCCATGCAACTCTCTGCTCTGACCGCTCTCTCTCCCGTTGACGGCCGCTACGGCGCCAAAGCCGCCGCGCTACGTGAACACTTCAGCGAATTCGGCCTGATCCGTGCGCGCGTGATTGTGGAAGTGCGCTGGCTGCAGCGCCTTGCTGAGCACGGCCAGATTGTCGAAGTCCCGCCGCTCTCCGCAGAAGCCACCGCGTTTCTAGAGCAGTTGATTCGCGATTTCTCCGTAGACGACGCCGAGCGCATCAAAGAGATCGAGCGTACCACCAACCACGACGTCAAAGCGGTCGAGTACTTCTTGAAAGAGAAGATTGCAGGCCAGGCCGAGCTGAACGCGGTCACCGAGTTCATCCACTTCGCCTGCACCAGTGAAGACATCAACAACCTCTCCTACGGCGTGATGCTGGCAGACGGCCTAAAAGCTATGCTGCCGACGATGCACGAAGTCGCCGACGAGATTGCCAAACTGGCCATTGCTCACGCAGGCCAACCGATGCTGTCGCGCACCCACGGCCAAACCGCTAGCCCCACTACGCTTGGCAAAGAGATGGCCAACGTGGCGTACCGCCTGAAGCGCCAGCTCAAGCAGATCGAAAGCGTGGAGATTCTGGGTAAAATCAACGGTGCGGTAGGCAACTATAACGCTCACCTGACCACCTACCCGGACATCGACTGGGAAGCCAACGCGCGCACCTTTGTGGAAGGCCTGGGCTTAAGCTTCAACCCCTACACCACACAGATCGAACCCCACGACTACATTGCCGAGCTGTTCGACGCGATTTGCCGCTTCAACACCATTTTGATCGATTTCGACCGCGACGTATGGGGTTACATCTCGCTGGGTTACTTCAAACAGCGCACCGTAGAAGGCGAAATTGGCTCGTCTACCATGCCGCACAAGGTCAACCCCATCGACTTCGAAAACTCCGAGGGCAACCTGGGACTCGCCAACGCAGTCATGAGTCACCTGGCGCAAAAACTGCCGATCTCCCGCTGGCAACGCGATCTGACCGACTCCACCGTGCTGCGCAACCTGGGCGTTGGCCTGGCCTACGCCCTGATTGGTTACCACGCTAGCCTAAAAGGCATCAGCAAACTGGAAGCCAACCCCGAACGCCTCGCGGAAGATCTGGACAACAGCTGGGAAGTGCTGGCCGAGCCGATCCAGACCGTCATGCGTCGCTACGGCATCGAAAAGCCTTACGAGAAGCTCAAAGAACTGACCCGGGGCAAGCGGATCGACCAAGCGGGCTTCGCCGCCTTCATCGATACCCTCGCGCTGCCCGACGAGGTAAAACAAGAGCTGAAAGCCCTCTCGCCAGCCAGCTATATTGGTAATGCGAAGGCCCAGGCCGAAGCACTCAACCAGCGGCTTGCTGCACTCTAAACGACGCCCTGCGACACTGACGTAGCGCTCACTTGAACTAGGATAACGCCATGAGTCATCACGATAAGCCACTCACCCTGCTGGGCGATTTAACGCCTGCAGACTTCTTGGCCAACTACTGGCAGCAGAAGCCACTGCTGATTCGTGGCGCTATCCCCGATTTCGTCAGCCCCATCGACCCCGATGAGTTGGCAGGCCTTGCCTGCGAGCCCGGTGTCGAAGCGCGACTGGTCGAGGAGAAGGGTCCCGACGGCCCTTGGCAGGTATCACACGGGCCGTTCGATGACGCAACCTTCGAGCGTTTGCCTGAAGGTCACTGGAGCCTCTTGGTGCAGGCAGTCGACCACTACGTGCCTTCCATTGCTGCGCTGATGGACGAGTTCGATTTCCTGCCCCGCTGGCGTCTGGACGACATCATGGTGAGCTACGCTCCCCCCGGTGGCAGTGTCGGTCCACATATCGACCAGTACGACGTCTTCCTCCTGCAGGCTAGCGGCCACCGCCGCTGGCAGCTGGGCGGCAAGCAGCCGGACAACGCGCCGATCATTCAGGGCATCGACCTGCGCATTCTCGAGACGTTCGACATCGAAGCGGATTCGGACTGGACCCTGGCACCCGGCGACATGCTCTACCTTCCCCCCGGCTGGGCCCACCATGGCGTCAGCCAAACCGACGACTGCATGACCATCTCGGTCGGCTTCCGCGCCCCTTCGGCAGACGAAGCGATCACGTCGTATGCCGATTACGTCGGCGAGCAGATGTCGGATTCCCAGCGTTACAGCGATGCCGGTATGACACCCACCGAGGAAGTGGGCGAGCTGGACGATGCCGCTGTCGAGCGCATGCGTCAATTCATTCTGAAGACGCTGGACAACCCCGAACAGGTAGCCCAGTGGTTTGGCAGAGTGATGACGCAGCCCAAATATATCGATCAAGTCGTGCCCCTCGAAACGCCAATGAGCGAAGCCGACCTTGTTGCTCAACTACAAGACGGCGAACCGCTCTTCCACATGCCAGGGTCTCGTTTTGCCTGGCGTAGCGATGCTTCTGGCACCACGCTGTTCGTCGATGGCGATGGGCACGCCTGCTCAGAACCCCTCGCCAAACGCCTTGCCGACGCCACACCGATGTACGCGGACGTGCTGGATATCGACGGCGCCGCGGCCCTGATTACCCAGCTGATCAATAGCGGCAGCCTGGGTTTCATGGGTGAAGGCGACGACGAGGAGTAACCCATGGTAGGAACGGTCACCGTGACAAGCGGCGACTGGGAATCGCTGGGGGAACCCGCCTCGCTGATTCGCCGAGTCGTCTTCATCGATGAACAGCAGGTGCCTCAAGAGGAGGAGTGGGATGGCCTTGACTCGGCATGCCTGCATTTTCTCGCGATGCTGCAAGGGGAACCGGTCGGCACCGCTCGCCTCCTGCCCGACGGCCATATTGGTCGAGTGGCGGTACTGAGCCGCGCCCGCGGCACAGGCATTGGCTATCAGCTCATGCAGGCGGCTATTCACGCGGCCCGCGACGCTGGCCACACCCAGGCGGTGCTGAGCGCCCAACTTCATGCCCTCGCTTTTTACGAGCGGCTCGGCTTCGTGGCCCATGGCGATGTGTTCATGGATGCAGGCATTCCCCATCGTGAGATGATGTTGGCCTTGTAACGCGTCTTTGATTGATGAAAGCGCCACCACGTGTGGCGCTTTTTTTATGCCTACGGTCACGTCCATGACCCACCACTGACGAAAAACGACTACACAAACAGGGCGTTTGGCGTAGTCGCTGTCGTCGGACTACAACGCCGTGTGCCCCCAAGTGACAATTGTTGGATCCCCTCGGCTAGTCGATAGTTATTGCACTGCAGCGTTAATGAGTTTCTCTTCGGAGACATGAACGCTGTGCAAAGCGAAGCGCCTCACCGCGACGTTTTGCTGAGAGACGATTGGTGTAGAGACAGCACCGCGAAATTGAACAATGCTGGAGTCTATCTCGCAGGTGCAGCATAAGAACAAGCTAACGTGCGAATGACGATAACCCTGGAGGAATCAGCTCATGTCAGGACTGCTCGACGATATCAAAGCGATGGCCCAACTTCGCGAAGCCCAAGGCGGCAAATGGTCAGCCATCAAACCGGAATACGCTGCCCGTATGCGTGCCCAAAACCGCTTCCACACCGGCTTGGACATCGCCCGCTACACGGCTAAGATCATGCGCGACGACATGGCCGCCTACGATGCCGACACCTCCCAGTACACGCAATCACTGGGATGCTGGCACGGCTTTATCGGCCAACAAAAGCTGATCTCTATCAAGAAGCATTTCGGTACCACCAAGCGTCGCTACCTCTACCTCTCCGGCTGGATGGTGGCCGCGCTGCGCTCCGAGTTCGGCCCGCTGCCAGACCAGTCCATGCACGAGAAAACCTCGGTCGCCAACCTGATCGAAGAGCTGTACACCTTCTTGAAACAAGCCGACGCGTGGGAGCTCAACCATCTGTTCCGCGCTCTCGATGAAGCGAAGGCCGCCGGTGACAGCGCAAAAGAGCAAGCACTGATCCATAAGATCGATAACTACGAAACGCATATCGTGCCGATCATCGCCGATATCGATGCCGGGTTCGGTAACGCCGAGGCGACCTACCTACTGGCCAAAAAATTCATTCAAGCAGGTGCCTGCTGTATCCAGCTTGAAAACCAGGTCTCCGACGAAAAACAGTGCGGCCACCAAGACGGCAAAGTCACCGTGCCCCATGAAGACTTCCTAGCGAAAATCAACGCGGTGCGTTACGCCTTCCTGGAGCTGGGCGTAGAAGATGGCGTCATCGTCGCTCGCACCGACTCGCTCGGCGCAGGCCTGACTCAGAAGATCGCCGTGACCCACGAGCCGGGCGACTTGGGCGATCAGTACAACAGTTTCCTGGATGGGGATGTGATCGACAACGCAGCGGATATCAATAACGGCGATGTGGTCATCAAGCAAAACGGCAAGCTGGTCAAGCCCAAGCGCCTGGCCTCCGGCCTCTACCAGTTCAAACCGGGCACTGGCGAAGATCGTGTGGTGCTGGACTGCATCACCAGCCTGCAAAACGGTGCCGACCTGCTTTGGATCGAGACCGAAAAGCCCCACGTTGGCCAAATCGCCAGCATGGTGAACCGTATCCGCGAGGTGGTGCCGGATGCCAAGCTGGTGTACAACAACTCGCCCTCTTTCAACTGGACGCTGAACTTCCGCCAGCAGGTCTTCGATGCCTGGGAGAAAGAAGGCAAGGACGTGTCGGCTTACCAGCGCGACAAGCTGATGAGCGTCGAGTACGACAACACCGAACTTGGCCAGCTCGCCGACGAGTGGACGCGCAACTTCCAGCGCGACGGTGCCCGTGAAGCCGGTATCTTCCACCACTTGATCACGCTGCCCACCTACCACACGGCGGCCCTGTCGACCGACAACCTGGCCAAGGGCTACTTCGGTGATGAAGGCATGCTGGCTTACGTCGCAGGCGTGCAGCGCCAAGAGATTCGCCAGGGTATCGCCACCGTCAAACACCAGGACATGGCAGGTTCCAACATCGGCGACGACCATAAAGAGTTCTTCCACGGCGATGCCGCGCTGAAAGCGGGCGGTAAAGACAACACCATGAACCAGTTTGGTTAACCCTCTCTTTGCATGACCCACAGGAGGCTTCGGCCTCCTGTTTTCTTTGCGACCGCCCCGCTGCAAATTTTTTGCACACTGCTTTCTTAATGCCTGTCTACACTCTACTTTGTGACCTTTTCTTGGGATGGCTGGTCAAAGCTGTACGTTTCCGTTATCTTTTAACGAACGCTGTTCTAAAACGAGATGTATGCAACGTTTTGCGATCGGTTAACCGCCATCGACGCTGATACCCACTGGAGGTTTTAATGAAACGTTTACTACCCGTTGCCGCATTGAGCATTCTGACACTGGCTGGTTGCGCCAACACCGCACCCTACTCAGGCGATGTCTACCGTGGTAACCAAGCGCAAACGGGGCAAAGCGTCAGCTATGGCACCATCGTGGCCGTCCGCCCCGTCCAAATTCAAGCCGATAGCCGTACTGGCAACCTGCTGGGCGGTGGCGGTGGCGCCGTCATCGGCGGTTTGCTGGGTAGCCAAATCGGCGGTGGCTCTGGTCGCCAGCTCGCGACCGTGGCGGGTGCGCTGGGCGGCGCAGTTGCTGGTACTGCTGCAGAAGACCGCGCTAACCGCGTTAACGCGCTGGAGATGGAAATCCGTCGTGACGACGGCACGGATGTCGTCGTCGTGCAGAGCGCCGACCGCCAGTTCCAGGCAGGCCAGCGGGTTCGCTTGATTGGCAGCGGTGCCAACCTAAGCGTAGCCCCTTACTAAACAGATCGGGCGCGCCTACCCAGCAGCGTGCCCTGGCAGACCATACGCAAGCACTTAAAGCGATGGCTCGTCAAACGACAGCAGCCCGGCCAAGTTGGCCGGGCTGCTGTCGTTAGGTATCAATCAACGCACGTCTAGGCAAAGAACGTCTAGGGCATGACCACTCAGTGCGCCATGCTGCTTGCCCAGTTGGCGAGTTTTACGATGATCAAGCCAATCACGGCCAGCAAAATCGCTACCAGCAGCACGTCCACCGGGCGAATCAGCGTCGTCGCACCCAGCACGGCCAATGCAGCGACCCACAGGTAACGGTTATCACCGTGGCTTTTCAATACCTCGGGCAGCATTTTGTCCAGCCCCTGGCTAACGCCGCTTTCCCAACGCTTGTTGGCAAAATATGCAATCAGCACGAAGGCGACAACCCAAATCAAGAAGATGGTCATAACGGACTCCAGTGAGTGTATGGCAGGTGAAAAAATGATGGATGTAGGGTATCCCTGCACACCCCCAGGCGCAATAGCGCTAAAGGCGTGGGGGTGGAAAAACCCCGCTTACCCCCTGACAAGCCGCTCCACACGCGTTACCATGTTGGGACATGCACTCACCGAAAGGTTAATCAATGCAAATTGCGCAAAACTCGGTTGTCGCGTTCCACTACACCCTGACCAACGATGCAGGTGAGGTGCTAGACAGTTCCGAAGGCCGCGAGCCTCTGACGTATCTCCACGGCGCGGGCAACATCATCCCGGGCTTGGAAAAAGAGCTTGAAGGCCGCGCTGCTGGCGACAAACTGAACGTCAAAGTTGCCCCGGAAGAGGGTTACGGCGAAGTTCAGGAACAGCTGATGCAAGAAGTGCCGCGCGATGCGTTCCAAGGCGTCGAGAGCATCGAGCCGGGCATGCAGTTCCAAGCGCAAACTCAAGGCGGCCCGTTGATGGTTACCGTCAAGAAAGTCGAAGGCGACACCGTCGTTGTAGATGGCAACCATCCGCTGGCGGGTCAGCACCTCAACTTTGACGTTGAGATCGCGACCGTTCGTGAAGCAAGCCAGGAAGAAGTCGAGCACGGCCACGTGCACGGCGAAGGTGGCGTCGAGCACTAAACAGCTCGAAGCGATCAAGGGGCGGCCACTGGGCCGCCCTTTTTTGTGGGCGATAGGGTGCTAGTCGTTCGGAATCAGCACGAGCTGACCGTAGCGTACGCTACGCGATGACGTCACTTCATCGGAAAACTGCTTTAGTGCGCTCCCCTGCCCCTTCAATAGTGCCACTTCCAGGCAGCTATCGTGGTTGATGTGCACATGCAGCGTCGAGAGCGTTAAGTCGTGGTGATCGTGGGAGTGGCGGGTCAACCGTTTGGAAAGATCCCGCGCCGCGTGGTCGTATACATACACCAGCGCGCCCATGCACGGGGCTTCGGGCGCAACCTGCTCTTTGGCCTGCGTCAACCCACTGCGCGTGAGATCACGAATCGCCTCTGAGCGATTTTGATAGCCGCGCAGCGCCATCAACGCATCGACCTCGCCTAACAGCTCCTCATCCAGCGTTACCGTTACCCGCTGCATACCCTCTCCTTCGCCGGTCTCTCATGGTGCATCGCCGCAACTTCCAGCGCTGTTAGTATGATGTTATTGTGAAAACATCATACTAACAGCCTAAAAGGTGACTCATGCGTCGCACTATCATACTGGCTCTGGCGGCCACATGCGTAGCACTAAGCACGCCAGCGTGGGCCAAAGACCAGTTAGTGCTCGCCATAGGCGGCGAACCGGAGCAGGGGTTCGACCCACTGCTCGGCTGGGGCCAGTACGGTAACCCGCTCTTTCAATCCACCCTGCTCAACCGAGGGCCGGATTTAACGCCCCAGCCAGGACTCGCCGCGACATGGTCGCTGTCGGACGATCATTTGACCTGGCGGCTCACGCTACGCACGGATGCCCGGTTTTCCGATAACACGCCGCTAACCGCAGAGGACGTTGCCTTCACGTTTAGTGCCGCCGCCAAAGCAGGCGGCAGAGCCGATCTCAGCGCCTTAGCGAGCGCCCGGGCCGTAGATGGCAATACCGTCGAACTGACTCTCAAGGCACCGCGCATTACGTTTATCGACCAGTTGATGACGCTGGGAATCGTTCCCCACGCCGAGCGAGACAATGGCTATGACGACGGGTACGGCAGACAGCCGCTGGGATCGGGCCCTTACCGGTTAGTCGAGTGGCAGGAGGGTGAGCAACTGATCGTAGAGCGCAACCCCTATTTTTACGGCCCTGCGCCGATCTTCGAGCGGCTAGTGTTCCTCTTCACCGATGAAGCTGCGACGCTCAGCGCCGCCCACGCGGGTCAGGTCGACCTGGCCGCCATCCCCCCGGCTCTGGCTGAGAACATTCCCGATCCGATGCGGCGGGTCATCATGGAGAGTGTCGATAACCGAGGCATTCTGTTTCCCATGCAACCAGACGAGGGCCAGCACGCCACCAACGGCGCCCCGATGGGGAATGACGTCACGTCCGACCTCGCCATTCGCCAAGCGATCAATCTCGCACTCGATCGGGAAACGCTTGTGGACGTAGCGCTGAACGGCTTTGGGCGACCTGCGTTTGGCCCTGCTGATGGCCTACCCTGGAGTCATGGGGATGAGCAACTCGCCACCCCTAACCTAGCCCGCGCGAACGCCCTACTGGACGAGGCGGGTTGGAAGCGCAAACAGGACGACGGGCTACGTTATAAAAACGGCCAACCGGCCCGCTTTCGTCTTACCTATCCCAGCAGCGACACCACCCGCCAACAGCTCGCTCAGGTGAGTGCCGAGATGGTGCGGCCGCTCGGCATCGAGATGCAGCCCACCGGCCGCCACTGGGACGAAATTCAACGGGAAGCCCTCCATCAAGATGCCATCGTGTTTGGTTTTGGCAGCCAAAGCCCTCAGGAGGTGTACTACCTCTTTCACAGTGCTCACGCCGGGGTCGGCTTCTATAACAGTGGCTACTACGCTAATGAGACGGTCGACCAACACCTGGAGGCAGCCCAAGCGGCGGCTAGCGCCGAAGACGCCTACCGGCACTGGCAAGCGGCCCAGTGGGACGGCACTACGGGCTATGGCGTACAGGGCGACACGAGCTGGGCGTGGATGGTCAATCTCGCTCACGTGTACGCCACCAACCGCTGCCTGGACCTTGGCGACCTGGGCGTTGCCCCGCACGGCCACGGCTGGCCGGTGACCGCCAATCTGCTCGAGTGGCGCTGGACGTGCGATTAGCGGTATGGCTCGCACACCGCCTTCTGCGGCTGATGCTCGTTCTGCTGTGCGTGGCCGCAGTGTCGTTTGGGTTGATGATGCTTTCCCCCATCGACCCGGTGGATGCCTACCTGGGCCCACAAATGGCTCAGGTCAGCCCAGAACAGCGGGCGCTGATTGCCGAGCGCTGGGGGTTTGACGCCTCACCAGCCGTGCAGTTTCGCCACTGGCTGCAGCAGTTGCTTAGCGGTGAGCTGGGCTGGAGTCATATCTACCATCAGCCGGTCAGCGATGTCATCGGCCAACGCGTTCATCGCTCGTTTCTCCTGCTGGGTGGCGCTTGGCTGCTCTCTCTTGCGTTGGGCATCTTGCTCGGCATCGCGGCTGGGAGCAACGAGGGCTCCTGGCTGGATCGTCTGATTAGCGGCTACGCCTACCTCACCGCGTCGACACCCACGTTTTGGCTTGCCATGCTGGCACTGCTGCTTTTTTCGGTCACGCTGGGGTGGACGCCTACCTGCTGCGCAGGGCCAACCGGCGTGCTGAGTCAAGAGGTCACGCTACTCACACGCCTTCATCACTTGCTGCTGCCTACCCTTACGCTGGCACTATTAGGTGTCGCGACCCTCACTCTTCACACGCGCGCCAAGATGGTGGCGTTCATGCGTTCAGACACTGCCCTTCACGCCTTTGCCCAAGGCGCTAGCCGTGTCGATATCGCCTGGCGCCACGGCCTGCGCCACGCCAGCCTTCCCGCGATTACTCTGGCGTTTGCTTCACTGGGCGAACTGTTTGGCGGTTCGCTCTTGGTCGAACATGTCTTTGCTTACCCAGGTCTTGGGCAAGCCACCGTCGCGGCAGGATTACGCAGCGACGTGCCGCTGCTGCTCGCCATATCGCTTTTCACCGCCCTCTTCGTCAGCGTAGGGAATCTGGCGGCCGATGGGCTCTCTCGATTGACCGACCCGCGGACTCGGCGGAGCCATACCAATGAGTAGCAAGCCGCGTTTGATCGCGGCAGGCTATGCCGCTTTACTGGCCCTGCTCGCCCTACTGCTACTTGGCAGCACCGCTTGGCTCGGGGATAGCCCGACACGGATGCAGTTCGCGGCGCGACTGCTGCCACCCAGCCCCGAGCACTGGCTAGGCACCGATGCCCTCGGGCGTGAGGTTTGGGCGCGAACCCTGGCGGGGCTTGCCTTGAGTTTTCAGGTAGGGTTGAGCGCTGCCTTGCTGGGCACGCTGGTTGCGTTGAGTCTCGCCAGTCTTGCCATGCTGTCCCCCCTGCTGGATGCGTTAGTGAGCCTGCTGATCGATACGCTATTGAGCGTGCCACACCTGCTGCTACTGCTACTGATTGCCTTTGCGCTGGGCGGCGGCACGGAGGCGGTCATCATCGCCGTGGCGCTGACCCACTGGCCGAGCCTTGCCCGCGTACTCAGAGCCGAGCTACGCCACGTTCACCATGCACCCTACGTGGCCATCTCCCGGGGGCTGGGTAAAGGTCAAGGGTTCATCATCAGCCGTCATTTGCTGCCTCATGTGCTACCCCACTGCCTCGTGGGCGCGCTTCTCCTCTTTCCCCACGCCATTTTGCACGAGGCCGCCCTGACCTTTTTAGGCGTCGGCCTCGACCCGACGCAACCCGCCATCGGCGTTTTACTCGCAGACGCGATGCGCTACCTGACCGGCGGCTACTGGTGGCTGGGGGTATTTCCAGGGCTGGGGTTACTGCTCATGGTGTTGGCGATTGGACGCTTCGCCTCGATGCTGCGCGAAGTGCTAGCGCGCTAGCGATTGTGACCAAGGAGTTTGCCATGTTGACCATCGACCGTCTGACCGTGCAGCTGCCTCACTACCCACGCTGGTGGCGGCGAGAGTGGACCTCCTGCATTGACTCACTGTCACTCCACTTACAAACGGGCGACGTGCATGCTGTCGTGGGGGCCTCCGGGGCAGGGAAAAGCCTATTGGCCTACGCCATTTTAGGGCTTCTGCCCCAACCGGCACGGGTCACCGGCGACGTGTTCTTCCAGGGGGAGAAACTGACACCGACCCGCCAGAAACGGCTGCGAGGCCATCAGTTGGCGCTCATTCCTCAGTCGTTGAACGCGCTTGACCCGCTCGCCCGCAGCCAGCATCAGGTGCGCTGGGCGGCCCAACGAGCAGGGCTCAGTCGCCCTGACGCTCAGCAGCGCGCCGATGGGCTACTGCGCCGCTACCAGCTCGACCACGCGGCGACTCACTACCCCCACGAGCTATCAGGCGGCATGGCGCGCCGAGTGCTCATCGCCATGGCCCAGGCGGGCAGCGCACGCTTGGTGATTGCCGATGAACCCAGCGTGGGTCTGGACCCCATCCAGCGCGATCGTGTGCTGGCAGCGCTCAAGGCGTTGGCGCGAGAAGACAAAACGGTGCTGCTAATTACCCACGACCTGCGCCATGCGCTCACCGTGGCTGATAAGGTCACCGTTATGCGCCAAGGCCAAGCGCTGGAAACCGCACCTGCGCAGGCTTTCCAAGGCCAGGGCGAACAGCTGACGAATGACTATGCTCGGGCACTCTGGCAGGCGCTACCGGATAACGCGTTCACCACATACGCCTCCCCACCTCAGCCCATGGAGCCAACGCTTGCTTGACGCCCATCAGCTATCGTTTCACTTTTCGCCACGCCAGCCGCTACTGGAGAAGGTCTCGCTACACCTGGCCCCTGGAGAGTGGCTCGGACTCAGCGGCGACTCAGGCGCAGGGAAATCGACGCTGGGCAAGCTGTTGGCAGGCCAGCTCACGCCCCATCAAGGCAGCGTGTGGGTAGATGGCTCGCCGCTGCCCAGACGTGGGCTACGCCCGGTGCAGTGGCTGCCGCAATCGCCGGAGCTGGCGGTCAATCCGCGCTGGCGGGTCGGTCAAATCCTCAAAGAAGCCTGGACGCCGCCCAGTGACCTGATGGCGGCATTTGGCATCGAGCCCGAATGGCTGACACGCTTTCCCAATGCTCTCTCGGGCGGGCAGCTACAGCGCGTGTGCGTGCTGCGCGCCCTCGCCCCTGGCGTGCGTTACGTGGTGGCCGATGAAATATCCACCATGCTGGATCCCATCTCCCAGCTAACGCTCTGGCAAGCACTCGACGGATACGCCAAGCGCCATGCCCTTGGCATCATCGTCATCAGTCATGATGCAGCGCTGCTCGACCGGCTATGCCACCGGCGCTACCACTTGGCCCACGGCCGATTAGGCACGACGCTCGAAGCGCCATAACCCCAGACAGATCAACAGAGTAACGCTCAGCAGCAGCCATGAGCCGATGGCCACCCCCTGCCACTGCGACCAACGCCAGAACGGCTCTAGCCAGAAACCGCCAATGCTCGCCCCCAGGTAGTAAAACACCAAATAGAGCGCCGAGGCGCTGCCTCGCGCCCCTCGGGCATAGCGCCCCACCCAGCTAGACGCCAACGAGTGGGCCATGAAAAAGCCGAAAGCGTTAATGGTCAAACCGAGAATGATGAGCGCCAGCGAGTCCGCCAGAGTAATGGCGGTGCCTAGCATGAGAATCACGATGCCCGCACTCATGCAGCTGGCGGGGGAAAAGCGCCCTGCCAACTTGCCTGACACTGTCGAGCCAAAGGTACCGCCTAGGTAGGTGAGAAAGATCAGTCCCAGGCCGCTCGCCGCCAGTTGATACGGCGCCTCCGCCAATCGAAAGGTGATGTAGCTATATTGATTGATAAAAATCAGGAAGTTGATACCGCCCAAACAATAGGCAGCGAGCAGCACGGGGGAACGCAGATGCCCCAACAGATCCGTCACTGCATCGCGCAGGTGAAAGCGTTTAGGCACGAAGGCTTGGCTATTGGGTAGCAACCGCCAAAAGAGCACACAGCCGACGACCGTCATGGCCCCTACCGCGAGAAACGCCGCCGTCGGCCCACCGATCGCCGCTGCCCCACCGCCCACGATACGCCCGCTGATCCCGCCTAGTGAGTTGGCGCCGATGTAGAGCCCCACGGCGCTCAGCAAGGCGGTTTTATCGAACTCGTCGCCCATCCAGGCAATCGCCACGGCGGGCAAGCCGCCAAGCACGAAACCCTGCAGCAAACGCAGTACCAGTAAACTTTCGAAGGTCGGTGCAAAGGCTAGGGCAAGCGACAGCCCGCCGGCCAAAAGAAGGGTGATGCGCATGATGCCTTCACGGCCAATCGCATCGGAGAGCGGTCCAAACACCAGCAGTGCCAGGGCCAACGAAAGGGTCGACACCGACATCAGCAAACTGACGCCCAGTGTCGACACCCCGTAGGTCTCTTTGAGGCCCGGCAACAACGGTTGTGGCACGTACAGATTGATGAATACCAGGAACGACCCTAAACATAGAGCCGCCGTCGCGCGCCACCAGGCGCGCGTTTTTGCTTCAATCATGTCCTTTCCAACAGTAACCGACGCCGCCAGCGCGCATTTACGGCAGGAAGCGACTGCTTAGCTGGGCAAGGTTGGTCGGCTCCAAGGCACGACGCGACTGCCAGTAATAGCGCCGCCAATAGCTATTGTCCAAGCTGGAAATAATCACGCCTTTCGACGTGGACGCATGGAGGAAATAGCCATTTCCGACGTAAATGCCCACATGGTTGTAGCGTCCGGGTGGGCGGAAGAAGACCAGATCGCCCGCCTGCAGCTCTTGGCGGTCGATCGGGCGTCCCTCATGCACTTGATCGTAGGTAGAACGGGGTAGCTCAACATCAAAGGTATCGCGGAACACGTTTCTGACCAGGGCCGAGCAGTCGATACCACGTTCGGTGGTGCCACCAATGCGATAAGGCGTTCCCGCCCACCGCTGGTGCTGCTCTAACAGCGCTTGGCGCACCACTGTTGGTGGTGGCGTCTGCAAACTGCGAAGATGCGCATCAATCGGGTCAACGGGCGACATTTTAGGATCGGCTCCCTCCATGCCCGGAAGCGACATCGAGAAATAATCCTCGGGGGCTTCCATGCCCTGGCGCGAGGCGGAGCCTGCACAGCCAGCTAACAAAGCAACGACGACACAAACACTCACAACACGGACAGCGGTCACAGCGGGGTGTGGCGACGCAACCATGCGATTAACCTCGTGACAGAATGAAAAATGGAAAAGACCCAAGCATGAGAAAACTCATTTTTTACAAACTCTGGACTATAAGCCAGTTATCCTATGCTTGGCGAGTCTAATGTAAGATTCGCTGATCCCCGGGCAACGTATCGATATGCAGCGGCGCGAAATGGCGCGGCTTGTTGCCGGGAAAATCCAGGCTCGCCCAGGGGCCGGCAAGCACCGGCGCACCGCACAGCCACGCCACCAGCGCTTGACGAAACCCGGCCAAGAAACTCTCTCGCTCAGGCGTTTCGCCCATGAAAAACGAGAAGCCGGCGTACATGCCTGCCGCATACTCCTGCCAACCAGCGTAGTGGTCTGCCGCCAACTGGTAGGCGCGGTCGAGCACGTTCGCAAACGCTGGCTTGTCGAGCCAACCTAGCTGCCGTGCCGCAATGGCAAGATCCACGAGTTGGGCAATATCCCAGGCGGCCATGTCAACGTCATTACAACCATCTTCGTTGGTGCTCACTCGGCGCAGACGCAGCAAGTGGTGACGCTCCTCTTCGCCGCAGTCGCCGGACTCCAATATGGCGATTTCCGCCGCCAACCGCTCCGGGTTCAGCGTATAGGGCGCGTAGTTGATCTGATATTCCTGACGGTCCCCAGCTTCCAACATGAAGGTCAAAAATTCCTGCATGTCGTCGGCACTGGTCAGGTGGTAGTGGCTCTCGACCCATTCGCGAATGTCGGCGCACTCGCGCGGACTTTCCAACTGCGGCTCGCTCCACACCGCGCTGTTCAGCGGCCCTACCAGCGACATCGCCGTGAAGTGAGTCAACGTTGGCCGCTCACCCGGCTCGCACCAAGCATCGGGGCGCCAATCCAACCAATGGAACAGGCTGCCTGGGTCTTCCAGATGCCACGCGATTTCATTGATCAACGAGTCATGCTCGGGCTCGGGCAGGCAGCTCTCCCAGGCAAACCAGGCCTCTAGCAGGCGCTTGGGCGTGGCATAAAAACGGCACAGGCAGCTTCGCAGAGCGCTGGCGTGCTGCATGAGCGGTTCGCGCTCGAACAGGCCGCTGTCGAGCGCCATGTGCAGGTAGAACGCAAACTTCTCGGCCATGTGAATCGTGGCGGCGTGACGACTGACTCCTTTCACCGCGTTACGCTGTTTTAGCTCATCAGGCGTGGGCTGGCCAAAGCGCGTTTGCGATGGAGGCAGTACGCCATGCACAGCATCTGCCGCGAGCTGGTTGAGGTGGTGCGCCTGAGCAGGAAGCCAGTAGCGCGCCAGCACCTGGTGACCTTCATCCGCATGCAGGCCAAGCGAATCCTGAAGGTAAACAGCGGCATCCGCGCGGCGCTGCTCGGCTATCGGGGCCGAGGGATTGAGTTGACGCAGCATGACATCCGGCTCGCGTACGCCAGCCAGGGCGAGCAGCCAATGGTGAGCCGTGTTGCGCCAGGCCTTGATACGCGTACGCGAGGCTTGCCGCGTCGGCTCGTCCAAAAGTGCAGCCAGCGAGTGCTTCCAGGGACTATGGGCAGCGTGCATTAACAGCTTGTGGCGGGCGCTGGGTGTCATCCCCCGCCGATCGACGCCCTCGAAGAGGCTTTGCCCGCGCAGGTAGGCTTTCAGCACTGCGTGCCAGTCGTGGTAACGGCGCCCCACGAGATCAGCCGCATGGGCCGCTAGGTCGTCCGCTTCCGCCTGGCTTAGCCAGCCACAGCAGGCACCGGCCCAGGCGAGCTCCACTAGCCGCAGCCAGTCCCAGGCGGCCCACTCCAACGGCTCGCCCTGATTGACGAACGTCGTGAGCACCGGTGCGTAGGGAGCATCGTTTACTGCCCCCCGCTGCCACTCTTGACGCTGCGCGTGATCCATGGTCAGAAGCTCGCGGGCTTCGATATCCCAGCGCTGACGTTCACCTTGAGCGCTTAGCCAGAGCATCACTTCCAGTAGCTGCTCACGGTCGTAAATCTGCCAGATACGCTCCAACCACTGAGTGGCGTCGGGCCAGTCGGCAGCGCTGGCCGGATAGCACACCAGGGGGCGAAACAGAGCACCTAGCCGCCAAGGCTGCGCTTCGGCGGGCTGCGGCCATAGCGATGTGGGAGCGTCGCGCTGGGCAAGCGCGGCATCCAGCGACTGCCAGGTCACCCCCTCCCCCTCGCTCTCCAGGTTGGACAGCGCTTGGCAAGCGTCGATGAAGCGGTCGTCGGCACCGGTTTCCCAACCTTTGGCCCCCAGCGCGCGACGTAGATCCGACAGCCACGCTCGCTGATCGCTGTAGTCCGACGTGATGCGTCGTATGAGATGGTGTGCCCAGTTCGTCGCCTGCGCTTGGCTCAACCAGCCCGCCGCGCCCGCCAGAGCGGCCCACTCCAGCGCACCCAGCAGCTGATCGGCACTGCCTGACGGTGCGCCCAGTGAAAAAAACAGCTGATCCGCCAACGCGCCACGATCGGCAATACCCAGCTGCAGCAAGCGCTGTTCAGCCGCTACCGCATCCACCGCCAGTGGGTGCGGTGTAAAAGCCCAGTCACACAGCACCAGCTGTTGGGCCCACCAGGTATTTAGTGCGTCGACCAAAAGACACCTCGAACAAGAAGCAGAAAGCGATCAATGAAAACCGTACAAAATAAAGCAGCCTGATAAGGCTGCCCAAAGACGCATAGTGTAACGGAAACTATTGCCAAGACCGATAGCAGCCGCACAAAACAGCGCTGCCCGGCACAAAGGCCGGGCAGCGGGTACCACTTAGGGGGAGAAGCGCTAAGCGCTTTTGACTTTACTGATCACCCATAACAAGACCACCGCCCCCACGGTCGCCGTCACCAGCGAACCGATGAAGCCGCCCGCCTGCAGCCCCAGCAGACTAAACAGGAAGCCACCTACGAGGGCGCCGACCACCCCCACACCGATGTTACCGAGTACGCCAAAACCGCCGCCACGCATGATGTTGCCAGCGATCCAGCCAGCTAAACCACCAATGATTAACCACGCAATAAAGCCCATACTACCTCCTTGGTTTCACTCAGCTTGGGGTTTTACCTTCAAACTATTCTTCCACCTATGCTTGTCCTACCATAGCACACGGCGCTACTGTTCTGCCCATTTGTTGCCTTTGCCCACAAGGATTCCCTTATGATTCCCGACTCCCTTAAACAGCTACTTAGCCACGTTGATGGCCATCAACGGGCCCATTGGGAAGGCCGTGACGTCGCGCTCTTCAACATGGCCTGGGGGAAATGGCGATCAGCCTACAGGGCGCTCAAGTGCTGCACTTCCAGCCAGCAGACGACACCGGCTGGCTGTGGGTGACGCCAACGCCGCAGGCGCTGCCGGGCGCGATCCGTGGCGGCATCCCGCTCTGCTGGCCCTGGTTTGCCGACGAGCGCTACGCCGATGAGAGCCCTGAGCGTAACGGCCCCTTCCATGGGCTTGCCCGCCACGCCATGTGGCGTCTGGACGCCGTTGACGACCACGCCGAAGGCATCGAAGTGCACCTGTCACCGGAAGAGCGCTTACATAGCCAGCTCACCGCCCGTGTGGTCATTCAAGCCAACGCCCAGCGGCTAAACGTTGAGATCATCAGCGAAAACATTGGTGATGCCCCGATCAAAACCAGCGGCGCACTGCATACCTACCTGGCCGTTAATGAGACGCATCAATGCCGCTTAGAGGGCCTCGCGGGTGCGCGCTATTTGGATAAGCTGCGTGACTTTGCGGAATCTGAGCAACAGGGCACGCTGGCGATTCGTGGCCCCGTCGACCGTATTTATCACACCAATGAAGCGGTGCTGCTCAACGACGGTCAGCGCACACTGCGCATCGGCAAGCAGTCCAGCGACTCCACGGTGGTCTGGCACCCGGATAGCGGCCTGCCCAGCGACACGCCCGCCGACGCCGCCAAACACTTTTTGTGCGTCGAGGCCGCCAATACGCGCCTTGACCCCGTTTGGTTGGTACCCGGGGCACAGCACCTGCTAGGGACGACAATAAGCCGCGGTTAATGATCGGTTCATTGAGGCTTTGCTATGATCAAGCCATTGATACCCCCAAGGAGCGACGATGGATCCACAGCAATGGCTGGAAGCAGCCACGCTTGCCTTTAACCTGATCGGTATGGTGGTGTGCTTGGTTGGCTTAACGCTTGCACAAAAAATGCAGCGCCGCTGGCCCGGCTATAGCCTCGCGGTCGTCGGTTTTATCATTGCGACCCTGCCCATGCTCTCCCAGCTTGTCTTGATGTGGCAGCGTTAACGCTCGACTACCTTGCCAAGATGCCCCACCCGATGAAGGAAGCGACAGGATGCGCCAGCCGTTAAGCCGCGAATTGAGCAACATGTTAGAGCGAAGCCGAGACCGGCAGCTGCGGCTGGCGGTAACGGGCCTTTCGCAAGCGGGTAAAACGGCGTTTTTAACCTCGCTGGTGAACCAACTACGCCATGCGGGCGTAGAAGCACAGTTAGACCTGCTACCGGTTGCCCGTGAAGGCCGCCTGCTAGGCGCGCAGCGTTTAAATCAGCCGGACTTAGGCGTGCCACGTTTCCCCTATGACCCCGGCATGGCCTCGCTGAGAGACGTACCGCCGCGCTGGCCCGAGCCCACCCGCGGCATTAGCGAGCTGCGTTTACAGCTGCGCTACCGCCCTGCCCAACAGGGCTGGTTTACGCCGGATATCGCTCACCTGACGCTGGATCTGTTCGACTACCCCGGCGAATGGCTGCTGGATTTGCCGCTACTGCAGCACGACTTCTACAGCTGGAGCCAGAGCCAAGCTCAGCACGAAGGCCCACACCGCCGGGCACTGTTTAGCGAATGGCTGGCCGAGGCAGAGCAGCTAGACCCCACCGCAGAAGCCGATGAAGCGCAGCTCGCCACGCTGGCCGAGGCCTACGCATTGGGCCTGCGTCGCGCCAAGCAGGCGGGCTTCTCTGACCTGCAGCCGGGGCGTTTTTTGCTGCCCGGCGAGCTGGATGGCGCACCGGTGCTGCAATTCTTCCCGCTGCCCGGATTAGATACGCCCAAAGAAACCCTCGACGCCCTGCCCGAATCGAGCCTCTACGCCACCCTGGCGGCGCGTTTTCGCTACTATCAGCAGCAGGTAGTTCGCCCCTTCTACCGCGACCACTTCCGCCGCTTTGACCGCCAGATTGTACTGGTGGACGTGCTGGGCGCGCTCAACGCCGGGCCGGAGCGCTTTGAGGATCTTTCCCGCGCGCTGCAACAGCTGATGAAGAGCTTTGATTACGGCAAGCGCAGCCTGTTGACCCGCCTGTTCGCTCCCAAAATTGACCGCCTCGCCATTGCCGCCACCAAAGCGGACCACGTGACGCCCGACCAACACACCCACGTGGTGCAGCTGTTAGAAGCGCTGCTGGCGGAGCCATTGAAAGACTTACGCTTTGCCGATATCCCGGTGAAAGCGCTGTCGCTGGCGGCCATTCGCGCCACCGAGGCCCGCGAAGTGCTGCATGATGGCAAGCGAACGCCAGCGCTGAAAGGCACCACGCTAGAAGGCGAAGACGTGCTGGTGTACCCCGGCGATGTGCCCAGCCGCCTGCCCAAAGCCGATTTTTGGCAGCAGCAAGGGTTTGATTTCCCCAGCTTCCGCCCGATGCCCGCCGATAGCGAGGCACTGCCCCACATTCGTATGGACGCCGCGATTGACTGGCTGATTGGAGACAAACTGACATGAGCAACCCTCAGCCCCGCCGCGACTTCCACACCGAAGCGCCGCCCGAACCTACCCAGGAAACCCTGCGCCAGCACGAACGCTTTGCAGCGACTGAATCGCACCAGCCGCTGGCGACCCAAGCCGAACTCAAAGCGTTGCCGGAAGAGACCCTTGGCGCGCCCCGCAAGCGTCGCTGGGGGCTGATGTTCACCTTGGCAGGCGGTGCCACACTCGGCACGGTAGAGCTTGCAACCGGCATTCCTGACGCGCTGTCCCAGTCCCATTGGATGGCGATGGCGTGGCAGCTGTTTGGGATTAGCCTGATTGGCTTGGGCGGCATATCGCTTCTCAAGGAGCTGGGCCGTTTGCGGCGCTTAAAGCGGCACGATCAGCTACGGGCCAACCTAGCCGAGCTTCCCCAGCGCTCCAGCCAGCAGGCCCAGGCGATGGCCGTTCAATTAAAACAGCAGCTTGCACTGAGCAACGACGACCCGCACTGGCTGGCCTTTCAGCGAGCGTGCCAGCCGCACCATAGCGGTGAAGAGATTCAAACCCTGCTGCGCTACCACCTGCTAGCCCCCCGTGACCGGGAAGCTCAGCGATTGATTACGCGCATGTCGGGGGAAACCGCCATCATGGTGGCAGTTTCCCCGCTAACTCTGGTGGATATGGCGCTGGTGGCGTGGCGCAGCCTTGCCATGGTGGATCGGTTGAGCCGCCTGTACGGCCTGGAACTTGGCTACGCCAGCCGCCTGCGGCTATTTCGCCACGTGCTGCACAACATGGCGTTTGCAGGCGCCAGTGAACTGGCTACCGATGCCAGCATGGACATGCTCTCGCTGGATTTGGCAGGCCGCCTTTCAGCAAGAGCCGGCCAGGGCTTAGCGACGGGGCTGCTGAGCGCCCGCCTGGGCCTGCGCGCGCAGCGGCTGTGCCGCCCGGTAGCGTTTACACCCGAAGAGCAGCCCAAATTGGCAGACCTTCGCCAGGACCTCTGGCGGCAGATCAAGCGGCTTGATAAAGAGCCCGCCCCCGCCGCACGCAACAGCGATTAATACCGCTCGCTCACCCAGCGGCTCAAGCCAGCCGCTGCTCGGTTTCAGCATCGAACAGCACCGCCCGGGACATATCGACCCTCAGCGCCAAGCGCTCACCGGGCGACACCTCACACTTCGGCCCGACCCGCGCGGTAATCTCCTGCTCCCCTAACGGCAGGCGCAGCAGAATATCGGCACCGGTCGGCTCCACCACGCTCACCTTGGCTTCCAGCAGCGTGCCTTCGGCCTGCTCGCTGAGCCGCACATCCTCTTCGCTGAAATGTTCAGGCCGCAGGCCGAGAATCACCGGCTTGTCGAGCTGCTCCACTAGCCCTGCCGTATGGCGGGCCGCTGGCCACGGCAGCAGCAGGTCGGCTTCATCGGGGGTGGCAATGCGCAGTGCATAGCCATCGCCGTCGGCTTCCAGCGTAGCGCGGATGAAGTTCATCGACGGTGAACCCATAAAACCCGCTACGAACATATCCACCGGGTTGTTATAGACCTCATCAGGGCTGCCTAACTGCAGAATATGGCCATCACGCATCACCGCGATGCAGTCCGCTAGGGTCATGGCCTCTACTTGGTCGTGGGTAACGTAGACGATGGTGGTGCCTAAACGTTGGTGGAGCTTTTTAATCTCGGTGCGCATATCCACGCGCAGCTTGGCGTCCAGGTTTGAGAGCGGCTCGTCGAACAGGTAGACCTTAGGCTCCCGCGCTAAGGCGCGGCCCATGGCCACCCGCTGGCGCTGGCCGCCGGAGAGCTGGGCGGGCTTGCGTTCTAACAGGTGGGAAATCTGCAGCAGATCGGCCACCCGCTCCACGGCGGCTTCCCGCTCGGCCTTGGGCACTTTGCGCATCTCTAGGCCGAAGCTGATGTTTTGGCGTACGGTCATGCTGGGGTACAGGGCGTAAGACTGGAACACCATGGCAATATCGCGCTCGGCGGGGGTGCGCCAGGTGACGTCTTCGCCGTCGATATAGATATTGCCGCTGGTGACCGGTTCAAGGCCTGCGATGGCGTTCATCAGCGTGGATTTACCACAGCCGGATGGCCCCACCAGAATCAAAAACTCGCCGGAATCGATGGAGATGCTGACATCTTTCAGCACCCGCTCGCTGCCAAACTCTTTGCGTACGTTGTGAATCTCTAACGCTGCCATTATCAAAATCCTGTTCTAAGGGAGCTGGCAAGACACGCATTGGCACCGGTCAGATCACCCCTTGGCGGGGGCGCTGTAAACCCTTCCCTGGGCGCTACTTTCGCCGTCCTGGCGAAAGACCCCCGCTACGGGGAGATGCTGACCTCTACCTGGGACTGCCATGCACCTAGTTGTTATTAGCCCTTTACGGAGCCTGCCGTTAGCCCACGCACGAAGTATTTACCCGCCAGCACGTACACCACCAGGGTGGGCAGTGCGGCAATCATGGCGGCGGCCATATCGACGTTGTATTCGCGCACGCCGGTGGAGGTGTTCACCAGATTATTGAGCGCCACGGTCACCGGCTGGGTGTCGTGTGCCGAGAACGCCACGCCGAATAGGAAGTCGTTCCAGATTTGGGTGAACTGCCAAATCACCGAGACCACGATGATAGGGGCGGACACCGGCAGCAGGATGCGCCAGAAAATACGGAAGAATCCGGCACCGTCCAGCTTGGCCGCCGACACCAGCTCGTTGGGAATGCCCACGTAGAAGTTGCGGAAGAACAGCGTGGTAAAGGCGATACCAAACACCACGTGCACCAGGATCAGCCCCGCCCGCGAGCTGGAAAGCCCCAGCCAGCCCAGGGTTTGTGCCATGGGCAGCAGCACCACCTGAAACGGGATAAAGCAGCCAAACAGCATCAGCGCGAAGACCAGCTCGGAGCCTTTGAAGCGCCATTTGGTCAGGGCGTAGCCGTTCAGCGCTCCTACGGCGGTGGAGATCAGCACCGCAGGAATGACGATAGCAAAGGAGTTCCAGAAATAACCGCCCACGCCTTCGCAGCGCATGCCGGTGCAGGCTTCGCCCCAGGCTTTTGTCCAGGGGGCCAGCGTTGGGTTTTGCGGTAACGACAGCAGCGTACCGGCGCTGATTTCGCTCAGCGGTTTGATGGAAGTCATCAACATGACCACCAGCGGCAGAACGTAGAACAGCGCGGCGATGATCAGTACCGCGTACAGCACGCCCCGCCACAACTTGGCCGCAGGCGTTTGGCGACGAATCACATTAGCCATGTTTGCGGCTCCTTAGTTCGGAGTAGAGGTAAGGAATCAGGATGGCCAGCACACCGCCGAGCATCAGCATGGCACTGGCAGAGCCCAGGCCGATTTGCGCGCGGTTAAAGGCGTGGGTGTACATAAAGGTGGCGGGTAAGTCCGTTGCGTAACCCGGCCCGCCGCCGGTGAGGGCCACTACCAAGTCAAAACTCTTGATCGCAATATGGGCCAGAATCATCACCGCGCTGAACACCACCGGGCGGAGGCAGGGCATGACCACCCGCCAGTAAATGCGCGGTAGGCTTGCGCCATCGAGCTGTGCAGCTTTGACGATGCTGTCGTCAATACCGCGCAGCCCGGCTAAAAACAGCGCCATCACGAAGCCAGAGGCCTGCCAGACGGCGGCGATCACCAGGGTATACACCGCCATATCCGGATCAACGATCCAGTCGAACTCGAACGACTCGAAGCCCCAGCTGCGCACCATGGCCTGAATGCCTAGCTGCGGATTCAGCAGCCACTTCCACACGACCCCCGTGACGATGAACGACAGTGCCATGGGGTAGAGATACACCGTGCGCAGCGCGCCCTCCTGACGAATCTTTTGATCCAACAGCATCGCCAGCAGCGCACCCAGCACGAGGCAGATAATGATAAACAGCGCGCCAAAGATCATCAGGTTAGTGGAGGCGACCCACCAACGCTCGTTGGCCATCAGCCGCGCATACTGGCCAAACCCGACGAAGTCGTAGCTTGGCAACATGCGTGAGCTGGTGAGAGATAAAACAAAGGTCCACAGCATAAAGCCGTAAACAAAAAACAGAGACACCGCCACCGAGGGTGCCAGCACTAGCCGTGGCAGCCAGGCTTGCAGCCGACCGGATACCGTTGGCCGCAACGCGGTGCGCGTTGTGGTTTCGCTCATGGGAAATTCCTCGCCAATCAACCGCTAGCGCCGCCGTTGCGGCGGCGCTGGTTACGTACGTTCAGCGCTTATTCCGCGCTGTTGCCGGAATGGCGCCGCGTTTAAAACGAAGCGGCTTCAGCGGCACTAACCATACGTTGGGCGGCTTCTTCGGCGGGCATATCGGCGTCGTTGAAGTAGTTAGTGACGACGTCAAAAATAGCCCCCTGAACGTCGGCGCGAACGGCCATACCGTGGGCCATGCTGGGCACTAAGCCACCTTCATCGGCGGTGCGTTGGAAGTCCGCCAGCGACTGCTGGGCACAGCTGTCGAACTCGCTCATATCCAGGTCAGGACGCGCGGGAATAGAGCCTTTGGCAAGGTTGAAGGCTTCCTGGAAGGTGGGCTCTAACACCAAGCGCGCCAGCGTGTGCTGAGCTTCGCGCTCGGCATCATCGGTGACGCGGAACATCGCCAGGCTGTCGATATTGAAGGTAAAGGCGTCTTCGGTGCCCGGCGCGGCGGCGCACAGGTAGTCCTCACCGGCGGTAAGGCCCGCAGCAGTGAACTCACCCTTCGCCCAATCACCCATCAACTGGAAGCCCGCTACGCCTTCAATCACCATCGCGGTGGCAATGTTCCAATCACGGCCCGGCATGCCTTCGTCCATCAGCTCGCGCAGGCGTTTGAAGTCTTCCAGCGCGGCGACCATCTGTTCGCCGCCCAGGGCTTCCGGGTCTAGCTCCACCAGCGCCTGCTGATAGAACTCAGTGCCTTGGCTACCCAGCACCACGCTTTCAAACACGGTGGCGTCCTGCCAGGACTGGCCACCGTGGGCTAGCGGCACAAAACCCGCTTCACGAATGGCTTCCCCGGCGGCAAACAGCTCGTCTAGGGTGGTGGGCATTTCTACGCCAGCGGCTTCCAGCACGTCCGGGTTGGCCCACAGCCAGTTAACCCGGTGTACGTTCGCAGGCACGGCTACGTACTGGCCGTCGTAACGCATAATATCGGCCACAATCTCTGGTAACAGGTCGTTCCAGCCTTCGGCATCCGCCACTTCATTTAAGTCACCCAGCAGGCCAAGCTCGCCCCACTCCTGAATTTCCGGGCCTTTAATTTGCGCGGCGGAGGGTGGGTTACCTGACATGGCGCGGGATTTAAGCACCGTCATCGCTGTTTCACCGCCACCACCGGCCACCGCAAAGTCCTGCCAGCCGTAACCTTCGGCTTCGAGTAGCTCTTTGAGGACGTTGGCCGCGCGGGCTTCACCACCGGATGTCCACCAGTGGAGTACTTCGACATCGCTTGCTTGGGTAGTGCCTGCGGCCATGGCGGTGCCTGCCGCTAAGGCCAGTGCGAGGGCGGATTTTTTAAACGTGGGCAACTGCTTAATCAGCATGGGTAGCTCCTGCTATTGTTGTTATCGCGAACACCAGCCCTGAAAGGCTTGGCGGCTATCGCTGTTGTAATGCCGTGACACACGCGGTGTAAAACGGCTTTTAGCAGAGTACGACAGCGAGCCGCATAACGGGAGTTACCGAGTCCTGCATAGTATTACAAGTCTGTAACACTTGATTGGCGAGGCAGCGTTAGCGTGGCCAACAAGCCGCCTGCGGGGTGATTAGCAAGGGTAATATCGCCCCCATGGGCACGGGCGATATGCCGGGCAATGCCTAGCCCCAGGCCGCTTCCACCGGTGTGGCGGCTTCTGGACACCTCCAGGCGTACAAAGGGTGAAAACACGCGGCCAAGCTGATCCTTAGGGATGCCAGGGCCACTGTCGTGAATATGTAGGCGCACCACGCCCGCCTGCTCTTCTAGCGTTACCCTCGCCCGCTGGCCGTAAAACACCGCATTCTCTAATAGGTTCGCCAGGCAGCGCTTCATCGCCAGCGGTTTGACCGTTAGTGGCGCCACTTGCCCTGCCACCTGCACTTCGCCCCCCTGCAAGCGCAGCGCCTCGGCCAGCTCGGTCGTTAGCGCGTTGAGATCCGTTGGCTGCGGCTCTTCATGCAGATCTAACCCCTTGACCGAGGCGAGCGCGCCTTTGACCAGCTCGGATAGCTCATCCAGCGAGGCGCAGAAGCGCTCACGCTGAATCGGGTCATCCAGCATTTCAGCCCGTAAGCGCATGCGGGTAATCGGCGTTTTTAAGTCGTGGGAGATTGCAGAGAAGAGCCGCTCGCGCTCCTCCACCTGCTCGCGAATACGCCGCTGCATGCGGTTAAACGCTACGGCGGTGGCCGCTACCTCCTTGGGGCCACTCTCTCTCAGCGGCGGGCTGTCCAGGTCATCGCCGAGCTGACGTGCCGCCCGGGAGAGCCTTGCCAGCGGCCGCGTCACGCTGGTGATGCCCAATAGCGACAGCGCCAGCACGGTGAGCAGCACGACGATGCCCGCTAGCAGTCGCTCTTCTGAGAGCCATCGGTAGCCGCTGAAAATATCCGGCACGCCCAGCAGCGTGGCGACATAGAGCCAAGTATCCGGAGCAAGCTCCAGCTGCACCACCAGAATGGGCGGCGAAAGGGGCTCCATTAACAGGCTGTGCTGGCCCCAGCGGGGCGGCAGGTCGTAAAGCAGCACTTCATTATTGAAGACCCGCAGGGTTTCCGGGCGGGAGAACTCCACCACCACATCGTCAATCGAGAGCTGCTGGGTCAGAATGGTGCGCACGTTGCTCACCACCACCTCTTTTTCCAGGCCGCTGCCGATATCCGCCACGGGAATACGCCGCTCGTTCACGCTGACAAAAAAGCGCGTGCCGCCCATGCTGCGCAGCTGGTCGAGCACGATATGCCGATAGTCCACCGGCAGCGAACGGAAGAATTTCATGGTGGAGGCGATGCTAAACGCCATGTTGCTGGAGAGCTCATCGAGCTGTTCGAGCTGGCTGGCGCGCACCTGAGAGGTCCAAATGGTATAGCTCGCCACCTGGGCGGCCAGCACCCCGGCAATCATAATAATGACGAAGCGCCCGCGCAGGCTGCCGGGCAGCCAGTGCGAGTGTCGTTTTAGCCAGCGTCGCCACGACGTCACGACGCCGCATCTACCCTGGCCGTGAGCACGTAGCCCGCCCCGCGTACGGTACGAATCAGCTGTGAATGCTGGGCATCTTCACCTAACCGCTGACGTAGCCGACACACGTGCACGTCAATCGAGCGGTCCAACGGCGGCGCATCGCGGCCACGGGTCAGGGTGTAGAGATCATCGCGAGTAATCACCTGGGCGGGGCGCTCTAAAAACACCTGGAGCAGCTGAAAATCTGCCCCGGAAAGCGCGGTGCGCTCACCGGTGTGATCCACTAATTCCCGCGTCATTCGGTCGAGCTGCCACTCACCAAAGCGTACCCAGCGCGCTTCATGAGGGGCGGCCGCCGGGCGCGTGCGGCGTAGTACCGCTTTAATGCGCGCAAGCAGCTCGCGGGGATTGAAGGGTTTGCCGATATAGTCGTCGGCCCCTAATTCCAGCCCCAAGATACGGTCGGTATCGTCAGCGCTGGCGGTGAGCATGATGATGGGGGTGTCGTTGGTTTTGCGGAGCTCACGGCAGATGGTAAAACCGTC
Organism: Halomonas meridiana; assembly: GCF_009846525.1. Taxonomy (NCBI): domain Bacteria; kingdom Pseudomonadati; phylum Pseudomonadota; class Gammaproteobacteria; order Oceanospirillales; family Halomonadaceae; genus Vreelandella; species Vreelandella aquamarina. The sequence goes on along the minus strand of NZ_CP024621.1, from coordinate 1,124,289 downwards.
ATCCCCCGGCATCATCACATCGACGATCAGTAAATCCGGCGTGTGTTCGGCAAGCTGTTGGTAGAGCGCATTCGCCCCCTCTGCGGTCAGCACGTGGTAACCGTGCCGCCCCAGGTAATCCGCCAGCAGCTCGCGAATTTCCGGGTCATCGTCGACCACCATCAAGGTCGCAGGCGTGGTTGTCATCGTGGAAAGCGCCCCTAAGTTATTATCGTTTTAAGGGCTAGATGATGGTGGAGCGCTCCGCCTACCGCAAGCGGCTATCGACTAAGGTGGCAGAGCGAAAATGACAGCGACAAATGCTAAAGCCCAAAGCGCTGCTTAAGGAATAACGCCACCGCTGCTTCGCCGTGGTGGCCGATCCGCTGGGCGTCTGGCACGCGATCAAACAGCGCCGGATGGGCGTTGGCCATCACCTGGGCCTCACCTGCCAGGGTGAGCATTTCGGTGTCGTTGAGGTTATCGCCAAAGGCCAGGCAGTCGGCGGCGGTGAGCCCAAGCGACTCCAGCAACGCCGCTAGCGCCACGCCTTTATTCACCCCGCCCGCCATGATCTCTAGCGAGTCCACCGTAGAGTAGGTAATGTGGAGCCCATCGCCATGCGCCGCTTGGGCCTGAGCCTCCAATTCTGCGAGCGCGTCCGGGTCGCCTAAATAGAGCACTTTACCCACGCCGTTGGCGTCCATCTGCTCCGGTGGCACGACCTCATAGCGAAAGCCCGTCGAGGCGTGTAATGAAAGCAAGTGCGGCGCTTCGGCCTCCACATGCCAGCCCGCTTCGCGGTAAAGGCTGAGGCGCACTTGGGGCGGCCGGGGTAAATGAATCAGCGTGTGGGCGTGATCCGGGTTGAGGTGCGACGCGCTCACCAAGCCATCGTCCGGGTCGTGGGTGTAAGCCCCGTTGGTGCTAATCAGGTGAGCAGGCACGCCCAGCTCATCGCGGAAGACGCGCATATCGTGGTAGTGGCGGCCAGAGGCCAGCGCCAAATGGTGCCCCTGCCGAACCAACTCTTGGAGCACCTCCACGGTGCTGTCATGTAACCGGTGGTCGCTGCCCAGCAACGTACCGTCCAGGTCAGAAACGATCAGGCGAGGGGTCATCAAAGCGCTCCTTGTGCGTTAGCAGGGTTAGCGTGGCAGTTCGCTCAGCTTAACCGATTCAGCCAACCGTAAGTAAGTCATTGACCTGCCGTCGCCATCGCCACTTCCCCAGGGGCAACGATTGGCGCGGCCAGTGGGAATCCGTATAGTGGCAACCTACTCTCGCCAACTGATTGAACACATGCTTCAAAACAACTCCCTGCTTGCCCAGCTCAAGCAACAGATCCGTGAAACCACCCCGCGCGCTGAAGGGGTGATCAAAGCCACAGAAAAAGGCTTTGGTTTTCTTGAAACTGATAGCGGCGAATCCTATTTCGTGCCGCCCCCCGCCATGAAACAGGTCCTGCACGGCGACCGTGTGGAAGCCGTGATTCACGAGAACGGTGATAAAAAGTCGGTTGAGCCTGAAAAGCTTATTGAAGCCGGTTTAGACCGCTTCGTTGCTCGCGTGCAAAAGCGCGAAGGCCGCCTCGCGGTGGTGCCGGATCACCCCTCGATTCGCAACGTTCTAAAAGCACGCATCAAAAACAGCCTGGATGAAGACTCGATTGCCGACGGCGATTGGGTCGTGGCGCGTTTGGTGCGTCACCCGCTAAAAGAGAACGACCGCGGCTTCTTCACTCAGATTGATGAGCTAGTGGCCAAAGCCGATAACCCGGCCGTGCCGTGGCGCGTGACGCTTGCTCGCCACGCGCTGGAGCAAGAGTGCCCGGATGCCGGCAGCGACTGGCCGCTGCACGATGAAGGCCTCACCCGTGAAGACCTCACCGAGCAGCCGTACTTCACGATCGACGGTGAAAAAACCCGCGATATGGATGACGCGCTGCACGTAGTGGCACGCCCGGAAGGCGGCTGGCAACTGAGCGTGGCGATTGCCGACCCCACCGCTTATGTGGAAGAGGGCCACGCTGCTGACCTGGAAGCCCGCGTCCGTGCATTTACCGTGTACCTGCCGGGCCAGAACGTGACCATGCTGCCCGAGCAGTTGGCGGATGATCTTTGCTCGCTGTGGGAAGGCCAAGAGCGCCCTGCCCTAGCCTGCACGCTGAACATTAACGCCGACGGCAGCCTGGGCGACTACCGCTTCTTCGCGGCCAACGTGAAGTCCCACGCTAAGCTGGTGTACGAGCGCGTCTCTGACTGGATTGAAGGCCAAGGCGACTGGGCACCGGCAGATACTATTGCCGAGCAGCTACACGCCCTGCGTGAGCTGACCGAAGCCCGTACCGCGTGGCGTAACGAGCACGCGCTGGTATTTAAAGATCGTCCTGATTACGTGTTCGAGCTGGATGAAGCGGGCAACGTGCTGGGGATTCATACCGAAGACCGCCGCATTGCCAACCGCATGATCGAAGAGTCGATGATTGCTGCCAACGCCTGCTGTGCGGACTTCCTGGCCAGCCATATCGGCCACGGCATCTTCAACGTGCACCGCGCTTTCGAGCCGGAAAAAGCCGAAGCGGCACAAGAGTTCCTGGCGACTCAGGACATCGAAGTGGCTCAGGAAGCGCTCACCGAGCTTGCCCACTATAAAGAGCTGAAGCGTGCGCTTGAGAGCCGCGACGACGCTTGGCTGGATGCGCGCCTGCGCCGTTTCCAGGGCTTCACCAGCATGTCAGCCCAGCCTGGCCCGCACTTCGGCCTAGGGCTGCCCGCCTACGCCACCTGGACCTCGCCGATTCGTAAGTATGGCGATATGGTCAATCACCGCTTGATCAAGCGCGTGCTGAAGGGCGAGCAGGCACCGGCAGAAGCCAGCCAGCAGCTCACCGAGCAGCTCACCGAGCGCCGCCGCCTGAACCGCATGGCCGAGCGCGACGTGAAAGATTGGCTCTACGTGCGCTACCTGACTCCAGCCGCGCAGAATCAGGACACCTTTGACGCAGAGATCATGGCGATCAACCGTGGCGGCATGCGGGTTCGCCTGATCGAGAACGGCGCGACGGCGTTCGTGCCCGCCCCCTTGATGCACAGCGACCGCGATAAAGTGGTCATCGATGACAAAGAGGGCCGCATTCAGATCGAAGGCGAAGAGCGCTTCAAGCTGGGCGATAGCCTGCGCGTATCGCTCACGGAAGCCCGCGAAGAGACGCGCTCGCTGGTTGCCAAACCCGCTGCCTAAACCCACGGGGCATTTGCCAGCAAGCGCTAAACGCCACGGCCATGCCGTGGCGTTTTTATTTCCGCCGCGCGGTGACGTTGTCGCAGAACTGACTTATTTCTACCCTAAGGTAATTCGATGACACTCATGTGGCTCGGAGGTTACCTTGCACATCGCCGATGTGACCATGTTCCACGCCCCGGCAAGCGGCGGCGTTCGCACCTATTTACAGGCCAAGCATCGCGTCCTCTCGCGCACACCCAACCTCCGTACCAGCCTGCTGGTGCCAGGGGCTGAGCGTGATAGTTTGGGCGACCACCACACGCTACCAGCGCTGCATCTGCCTCTTGGGCAAGGCTATCGATTCCCGCTGCGCCGCCGCCCTTGGCGTGATGCCTTGGTAGACCTCTCCCCCACGTTAATCGAAGCAGGCGACCCTTACGTTACCGCTTGGGCAGCGCTGGAGGCTGGCCAGCGCTTGGGCGTGCCGGTGGTGGGTTTCTACCACTCCGATTTACCCCACTTGATGGGCGACCGTTTTGGCCGCCATGTTCGCCAACGGCTAATTCGCTACGTGGTGGACCTGTACCAGCGCTTTGATAGCGTGCTGGCTCCCTGCCATGCGATGGCCAACCGACTCACCGAGTGGGGCGTGCCCAACGTGCGCGTGCAGTCGTTAGGGGTTGATTTAGAGCAGTTTCACCCTTCACGGCGCGACCCCGGGTTCCGTACGGCCATGGGTATTCCTGCGGATAAAAAGCTGCTGATCTTTGTCGGCCGCTTTTCCCGAGAAAAGAATATCGACGTACTACTCGCCACCATGCGGGCGCTTGGCAGCGACTACCACCTGCTGCTAATGGGACCGGGCATGCCGACTCAAGTACCTAGCAATGTCACGGTGGTCAATCGCTGCTGCGGTAGCCATGAAGTGGCCCGCGCGCTTGCCAGTAGCGATGCGCTGCTGCATGCGGGCACCCGCGAAACCTTTGGGCTGGTGGCCCAGGAAGCGATGGCCAGCGGCCTGCCGGTGATTGGCGCGCGGGCAGGCGCGCTGATCGAGAACGTGCCGCTGGGCGCGGGCGTGCTTTGCCAGCCGCTTGACCCGGACGCGATGGCGGACGCCTGCTCCGCGCTGTTTAGCAACGATATTGCCGCCAGCGGACGCTACGCGCGCCATTTTGTGGAGCGCCAGTTTAGCTGGGACAGCGTCATTGGCTCGCTGCTGACGCACTATGTCGATCTATGCGGACTCGAACAGCCCGATGCCCGTGTCGTCCGCCGCTAAACCTCAACGGCTGCTGCGCTTTCGTCCGCTACACGGCGTTCTACTGCTGGTTGCCCTGGTAGCGCCGCTGGTGCTCACATCGCTTGCAGGGGGCAGCCAAGCGTTTGAGCATGTGGCGCAGTTTCCCATTGGCCTACTGGTCCTGATGATCGCCATGGCCGCGCTGTGCTGGAACTTGAACGCTGCTCGGCTACGCCTGATGCTGAACGGCCGCGCTGGCCAGCTTGGGCAGAGGGGCGCGCTGGGCATCGAGCTGGCAGCGAAGTGCGCGCTCTGCGCGACGCCAGGCGGTAGCGGCGGCCCGGCCACTCTGCTGTTACTACTTGCCCAGCGGGGATTTTCGCCCTCAAAAGGCACCGCCGTATTTCTCATCGACCAGGGGTGCGACCTGCTGTTCTTTCTGCTGATGCTGAGCGGTTTGGTGGCGATGTCGGTTTTCGGGGATGCCCAGTGGCCACACCAGGGGCTGGTTCAGCTCTCGTTACTGGGATTGGCGCTGCTAGCGGCGGGCGTCTCGCTGATGATGGGGTACTTACCCAAGCTGCTGCGTACTCGACGCCAGTGGCTGGCCTGGCTACGCCCTAGCCGCAAGCGCTGGCTGGTCCGGCGGCTGTTACGCTGTCGCCATGCGCTGCGTATGACGCTGGCGCTACCCAAAGCCACATTGGCAGCGATGCTGGCACTCACAACCCTACACTGGCTGCTGCGCTACAGCTTGCTTTACCTAGCGGTGATTGGCATCGGGGGGCATGCCGACTGGCTCTGGACGTTTTTAACTCAGATGCTGGCCATGGCCGCCAGCCAATTCAGCTTTCTGCCTGGCGGCGCAGGAGCGGCTGAAGTGGGGGTCGGAAGCCTGTTGCTTCCCTTGATGGGCCGGGAGCAGGCCGCTGCCGCCGTGTTGGTTTGGCGGCTGATTAGCTACCACTTGTATCTTGCCGCTGGCGCGCCGCTGCTACTGCTCTACAGCGCGCGCATGCTGCGTCAGCGCTAGCCACCTCACCGCTTGACTTAACCTCCTCAAACGCAAAAAGGGCACCCGAAGGTGCCCTTTTCAGCGTCACGAAGAAAATGCGCGGCTTACCAGCCGGTTACTTCCTTCAGCGCGTCGCCAATTTGCGCCAAAGAGCGAACGGTTTTCACACCGGCGTCTTCAAGAGCCGCAAATTTCTCATCGGCAGTACCTTTACCGCCAGAGATGATGGCGCCCGCGTGGCCCATACGCTTGCCAGGAGGTGCAGTGACACCGGCAATGTAGGAAACCACCGGCTTTGAAACGTTGGCCTTGATGTAAGCCGCGGCTTCTTCTTCGGCGGTGCCGCCGATTTCACCGATCATCACGATCGCTTCGGTTTTCGGGTCCTTCTCGAACATCTCCAGGATGTCGATGAAGTTAGAACCCGGAATCGGGTCGCCGCCGATACCGACACAGGTAGACTGACCGAAACCGTGGTCAGTGGTCTGCTTAACGGCTTCATAGGTCAGAGTACCAGAGCGGGAAACGATACCAACGCGGCCCGGCTGGTGGATGTGACCCGGCATGATACCGATTTTGCACTCACCGGGAGTGATCACACCCGGGCAGTTCGGGCCGATCAGGCGTACGCCCAGCTCGTCGCATTTTACTTTTGCGTCGAGCATATCGAGGGTCGCGATGCCTTCGGTGATGCACACGATCAGCTTGATGCCAGCGTTCGCAGCTTCAAGGATCGAGTCTTTGCAGAACGGTGCCGGTACGTAGATCACGCTGGCTTCTGCGCCGGTTTTCTCGACCGCTTCTTTCACGGTGTTGAAAACAGGCAGGCCCAGGTGCGTCTGGCCGCCTTTGCCCGGCGTAACACCACCGACCATTTGCGTGCCATAGGCAATCGCCTGCTCGGAGTGGAACGTGCCCTGGCCACCGGTGAAACCTTGGCAGATGACCTTGGTGTTCTTATCGATCAGGATGCTCATTACTTGCCCTCCGCTGCTTTTACAACCTGCTGAGCCGCGTCGGTCAGACTGGTAGCAGCGATGATGTTCAGACCGCTAGACGCCAGTTTTTCAGCGCCCAATTCAGCGTTGTTACCTTCCAGACGAACGACCACCGGGACGTTAACGCCCACTTGCTCAACGGCACCGATGATGCCTTCAGCAATCATGTCGCAACGAACGATGCCGCCGAAGATGTTCACCAGAACGGCTTTCACGTTGTCGTCAGACAGGATGATCTTGAACGCTTCTGCGACGCGCTCTTTGGTCGCGCCGCCGCCAACGTCCAGGAAGTTAGCGGGTTTGCCGCCACTCAGGTTGACGATGTCCATGGTGCCCATGGCCAGGCCTGCGCCGTTCACCATGCAACCAATGTTACCGTCGAGGGCGACGTAGTTAAGTTCCCACTTCGCCGCGTCGGCTTCACGCTGATCTTCCTGGGAAGGATCGCGCATGGCCTGCAGGTCCGGGTGACGGTACAGGGCGTTGCTATCCAGGCCCAGTTTGGCATCCAAGCAGTGCAGGTTGCCTTCGTCAGTGATGACCAGCGGGTTGATCTCAAGAAGTGCCAGATCTTTGTCGTGGAACAGCTTGGACAGACCCAGGAAAATCTTGGTGAACTGCTTCACCTGATCACCTTCCAGGCCCAGCGCAAAGGCCAGCTCGCGAGCTTGGTAGGGCTGTGCGCCGACCAGCGGATCGATTTCAGCTTTGAGGATCTTTTCCGGCGTCTCTTCGGCGACGGTTTCAATCTCAACACCGCCTTCGGTAGAGGCCATGAAGACCACACGGCGGGTAGTACGGTCAACAACCGCACCCAGGTAGAGCTCGTCTGCGATGTTGGTGCAGGTCTCTACCAGAATTTTAGCAACCGGCTGACCTTTTTCGTCAGTCTGGTAAGTCACCAGGTTTTTACCCAGCCACTGCTCGGCGAAGGTTTTAGCTTCTGCCGGGTCTTTAATCAGCTTAACGCCGCCCGCTTTACCGCGGCCACCAGCGTGAACCTGGGCTTTAACCACCCACATGTCACCGCCGATTTTTTTGCACGCTTCTACTGCTTCTTCGGGAGTGTCCACGGCAAAGCCTTTGGACACTGGCAGACCATAATCAGCAAACAGCTGTTTGCCTTGATACTCGTGAAGGTTCATCGATTCATGCCATTGGTTGCATGTGACTCGAACGATGATCAGCTGGCTCGACAGACTACCTGCAAAGCACTGATCATCCCCGTACTTTCAATTCCCTAACAGTTACCGTGCAGGGCTGAAAGTGTTGCGCCACCTGACGGTGGCGCTTGGTTGTTGCTTAGCGAATTACTTACGCTTCTTACGGTTTGCCATATGAATCGCATGGCCTTCTACCGCAAGTGCCGCTTCGTGCACGGCTTCCGACATGGTCGGGTGCGCGTAGCAGGTCAGCGCGAGGTCTTCAGCGCTAGAGCCGAATTCCATCGCGATAACGCCTTGGGCGATCATTTCACCCGCGTGCTGACCCACGATGTGCATGCCGAGGATACGGTCAGTTTCCGCATCGGCAATGATCTTGGCGCTGCCTTCGGTAGCGTTGTTCGCCATGGCACGACCGCTGGCCGCGAACGGGAAGCTGCCAGTTTTGACTTCGATGCCCTTAGCTTTGGCATCTTGCTCGGTCATACCCACCCACGCCACTTCCGGGAAGGTGTAGATCACGTTCGGAATGGTGTCGTAGTTCATCTCGGCTTTGTGGCCAGCGATGATGTCCGCCACCATGATGCCCTCTTCAGACGCTTTGTGCGCCAGCATCGGACCGCGTACACAGTCACCTATGGCGTAAACGCCCGGCACGTTGGTGCGGCACTGGTCGTCGACGAAGATAAAGCCACGCTCGTCCAGCTCGACGCTTACACCGTCAGCGATCACGCCTTTGGTGTAGGGGCGACGGCCAACGCAAACGATCAGCTTGTCGAAGGTCATTTCCTGTTCGCCGTTGGCATCGTTGTACTTGACGACGACTTCGTCGCCTTTCGCTTCCGAACCGGTCACACGGGCGCCCAGTTTGATATCCAGACCCTGCTTCTTGAGCAGTTTCTGGGTCTCTTTGGCAATTGCGGTGTCGACCATCGGCAGGAAGGAGTCCATCGCTTCCAGAACGGTTACTTCAGAACCTAAACGATTCCAAACGCTGCCCAGCTCAAGGCCGATAACACCAGCACCGATAACGCCAAGACGCTTCGGCGTTTCCTGGAATTCCAGTGCGCCGGTAGAATCGACAATCAGGCCTTCGGTCAGCGGGGTCGGCGGAATTTCCACCGGCACGGAACCTGCTGCGATGACGATGTTGTCGGCGTCGTAAGTGGTGGTGTTGCCGTCGAGGTCTGTCACCTCAACCTGCTTGCCAGAAACCACTTTACCGGTCCCTTCGATGGCAGTAACGCCGTTAGCCTTGAACAGGCCAGAGATGCCGCCGGTCAAGTTCTTAACGATCTTGTCCTTGCGCGCCATCATTTTCTTGACGTCCATGGTGACGTCACCGGCTTCAATACCCATGTCGTCGAAATCGTGCTTGGCTTCGACGAACTTGTGCGACGCTTCAAGCAACGCTTTGGACGGGATACAGCCTACGTTCAAGCAGGTGCCGCCGTGTACGACCTTACCTTCTTTACCGATCCATTTTTCAACACAGGCGGTTTTCAGACCCAGCTGCGCAGCGCGAATAGCCGCTACGTAGCCACCAGGGCCTGCACCGATAACGATCACGTCAAACTTGTCAGCCATGTTGGCTCCTTTAGCTTGGTGGCCTCCTCCCGGTGGGATGACAGCGGGAAGGAGGCTGAGTGCGATTAACTAAGCGTGCTCATGAATAGCGAAGGCGGATCAGCGCGCTTCGTTATACGTCCAGCAGCAGACGAGCCGGGTCTTCCAACAGCTCTTTAATCGTAACCAGGAATTGTACCGCGTCTTTGCCGTCGATCATGCGGTGGTCGTAAGAGAGTGCCAGATACATCATCGGGCGAATCTCGACCTTGCCATTGACCGCCATCGGACGCTCCTGGATCTTGTGCATGCCCAGGATCGCAGTTTGCGGCGGGTTGATGATCGGCGTCGACATCAGCGAGCCAAAGATACCGCCATTGGTAATGGTGAAGGTGCCGCCCTGCATTTCGTCGATGCCCAGCTTACCGTCACGCGCCCGCTTACCAAAGTCGACGATCGTCTTCTCGACGTCGGCGATTTTCATGCTGTCGGTATCACGCAAAACCGGTACCACGAGGCCGCGATCCGTCGATACGGCCACGCCGATATCCTGGTAGCCGTGGTAAACGATATCGGTACCGTCGATGGAGGCGTTGACATCTGGGAAGCGCTTGAGAGCTTCGGATGCGGCTTTCACGAAGAAGCCCATGAAGCCGAGCTTGGTGTCGTGGGCCTTCAGGAAGGTATCTTTGTACTGGGCACGAAGCGACATTACCGCGCCCATGTCCACTTCGTTGTACGTGGTCAACATGGCAGCGGTCTGCTGAGCCTGAACCAAACGCTTGGCGATGGTTTGACGCAGTCGGCTCATCGGCACGCGCTTCTCGGCACGCTCACCCTCGACCGCTGGCGCAGCAGCGGCTTTGGCAGGTGCAGAGGATTTGGCCGCTTTCTTGGCCGAGCCATCTTTAACGGCTTTCTGCACGTCTTCTTTCAGAATACGGCCGCCTTTGCCGGTGCCTTCGATCTTGGACACATCCAAATCGTGCTCGGCCACCATTTTACGTGCCGCCGGTGCGAGAATCTTATCGCCGACTTTCTCGTCAGCGCCTTCGTCGTCGCTGCTGGAAGTGTCGTTAGAAGCCGGTGCGCTAGCTTCATCGCTACCGCCACCTTCAACGAAGGTCGCCAGAATCGCTTCGGACTCTACTTGGCTGCCCTCTTCGGCCTTGATCTCTTGCAGCGCGCCGTCAGCCGGTGCTACGACTTCCAGCACGACTTTGTCGGTTTCGATGTCGGCGAGTACTTCGTCACGCTTGACCGCTTCGCCGACCTTCTTGTGCCACGTGGCGACGGTGCCTTCCTGGATGGACTCAGGGAAGCTAGGCGCTTTTACATCGTGCTTTTTACCGCCGCCAGCAGGCTTAGACTCTGCTTTTGATTCGGTTTTTTCAGCGCTGCTATCGCTAGAAGCGCTCTCTTTAGAAGAACTATCTTCTTTGCTGCCAGACGCGCTGCCTTCGCCAATTTTGCCCAATACTTGCTCAGACTCGACGGTATCGCCCTCTTCGGCCATTACGTCGGTCAGGGTACCCGCTTCCGGTGCGACGACTTCGAGCACCACTTTGTCGGTTTCGATTTCAACAATCAGCTCGTCGCGTTCGACGCTGTCACCCGGCTTTTTATGCCAAGCGGCCACAGTGCCTTCGGCAACGGATTCCGGAAAGGTTGGCGCTTTGATCTCAGTAGCCATGTCGTTTCCCTTATGTGTTCTCTAAACCCGGTGGGCGCTTATAGATTAAAAGCGTCTTCCACCAGCTGGCGCTGCTGTTCAGTGTGGACGGACATGTAGCCCGCTGCCGGAGCAGCCGAGGCAGGACGCCCTGCGAATTTCAACTCACGCCCAAGGCCGTCTTTCAACATATCGGCCACGGTACGCATGTGGTGCTGACTGGAGTACCAGGCGCCTTGGTTCAGCGGCTCTTCCTGACACCACACGATGTCTTCCACATTGGCATACGCCTGGAGCACTTCCAGAAGCTCTTCTTTCGGGAAGGGGTAGAGCTGCTCTAGACGAATGATCGCCGTATCGTCACGCTCGTTTTCAGCGCGCCAGTTAGCCAAATCGTAGTAGACCTTACCGGCACACATGATGACGCGGGTGACGTTGTCGGCGTCGAGATTCGCTTGATCCGGCAGTACCATGTGGAACTTGCCGTGGGCGAGATCTTCCAGGCTCGACACTGCTTCTTTGTGGCGTAGCAGCGACTTCGGCGACATGACCACCAGCGGCTTGCGCAGCGGACGAATCACCTGGCGGCGCAGCAAATGGAAAATCTGCGCAGGCGTCGTCGGTACGCACACCTGCATGTTGTGCTCGGCGCACAGCTGCAAGAAGCGCTCTAAACGGGCTGAGGAGTGCTCGGGCCCCTGCCCCTCATAGCCATGAGGCAGCAGCATGGTCAAACCACACAGACGGCCCCACTTGGTTTCACCCGAGGAGATGAACTGATCCACCACCACCTGGGCGCCGTTGAAGAAGTCACCGAACTGCGCTTCCCAGATGACCAGGTCATTCGGGGCGGTGGTCGAGTAACCGTATTCGAACGCCAACACGGCCTCTTCCGAAAGGAACGAGTCGTGAATGGTGAAGCGCGGCTGACCATCGGACATGTTTTGCAGCGGCACGTAGGTCGAACCATCTTTCTGGTTGTGCACGACCGCATGGCGGTGGGAGAACGTCCCGCGACCTACGTCCTGGCCGGTGATACGGATCGGATGGCCTTGGTCCAGCAGCGTGGCGTACGCCAGGGTTTCTGCAAAGCCCCAGTTGAGCCCCATGCCGCCCGCCTGCATTTTGCGACGGTCTTCATAGATCTTAGCAACCTGGCGCTGAACGTCGACACCGTCCGGAATGTCGCACATCTTCGCGGCTAGCTGCTGAAGGCGCTTCATATCGAAGGTGGTGTCGGCATCGCCGGTCCACTCGTGGCCAAGGTACGGCGCCCAATCCACGAACAGTGACGTGTTCGGCTCTTGCACCAGGGCGTTGGCCACGTGGTTACCCGCCACGAGATCATCGCGATAGGTTTCCACCATCGCTTTGGCGTCCTCTTCCGAGATAACGCCCTCCTCTACCAAGCGCTGCGCGTAAAGCGTGCGCGAAGAGGGATGATCTTTGATCTTGGCGTACATCATCGGCTGAGTGCCTGACGGCTCATCCGCCTCGTTGTGACCACGGCGGCGGTAGCAAACCAGATCGATCACGACGTCTTTCTTAAACTGCTGACGATAATCCAGCGCCACTTGGGTGGCGTGAATCACTGCGTCAGGGTCATCGCCGTTGACATGGAAAATCGGCGCCTGAACCATTTTGGCAATGTCAGTACAGTATTCCGTAGAGCGCGCATCCAAGGGGTTCGAGGTGGTGAAGCCCACTTGGTTATTGATGACGATATGCACCGTGCCGCCCGTTTTGTAGGCACGGGTTTGAGACATCTGGAATGTCTCCATCACCACGCCCTGACCGGCGAAAGCGGCATCACCATGGACGTTGATGGGCAGTACTTTGCTGCCTTCATCGTCGTTACGACGATCCTGGCGGGCGCGTACGGACCCTTCGACCACCGGCGCAACGATCTCCAGGTGCGACGGGTTGAACGACATGGCGAGGTGGACTTCCCCACCCGGTGACATGACGTTCGAGCTAAAGCCCTGGTGGTATTTCACATCGCCAGAGCCACGCTCGATGACTTTCTTGCCATCGAACTCGTCGATCAGATCCGCCGGGTTTTTACCCAGGATATTGACCAGCAGGTTCAAGCGGCCACGGTGAGCCATGCCAATGACGACTTCTTTGGTGCCGTAGCCACCGGCGCGCTGAATCAGTTCGTCCATCATTGGCACGAACGACTCACCACCTTCAAGACCGAAGCGTTTGGTGCCTGGGTACTTGGACGCCAGGTAGTTTTCCAAACCTTCCGCTGCGGTCAAGCGCTCCAGTACGTGCTTACGCACATCGTCGCTGAACTTGGGCGCACTGCGGACAGACTCGAAACGACGCTGCAACCAACGCTTCTCTTCGGTATCGACGATGTGCATGATTTCGCAACCGATGGAGCGACAGTAGGTCTGCTCCAGCGCGTCGACGATGTCACGCAGCGGCGCTTTATCAATACCCAGGAAGAAAGAACCGGTTTGAAACTCGGTGTCGAGATCAGCTTTAGAGAGCTGGTGGAACGACAGGTCGAGGTCGGGAACGGGGGTGGGATTACGCAGCCCAAGCGGGTCGATATTGGCCTTCTGATGGCCACGGAAGCGATAAGCGTTGATCAGCTGCAGGACTTTGACCTGCTTTTTGTTCTCACCGCTGTCGGGGGCGGCGGCTACCCGGCCCGGGCGGCTTTCACGGCCCAGTTGGTAGAACTGATCACGAATGGGGCTTAGTGGAACATCGTGGGAGGCACTGCCCTCAGGACGCGGCAGCTGGTCAAAATAGCTGCGCCACTCGTCTGAGACAGAATCAGGATCGGCGAGGTACTGCTCGTAAAGCGCTTCCACGTAGTGGACATTGCCACCACTAACGTGAGAGGAACGCCACATCAACTCCATTATGCCTTGTTGCATCTCTCGGTCACCCTGCACTGATGGGGTGGTATCGGCATCGCTGCATGCGCGCAACGACATCGCTATTGCCCTGCCGGCGGGGCGGGACGTTTGCCGGCGGCGCCGACCGAAGGCCGGAAGCCCTTGTTCATACACGTATTTGCGACGCGTTTCTCACTCAGTTCATGCTCAAAAGCCGGTACTTAAAGCACCGGCTTTTAAACTTGACTGGTCACGGTGCGACGCGTCGCCGCACCGTGACAGCCCCTATGATAACAAGCGAAGCGCTACGATTTAAGTAGCTTTATGCTGCAACTTACGTGGCAGACGCTTTTTATTCATAGGATTAAGTAGTTACGTGGCGTCCGCGAGCAACATTTCACGAATTTTACCAATCGCACGGGTCGGGTTGAGCCCTTTCGGACACACGGCGACGCAGTTCATGATGCCACGGCAGCGGAAGACCGAGAACGGATCTTCCAGGCTGGTCAGGCGCTCACGGGTTGCAGTATCGCGGCTGTCGGCCAGGAAGCGGTAGGACTGCAGCAGACCCGCTGGGCCTACGAACTTGTCCGGATTCCACCAGAACGACGGACACGACGTGGAGCAGCACGCGCAGAGAATACACTCGTACAGGCCGTCGAGCTTGTCGCGCTCTTCCGGCGACTGCAGGCGCTCGATGGCCGGTGCCGGGGTGTCGTTCTGCAGGTACGGCTGAATACGCTCGTACTGCTTATAGAACAGCCCCATATCGACCACCATATCGCGGATGACCGGAAGGCCAGGCAGCGGGCGGAGTGTCAGCTTGTTGTTTTTCACAACGTCTGACAGCGGCGTGATGCACGCCAAGCCATTTTTGCCGTTCATGTTCATGCCATCGGAACCGCACACGCCTTCACGGCAGCTACGGCGATAGGCCAGACCGCTGTCTTGCTCTTTCATCAAGTGCAGAACATCCAGCACCATCAGATCGCGGCCTTTGGTATCGACCTGAAACTCCTGCATATAAGGTGCGGAGTCGGTTTCCGGATTGTAGCGGTATACGGATACCTGAAGATTGGACATGGTGACTCCCTCTCGTCGGTGCGGAGATTAGTAGGTACGAACCTTGGGCTCGAACGTATCGACGGTTTTCGGCTTGAAGTTGACGTCGCGCTTCTTCAGCTCTTTGCTGGCTGGGAAGTAGAGCGAGTGTTTCAGCCAGTTAACATCATCACGGTCAGGGTAGTCGTAGCGCGAGTGGGCACCACGGCTCTCTTTACGCTCGAGGGCAGCAATCGCCGTTGCTTCTGCCACTTCCATCAGGTTGTCCAGCTCCAGCGCTTCGACACGAGCCGTGTTGAACGCGTTGGATTTGTCCGGCAGGTGCGCATTGGCAATGCGGCCACGCAGGTCCGCCAGCTTTTTGACACCTTCTTGCATGTTTTTCTCTTCACGGAATACACCGAAAGAGTTCTGCATGATGTCTTGCAGCTCGGCTTTCAGCGCCGGAATGCTTTCGCCACCCTCTTCGGATTCGTTCCAGCGCGTGATGCGCTTCATTGCGAACTCGATGTCAGACTCGGAAGCGTCGAGGTATTCGATACCTTCGTTCAGCGCGCCTTCGATGAACATACCCGCCGCACGGCCGAACACCACCAGGTCAAGCAGTGAGTTACCGCCCAGGCGGTTAGCACCGTGAACGGATACACACGCCGCTTCACCACAAGCGAACAGGCCGTTGACGATACGATCGTTGCCGTCGTCGTCTTGGGTGATGGCCTGGCCATGGATGTTGGTCGGAATACCGCCCATCATATAGTGGCAGGTCGGCACGACCGGAATCGGGTCTTTCGCCGGATCGACGTGAGCGAAGGTTTTAGACAGCTCTACGATACCCGGCAGACGCTTGCCAAGAACTTCTTCACCCAGGTGATCGAGTTTCAAGAAGACGTGGTCGCCCTTCTCGCCACAACCGCGGCCTTCGAGGATTTCCATGACCATGGAGCGTGCCACGACGTCACGACCTGCCAAGTCTTTGGCGTTGGGCGCATAGCGCTCCATGAAACGCTCGCCGTCTTTATTGATCAGGTAGCCGCCTTCACCACGGCAACCTTCGGTCACCAGGGTGCCCGCACCGTAAATACCGGTCGGGTGGAACTGCCACATTTCCATGTCCTGCATCGGGAAGCCAGCGCGCAGCGCCATACCAATGCCGTCACCGGTATTGATCAGAGCGTTGGTGGTAGAAGCGTAAATACGGCCCGCACCGCCAGTGGCCAGAACCGTGGCTTTCGATTTGACGTGCACCACTTCACCGGTTTCGATGCACATGGCGATACAGCCTACTACATCACCACTGGCGTTCTTGACCAGGTCAACCGCGTACCACTCGTTCAAGAAGGTGGTGTTGTTCTTGAGGTTGTTCTGGTACAGAGTATGCAGCAGCGCATGGCCGGTACGGTCGGCTGCCGCACAGGTGCGAGCCGCCTGGCCGCCTTCGCCAAAGTTTTTCGACTGACCGCCAAACGGGCGCTGGTAGATACGGCCGTTATCGAAACGCGAGAACGGTAGGCCCATGTGCTCCAGTTCGAAGACCGCTTTGGGGCCTTCGGAACACATGTATTCTGCGGCGTCTTGGTCAGCAATATAGTCGCCGCCTTTGACCGTGTCGTACATGTGCCAGCGCCAGTCGTCGTTCGGGTCGGCAGACGCGATGGCACAAGTGATGCCGCCTTGAGCGGAAACCGTGTGAGAGCGTGTCGGGAACACTTTGGACAGAACGGCTGTCTTCTTACCGGATTTCGCCAGTTCAAGCGCAGCACGCAGGCCAGAGCCACCGCCACCGATGATAATGGCGTCGAATGTCAGGCTACGAAGGTTAGACATGTATCAAGCTCCCCACAGAATTTGAATGCCCCACACCAGGTACACGAAGATGGCCAGAATGATCAGCGTCTGGGCACCCACGCGCAGGCGAGTGGACTTGAGGTAATCGGTGGTGACTGTCCACAAACCGATCCAGGCGTGCGCGGCGATCGAGATAAACGCCAGCAGCGAGAAAATGCGCATCCAGGTTTGCTCGAACAGACCGCTCCAGGTGTAGTAATCCAGATTCGGATTGAGCAGCAGGTAGGCGACCACGAAAACGGTGTAAAGGGCCAGAACGACCGCAGAAACACGCTGCATTAGCCAGTCAGACAGCCCGCTGCGCCCAAAACTTGTGATGTTGGTTACCATACCCAAACTCCTGCCAGAATGATCAGAACTGCGCTTACTACGACGGTCGCCTGTGCTTTTTTCACGCCACCTTCTAATGTCACGCCAATGTTGGCATCCATCAGCAGGTGCTTGATGCCCGCGACGAAGTGGAACGCCAAGGCAGACAGCAGCCCCCACGCAACGAACTTGGCGAAGAAATTGTTAGCCAAGGCGCTGCTGACAGCGTCGAAGCCAGCCGGAGATGACAGGGATTTACCCAACGCCCAAAAAGCGAAGATCAGGCCAACGAACAGGATGACACCCGTGATACGGTGTGTAATCGACGTTAGCGCCGGTAGTGGGAAATGTATCGTGGTTAGGTCTAGGTTTACGGGTCGTTTGCTATTCACGGCGTTATACACACTCTCTTGGCCCGCTCTGCGACAGGTCGGGCATAGCCCGAGCGGGCAGTGGTTGCTGGAAGGGGCTCGGCCGTTGCCAAGTCGGGCACGACCACCTACCTGCCGGTCGCGCGCCGTGGATTATAAGAACCTTAGCCCCTGCTGACAAACCGATCTCAGGCTTAACTCGACCATGGTGCAAGAAAAATGCCGCCTACCCGAGTCGATTTTGCGATGCAGCATGGTTATAGTGACAGCAGATTGATGGTTTGATAAGCCTGTTAACGTATCGTCAATCCTCTGGCACTTCGCTACTATGAACACCCTATTCATCATATACAATAATTGTTCAAAACAACAATGTCTGTACAAGCGTTACTAGCGCTTAGGCTAATTGACAAAATGTCGCACACTTCTATAGTGGGCAAGCCTTTTCGCCGGCGCGGTATGCGAAACAACGACTTTACGTCCCAAACCGAATTCGAAAGGAGGCCAGCATGGCTGACAGGAAAGCGACATTGACGGTAGACGGTCTTGATAAAACGATCGAGCTGCCCATGTATTCCGGCACACTTGGCCCCGACGTCATCGACGTGCGCGGCCTAGGTGCTGAAGGCCTGTTTACCTACGACCCCGGCTTTATGGCCACTTCTTCCTGCCAGTCCGCAATCACCTATATTGATGGCGGCAAGGGCGTACTGCTGCACCGCGGTTACCCCATTGATCAACTGGCGAAAGAGTCGAACTTTGTAGAAGTTTGTTACACCCTGCTGTTTGGCGAACTCCCCAACGACGAGCAGTACGCTGATTTCGAATCGCGCATTCGCAATCACACCATGGTGCATGATCAGATCAACAACTTCTTCAAAGGGTTCCGCCGCGACGCGCACCCGATGTCGATTCTGTGTGGTGTCGTAGGCGGCCTAGCGGCCTTCTACCATGACCACATGGACATCACTCAAGAAGAAGACCGGGTCATCAGCGCTATCCGCCTGATCGCCAAGATGCCGACCCTGGCGGCCATGTCGCACAAGTACAACGTGGGTCAGCCGTTCAACTACCCGCGTAACGATCTGAGCTATGCAGAGAACTTCCTCTACATGATGTTCAGCAATCCGTGCGAAGAGTACAAAATCAACCCGGTCTACGCGAAAGCCATGGACCGCATCTTTATGCTGCATGCGGACCACGAACAAAACGCTTCGACTTCGACCGTTCGTTTGGCGGGCTCCACCGGCGCTAACCCGTTTGCCTGCATCAGCGCGGGTATCGCCGCCCTGTGGGGTCCGGCCCACGGCGGCGCGAACGAGGCCGTGCTGAACATGCTCGACGAGATCGGCGACGACTCAGAAGAGAACATTCAGCGCTTCGTCGACAAAGCGAAAGACAAGAACGACCCGTTCAAGCTGATGGGCTTTGGTCACCGCGTGTATCGTAACTTCGATCCGCGTGCCAAAGTGATGAAAGAGACCTGTGATGAAGTGCTGGCCGAACTCGGCATGGCCGACGATCCGCAGCTCAAAATCGCCAAGCGTCTGGAGCAGATCGCGCTCGAGGATGAGTACTTCATCGAACGTAAACTGTACCCGAACGTCGATTTCTACTCGGGCATCATCCTGAAAGCCATGGGCATCCCGACCAACATGTTTACCGTAATCTTTGCGGTGTCGCGCACCATTGGCTGGATCTCTCACTGGCACGAAATGCTCAGTGAAAGCTACAAAATCGGCCGCCCGCGCCAGCTGTACGTCGGTCACGAAAAACGTGACTATCCTAGCAAGTGATTTGGCGGCTAACGCGCTAATGCACGCATAGGATGACAAAGGCCACCCAAGGGTGGCCTTTTGTTTGCTCGTACCTTCTACCAACAACAAAGGTGTTTTATGCGATCTATCAAAACCGTTGCGTTTATCGGTCTTGGCGTCATGGGCTACCCCATGGCGGGCCACCTCGCCAAGCAAGGTCTCACCACACGGGTTTATAACCGCACCGCCAGCAAAGCGGAGGCATGGGCCAACGCATTCGGAGGCACAGCCCACGCGACGCCTGCCGAGGCCGCCAAAGGGGCCGACCTAGTGCTGGTCTGCGTGGGCAACGACGACGACGTGCGCCAAGTGACTACCGGCAGCGACGGCGCCCTGAGCACCATGGACAGCGGAAGCTACCTGGTCGATCACACCACCGCATCAGCAGATTTAGCGCTGGAGCTAGAGGCTGCGTGCCGGGAGCGCGGCGTAGCATTCATCGACGCCCCTGTCTCAGGCGGGCAGCAAGGGGCGGAAAACGGCGCCCTGACCATCATGTGCGGTGGCGAGCAGGCTCACTTCGATGCGGTCGCCCCCCTCCTGAACCACTATGCACGTGCCGTGACGCTCATGGGTCCTGCCAGTAGCGGTCAGCTCACGAAAATGGTGAACCAGATCTGTATCGCTGGACTGGTACAAGGCTTGGCGGAAGGCCTGCACTTTGCCGAACAGGCCGGCCTTGATCAGCACCAGGTGATCGACGTCATCTCTAAAGGCGCCGCTGGCTCTTGGCAAATGGAGAACCGCCACACCACCATGATCGCCAACGAGTACAACCATGGCTTCGCGGTGGACTGGATGCGCAAGGATTTGGGCATTTGCCTAGAGCAGGCGCGACGACTGAACGCCACTCTCCCCGTCACCGCCCTGGTCGACCAATTCTATGCGGACATACAGCGTATGGACGGTGGCCGCTGGGACACGTCCTCGCTGTTAAAACGGCTGCGCAAGCCAGAATAACGCTTGACTTTCGGGCACTGCCAATCTGGACAGGGTTTTCCACACTATCTGTGGATAACCCTGTTCACAACCACTAGAAAACGTCCCACAATCGCCATGAACAGTGACCCAGCCTTAAATTGGTTATTTTTTGACCTAACATAAGTTACTGATTTAAAAGGGTTTAAGGTAAATCGCTGATTTTTTGCGTCATATTTATGCGGTTGTGCACAACCCGTTTCATCGAGACGCAAAAGTGGACAAGTCAAGCACAATATTGACAAAAAACGCGTGAAATGGACGCAAGTTCTAAACGGCGGGAATGCAAAAAAGGCAAGTGAGAAGACTCATTGCTATTTGCGAATTAGGCTGTTTTGAAGAAGCAGATAAACGAGGTGGCGTCCCATAGGGGGTTCGAACCCCTGTTCCCGCCGTGAAAGGGCGGTGTCCTAGACCACTAGACGAATGGGACGTATCTGACCTGAGATATCTTGGACAAAACAACACCAATGGAAATTGATGTTGGTGGAGCCTAGCGGGATCGAACCGCTGACCTCAACACTGCCAGTGTTGCGCTCTCCCAGCTGAGCTAAGGCCCCACATGTCGTGAAGACGGAGCGTATATTACTGATTCGCCTGATCTTCGTCAAGCGTATTTATCGAAGAAAACGCCACGCTTTCTCACTAGGGGTCACGTGGCGCTCCTCGTGTGCAGGGAAGATGGTCAATTACAGGTCGCGATACTCTTTTTCAAAGCGCTTCGCCTGCTTTTTGGACACGCCCCCAAGCACCTCGATGGCGTTGCGCAGCCGAGCACGCGTCACGTCGGAGCCCAGGATGGCCATCGCGTCCATGACCGACGTACTAGACGTGCTTCCTGTGATGGCGATGAACACCGGTGCCAAAAAAGCCTTCATCTTGAGATCGAAGTGCTCCGCCAATGCTTTCACCTCGGCCAATAGCGCCTCTTTATGCCATGCAGGCACGGCTTCAAAGCGCCATACCAGGAACTGCAGGAGCTTGACGAGCTCCTCGTTCTCGAGCTTGACACTCTCGAAGTCATCTTCGCTAAGCGCCGGTAAGCCCGAGAAGAAGTGCCCCGCTAGCGGAACGACCTGGGAAAGCGTCTCTACTCGGGGACGTACTTGCGGCAAAATCTGCTTCACGTACGCATCGTTGAACGCCCATTCACGGAGCGCCTGCAGCAGTGCGTCGTCATCCAAGTCTTCCCGAATATAGACGCCGTTCAGCCACGTCAACTTCTCCAGATCGAACACGGGCCCACCGAGTGAGACACGCTGAATATCGAATTCCGCCATCATCTCGGACAGGCTGAATTTTTCACGCTCATCGGGCATCGACCAACCCATACGGCCCAGGTAATTGGTCACGGCCTGAGGTAAAAAGCCCATGCGGCGATAGTAGTTGATCGACGTGGGGTTTTTACGCTTGGAGAGCTTGGACTTATCCGGATTACGCAGCAACGGCATGTGACACAGCTGCGGCATGTCCCAGCCAAAGTACTCGTATAGCAGTTGGTGCTTCGGCGCTGAGTTGATCCACTCTTCACCGCGCAGCACGTGGGTAATGCCCATCAAGTGGTCATCTACCACGTTAGCCAGGTGATAGGTTGGCATGCCGTCAGACTTCATGAGGATTTGCGCATCGACCTGCGCCCAATCCACCTCGATGGTGCCGCGCAGCATATCATTCACGACGCATACGCCCTCGCTGGGCACGTTCATACGTATCACGTACGGCCAGCCTTCCTGCTCACGGCGCGCCTGCTCGGCGGCCTCTAGGGCCAGATCGGCGGGCTTCAGCGCAAGATGAAGCCCCGCTTCTTTACGCGACTCCCGCAGCTCGTCCAGCTCTTCACTCGTGCGGTAGCACTTGAACGCATGTCCGGCGTCTAGCAGCTGTTGAGCGTGCACTGCGTAAATATCACCCCGCTCGCTTTGACGGTAAGGGCCATGGGGGCCGCCAACATCGGGACCCTCGTCCCACTCCAACCCCAGCCAGCGCAGGGAATCCAGAATCATCTGCTCGGATTCAGGCGTGGAACGCACCCGGTCGGTATCTTCGATACGCAGAATGAACTGGCCGCCATGCTGACGAGCAAAGCAGAGGTTAAACAGCGCAATATAAGCAGTGCCTACGTGCGGATCTCCTGTGGGAGAAGGCGCTATGCGAGTGCGAACGGTCATAAACGGATCCTTTTGGCAATGAAGCGTGGCGCCATTATACGCACCCTTAGAACAACCAACAGCCTTAGCAAGGGAACGAGTTCGACTTAAAAGCGTCTGATCGGATGCTCAAGGATCGTCGATAGGAAGATGCGCGTTAAAGCACAATCGCTTAGTATGGCGTAGTACCTATGATTCGTGTTCATACATGAGAAAGAGTTGCGCCTTTCTCGATATGATCAGAGCGCCACCTTACGGGTGGAAGTACATTCAACGAGCTGATTTGGCTCATCGACAGGAAAATGAAATGGAATCGCTAGGCTCACGTATCAAGCAACTGCGGCTTAGGGCCAAGCTCAACAAAGCTGCCCTTGCACGTAAAGTTGGCGTGTCAGATGTCACCATTTCTTACTGGGAGTCTGGGGCGATCAAACAGATCGGCCACGAGCGCTTGGTCGCGCTGGCTGATGCCCTTGATTGTTCGCTGGCTACCCTGCTAGAAGGCGACAGTGCACCACAACTGTTAACCCTGAGCCATACGGGTCCCCTCCCCTGGGAACAGGTTCAGGCAACGACCATTACCGTACCGCATCATCTGCCGTTAAAGATCGACTGGAAAGCGCCTTGCGTGATGGCGACTCCTGGCAAAGACACGGATTTTTCACCCTTTGCATCCGGTGATTTACTCCTGCTCGGCCCGACGCATGTGTTCCACAAAGCAGGCCATTACTTGGTCCAACGTGATGACCGCTTCGTGATCGAACACTTTGCGAAAGCCCCCAGTGACACCTCTATCCATGCCGTGCTGTTGGCACACTGGTGTCCTGCCTAAAGCAACTACCTCCCCATCCCTTTAGTTGTCCTCAATCACCTCCACCTGGTCGCGTGTTCGTCTTGGTTCGTTGCCAATCAAGAAACGGCGCGAGTAGGTGGCTATCTGTCCTAACCCATGGCGGGATTGGCTCACTAGCTCTCCCGCCAAATATTCGCCTTCCGGCCCAATGCGTGCCTGTACGCTTTCCGGCTGAACGGTGGCTTCGCCTAGCTGTACCGTAACCAAGTAGCCGCCATCCGGGAGTCCGCTGCCCGAGCCAAACGGCCCCGCTTCGAATCGGCCGCCGTCAACCCGCGTCCGCGCCTGCCAGCGGACACGACTAAGCTCTCTTTCGACGATCACCTGCACTTGAGCGCTATCCGGCAAGTTGGTCTCTCCTTGCACCATGAGGCGACGATCCGGCCTTAACGATGCCGTGGTAGAGATCGCGACCTGCAGCGGCTCCATTGACTCAGTCGGTTGCTCTGGCTCCGATGCACGCTCCTCGGCAACCGAGGTCGGCTGTGTCTGGGCCACCTCCTCTTCCGGCCCGCTGCAGCCGTTCAATAGCAGGGTGCCTACCAGCGCCACGCCAATACTACCGAGCGTTTTCCCCATAACGACTCCTCTTGTTAATGTTCCGCCCACGACAGCACAACGCAAGCTCTCACCATACCGCTTTTGACCGCAAAATACGCAAAGTGATGCAAGGGTTTATAAGAAGAGCGATCTGCTGTGCCATTATTGATACAAGCCTTTCCACATCGCCCCCTTTGATAAGCCACGCATCATCGGGCGACACTGCCCTATTAACGTTTGAGCGGTACGCCCAGCTTTGTACTGTTCAGCCCTTCTTGCGTACAATTGCACGCTAACGATACCCCTCCGACTACATAGCCACGGTGTACCACCTCTTTTCGTGACACGGCAAGAACGTTGACATTGGTACATGAGTGGTCCTCCGAGCAAGACATATAGACAGCATCCTACTGATGCAAGTGATTGATATGACGACACAACACCCAGCAAACGCGGCCCGCCGATTTTCCGTCGCCCCCATGATGGATGGGACGACAAGCCCAGTAAAATAGGGCTTTCCAGCCCGCTTGGTACACTGGTGGTACACTCATGAGCGCCGCCCATAAAATTAAGAAATTCCGCTATTCCCTCCGCGATACACCCACCGGCGAACCGACCATCGTCTTTGAGATCCGCCATCAATTCCAAGGCGCTAAGATCGGCCTCACTCCCTCCGACACAGTTGAACTCTGGCTAACCTATGCCGAAATGCCCCACGTCATTGACCACTTGATGGATGAACGCACCTGGGAAGCTCACCGCAAAGCCATCTTGAATCTGCTCGCTTCGCACTTCACCCCACCACCTCGCTAATCGCTGCCAAAAAGTGCATAAACGCGCATGAAAACGCATGAAAAAATAGTCCTTTAAAACCTCCTTGCCGCCCAGTAGTGGCGCGGCCTGAGCTGCTGCTGCAAGGGTGCATAAAAACCACCACATTTAGCGCGCGGGCGGGGCGGGGTGCCGATGGCGCGGCGTGGGTCGTCGCCGTGGGTGGGCGGGCGGGCCGTACAGCCACCACAAGGCACGTTCTCGCTTCGCGCACGGTCGGGACAGGCTTAGAATTGCGTCGTTTGTAGCGAATAATAGAGCTAATCATAAGACTAATACGACTCATTCAAAACACAGCTTCACGTATGCGCGCACAAAAAAGCCGCCCCAGTGGGCGGCTGCGTTCAGTGGCTTGTTTCACTCTGCGTTCGGGTCATCCAGTCGGTAAGGGTCGAACCTCACCACCTCTTCCCCAACGTGCTCGTTGATCTCTCTCATCGTCGCCTGCAGCGGTTCCAGTTCATTGGCTACGAACACCCGCGCTGCCTTTTCGATGTCGCCAAACCCGCCAGTGTTTTGCGGGATGATGCCCATCAACTGGGGCGGTATGCGATGACCAGCCAGCTGATCGTCGCGGGTGATGTTCTTGATGTTGTAGAACTCATCTTTGGCGGCCACCTCTGACACCGGGATGATTTGTACGCCATCTTTCTTACCTCTGGGCGAGTAGAGAAACAGGTTCCGGAAGTTGCCCGGCCCCTTGCTCTCTTTCAGCGCTTTACGCATTGCGTCGATGTCTTTCTGATCGTGGGCGGGGTCGTTCACGTACATGATGAATCCCGCGTGAGAACCGTTCAGATAGTACCGACGCCGGAACAGTGTCGCGCTCTCATTCAACCAGGCGCTTTGCAGGCTGCCGATATAGTCCGGCACTCCGTAAATGCTTTGATCGATATCGGGCTCCAACAGATGGATGGTTCGCCCCTTGGGCAGCTCCACGCGCTCCATATAGTTGGGGTTCCACCAGTACCGATCATTGTCACCGCGTCTCATGTACTTTGACGAACGGTGTTGTAAACCCAGTAAGCGCCCTAGCCGCCCTCTCAGCTCCTCCAAGTACCCGTTGCCGAACACCAAATAATCAAGGGCCAAAGCGCTAAAGTCGCGGCGGCTTAGCAGCGGGTGAGGCACAAACGTTTTTAGCAAGATGTTCCGCTTCACTTGCATGGCGCTGCCGTGGTGTGGGGTCGCACGATAGCTCTTGGCTAGAATGCTCAAAGGGATCGGCGGCTCGTACCACTCATCCGGCGTCAACCAGACGCCTTCATACCAAACGTCACGCATGCTGGTGACCGGCTCAGGATCGCCAAAGGTGAACGCCTCCATCCGCCCGTTGTCAGTGGCCACCGCTGGGGCGGCCGTTTCAGTCTGATAGGCGGGCACGCGAATACGCGGCTTAGCCGCAGCGGTCGTTGTCATTCGTACATCTCCATTAGGGATTGCCCAGCGCCTTCGTTGGCCGGGCCGTCGATAGGCTCAAAATGTAAGGCGTGCATCGTTGCCCACGCGAGATCCGCGTGGCCGGTCGCCTTGTTGCGACCCGATACATAGGTGAATTGGCGGCCAGAGCCGGTCAGCTCCTTTTTGATACACATGAACGACGCGGCGAGATCCGACCAACCGGCATCGAACTCCAAGCGGTCTTTGCGCATGATCTGCTGAGCCTGGAGCACCATTGAGGTTTTGAGCGCGACGTCGTAACGGTAGCGAACCACGGTCGGGAACCACTTCTCAACATGCTCAGCCACCGCGCCGCCAATGCCGGTGGTATCGATGCCGATATGGCCAATCGTGTATTTGTCGCGGAACGACTCGATGAACGCGGCTTGATCTTCGTAGTCCTGACCTTTGAGCCGGTGCCGCTCCAATACCCGGTGCTTTTCCTCGCGAGTACGCGCGGGAAGAACCACCACCAGCCCCGCGCCGTCGCCATCCTCGCCCTGCCCGGTCGGGTCGTAACCGATCCACACCTCCCGATCACCCACCGGGCGCGGCGCAAACGGTCGGTAGTCATCCCACACTTCCCAGCTATCCACCATGCAGGCCTTCATCGTGGCCAGCGGGAAGGCGCTTTGCGAATCATCGACAAACCCGCACATCAGCAGGTTGTCGAACTCTTCCGGCGAATACTCCATGCGCAGCTGATCAAGGTCGAACAGATCGCAGCCGCCTTCCATCGCATCCAGCACGGTCACGATCTGCCGCCAGTGCCCATCCGGGCACAGCTTGCCGTTTTTCAATGTTTCGTGGCTGACATCGAACTCGGCGCGCTCGCTCTTCTTGCGGCGCTTGTTGAACAGATCCCCATTCCAGAACGGGTACCCCTCGTGGCCAACACTCGACGGCGTCGAAAAATACGTCTGCCGCCACTTCTTGTGCATGGCCATGCCGCTGGTGACCTTGCGGAACTCGGCAAAGCGATGAATCCAGAAATACTCATCCAGATAAACGTCACCGTGGTACCCCTGGGCGGTTTTGCTGTTGGTGCCCAGGAAGTGCAGCTCGGCGCCGTTATCCAAAACAATCGGGTCGCCCTTCAGCTCGACATCGCACACCTCTTTGACGAACTGGACGATGTAGTTACGGAAGATATGCGCCTGGGCACGGCTGGCAGAAAGAAAGATCTTGTTACGCCCGGTTTTGAACGCATCCACGATGGCTTCACGCGCAAAAAACCACGTTGCGCCAATCTGGCGGCTTTTGAGGATGTTACGAATGCGGTGCTTATGCCCCGCCTCTAACCACACCTTTTGATACTCGAACAGAGAATCCAAGAAGGCGACTTCCAACGCCTCCATTAGCTCCTCAGTCAAAGAGTTTCGACGTGGCTTCTTCTTCGGCCCAGCGTTGCGCGCCTCAATGTTGGGGTTTAAGTCTCCCTCGCGCCCGGTTTCGTCATACTTCCGAATCCTAGCCAGGCGCTCCAGTTGGCGACCAAGCAAATCAATCTCTTTAAAGTCGCCCGGCTCTTTTTTCGGCTTGGCCACCAATTGAACCATTCGCGCCTCCAGCGAGTGTTCTACTCGCTCGATGGGCGTGGCATCTTCCCAACGGTCGCGCGCCTTCCAGCTATGCACCGTCGCGGCTTTTTCGTTAATCACCTCAGCAATGCGCGCGACTCGCCACCCCTGCCAGTACAAATGGCGGGCGGTCATACGCGGCGATTCCTCGGCGCTCAATATCGGGGTGGGGGCTGTCGTCGTCATGCCGCCAGCGTACCCGCCGCGCGCGAAGCCCACGCCTGCCGTGGCTTGTCTTACCAACCCCGCACAACGCCAAAGCGTTGAGCCAAACGCGCTACACGCGGAACCTGAGCCCACACGAACAGCCACCCGCTCAGGAAGCCCAACATGCCCAAGTCATTCCGCGTCGCCACCGAAGGCGCAACCACCGACGGCCGCGAGATCCAACGCGAATGGATCGAACAAATGGCCGCTAACTACGACCCCAAAAAGTACGGTGCCCGCGTCTGGATGGAACACATTCGCGGCCTGACCGCCGACAGCGTCTTCAACGCCCTCGGAGACGTGCTCTCGGTAGAAGCCCGAGAAGTGGAAGACGGCAAGCTGGCCCTGTTCGCCGAAATCGACCCGACCGACGAACTCAAGGCGATGAACAAAAAGCGCCAAAAGGTTTACAGCTCCATCGAGGTCAACCCCAAGTTTGGCGACACCGGCGAAGCCTACCTGGAAGGCCTAGCCGTCACCGACTCCCCCGCATCGCTCGGCACCGAGATGATCAAGTTCAGCCGCGAAGCGGGCAAAGGCTCCCCGCTGGCCAGCCGCAAGCAGCACGAAGGCAACCTGTTCAGCGAAGCGGTCGAAGTCGTGCTGGATTTCAGCGAAGAGAAGCCACTGGCGGCCGAGGGCCTGAAAGCTAAGATCGCCAGTTTGTTCAAACGCCACGACACCAAAACCACCCAAGGCTTCGAAGCTTTCCGCACCGAGTTAGAAGGCACGCTGGAAGTGGTCGCCGAGCACTACAACGCTCTGGCCGATGAGCTGGAAAACCGCCCCACCGCCGAGCAGTTCAGCCAGTTGCAGTCAGCCCACAACCAACTGAACAAACGCTTCGAAGAGCTATACGCCCAGATCGACAGAACCCCGGACACCCCGCCGCGCACACCCGCCACAGGCGGTGGCCAACAACTCACCGACTGCTAAGCCCCGCTAGCTGCCGCCAACACAATCATTCAAGGGAAACACCATGCGCACCGATACACGTAAAGCCTTTAACGCCTTCAAAAATCAGCTAGCGAAGCTGAACGGCGTCGAGAGCGCGGGCGAACAATTCAACGTCACGCCCAGCGTTCAGCAAACGCTCGAAACCCGTATGCAGGAGTCCAGCGAGTTCCTGTCCAGCATCAACATGGTCGGCGTCGATGAGATCAAAGGGCAGAAAGTGGGCCTCGGCGTCACCGGCCCCATCGCCGGTCGCACGAACACCGAAGAGAAAGACCGCGCCACCCGCGACGTCACCGAGCTGACCGACAACAGCTACGAAGCGGTCAGCACCGAGTTCGATACCCATATCAAGTGGGCGCAGCTGGATGCCTGGTCACGCTTCCCAGACTTTCAAGCACGTATCCGCAACGCCATCCTGCA
Source organism: Halomonas meridiana (assembly GCF_009846525.1). NCBI lineage: Bacteria > Pseudomonadati > Pseudomonadota > Gammaproteobacteria > Oceanospirillales > Halomonadaceae > Vreelandella > Vreelandella aquamarina. Next base: position 1,095,216 of record NZ_CP024621.1, on the reverse strand, counting down.
GCGTCAGGCGCTCGACCGGATCATGATCGGCTTTAACGGAACCACAGCCGCCACGGAAACCGACCGCACCGCAAACCCAATGCTGCAGGATGTGAACATCGGCTGGCTGCAGAAGTACCGCACTCATGCGCCCGCCCGCGTGCTCACCGATGGAGCCACGGCGGGAAAAGTGACCGTAGGCGCTGGCGGTGATTATGAAAACCTCGATGCCCTGGTATTCGATGCCGTCAACGAAATGATCGACCCCTGGTACCGAGAAGACACCGCGCTGGTGGCCATCATGGGCCGGAAAATGTTGGCGGATAAGTATTTCCCGCTGATTCAAGGCAACGCAGAAACCCCGACCGAAGCCCGGGCGCTTGATCTGATCATCAGCCAAAAGCGCGTCGGTGGCCTGCAAGCCGTGCGCGCCCCATTCGTGCCCGACGGTGCGGTGATGATCACCTCACTGGCCAACCTGTCGCTTTACTGGCAGCTCGGCAGCCGCCGCCGTTACGTGATGGACAACCCCAAGCGCAACCGCATCGAAAACTACGAAAGCTCCAATGACGCCTACGTCATTGAAGATTACGGCTTCGGTTGCCTGGTAGAGAACATCACTGAAGTCGCCGCTGGGGGTGCGTAATGAAAAGCCCAGCCCGTAAACACTACGAGCAAGTGACCGCCGCGAAAGCGGCGGGCGCTGCCACTCCAGGCGAGCAGCAACGAGGCGAGCAATACGAACTCCACGCGCACGCCCTGTATGAGGCCCGCCGCACCCTCAAAACCATCAAGTCGATTCAGGCGAAGATCGAGAAAAAGCGGGAATTGCTGCCCGAATTCATGCCCTACATCAACGGCGTGCTGAGCGAAGGCAACGGCGCAAAAGACGACGTGCTCATGACCATGATGGTCTGGTGTATCGACGTGGGCGACTTCGAAAAAGCGCTGGAAATTGGAGCCTACGCCGTGAAGCACAGCATCGATACGCCCGACCAGTATGAGCGCGACACTGTCAGCATCCTGGCCGAAGAGATCGCCGAAGGCGTCAAGCTACAACTGGCAAAAGAAAATCCCGACGCCGACGCGCTAGCCAACGTCATGGCACGCGCCGTGGCCATCATCGGTGATGCCGATATGCACGATGAGATCAAAGCCAAGGTGCATAAGTACTACGGCTACGCCCTACGCGCCGCAGAAGATCCCGAAGGCGCGCTGGATCAGCTCAAGCAAGCGCTGTCGCTCAATGAGCGAATTGGCGTCAAGCAAGACATGCAGCAGCTAGAACGGCAGCTAAAGAACGCAGGCGAAAAGGCCAACGCCTAACGCCCAACCGAGTCGCACCCCGACGGCAAGGGGGCACCGCCAAGCAAGGGCTTTCAGCCTCGCGCGAAGCGGTCCACCCCCTTCTTTCTTAACAGGTGGCCAGCATGATCGCCCACGGCACTAACCCGCCTAGCCCAACGCTAGAGCCCATCGCCAACAACGGCTTTTGGCCAGAAATAAACCCCAACGACTTCCGTGAAGAAGAGCGCGTGCACAGCGTCACGCCCAAGCGACTAACACAATCGCTGCGCGCCGCCATGGCAGATGTAAACCGCCAGTTGGCCGACTACCAAGCCGAACAGCAGGAAAGCGGCCGCGCCACGATTGACGAAGTACCGGTCGAAAACTGGCAGACCCCCGGCGATCTCCAGCTGCTCTACCGCCGCGCCGTCTACGCACAAGCACAGGCGGATCTCCTAGAACGCTACCGCGATGCTTCCGCAACAGGCGAAGGCGACGAACGCGGCGAAGCCAAAGACCTCGCGGCAGACGACTACCGCGCCGATGCCCGTTGGGCCATCGCAGAGCTGACCGGCATCAACCACACCACGGTCGAGCTGATATGAACCGCATCGTGCGCGCCCACCAGGGCGAAACGTTAGACGCCCTGCTCTACCGCGTGTACGGCAGAACGGCAGCGATTACTGAGCAAACGCTGCAGCTAAACCCGCACCTGGCCGAGCAAGGCCCGTTGCTCAAAGAGGGAACGCCGGTCACGCTACCGCCGCCACCGGACACCCGCGAAACCAAAAAGCCAAAAATCCAGCTCTGGAGCTGAACGAACACAAGGGGAACCCATGGCCGAACCATCAACCGCCGCTGCCGCCGGTACCGCATCGCTCGCCGCGTTGGTGATCGGCATGCTGCCCGGCATCGACGCCAATGCAGTCGTAGGCGCATTTTGCGGCGCCACGCTATTCGTCATCAGCGCCAAAGAGCTAGGCATTCTGGAGCGCCTGGCCTACCTGTTCATCAGTTTTTGGGTGGGGTACCTCGGCGGCCCTGCCACGCTAGGCAGCATGCTCGAGCACTCTGCCGTAGCCGCGTTCATTGCATCCGCCGTTTCCGTAACCGCCGGGCTAAGAGCGATTGAAGGAGTAAAAACGCTCGACCTGAAAGCCTGGCTTGGGGGCCGTAAGTGAACATCGTTGATGCCATCACATTAGCCGCTGCGCTCGTGATCCTGGCGCGGTTGCTCACCTTTCGCCGCCGCACTGCACGCTATCGCCCTGGCATCGCCCTGCTGTCATGGCTGTTAGTGGTGGCCACCACGTATCTAGCCGTCATGGGGCCACCATCCCATGACGCCGTGCGCTGGGTGATCGCTATCACCCTAGTAGCGCTGGCCATCGGCCTCATCCGCACCGGCGGCAACGTCGCCCACCTCATCCGCCCACTACGGAGGCAATAGCATGTTGCTACGCCAAGGCTCCATCGGTCCCAGTGTCACCGCGCTGCAGCGCGAGCTAAAAGCCAACGGTTACCCGCTGAGCATCGACGGCCACTTCGGCCCGAAAACCGAGCAAGCCGTGCGCGGCTACCAGCGCTCACAAGGCCTAGTCGTTGACGGCATCGCAGGGCCGAAAACCCGCGCCGCGCTGCATGGCCAGAAAAATGAACGAATGCTGCGACAAGTGGATCTCGTCGACGCAGCAGATCGGCTAGGCGTGGAGTTAGCGGCCGTCATGGCAGTGAATGAAGTTGAGAGTCGTGGTAGCGGGTTTCATTTTGGGGGGCCACGCAACGGTGCGCCGGTCATTCTGTTTGAACGCCACATCATGCGCCGTCAGTTACAGCATCACGCGATTAACCCCATGCCGTATCAACACGCGATGCCCGACATCGTCAATGCCAGTCCCGGCGGTTATCTCGGTGGTCACTGGGAGCACAACCGCCGCGAACGCGCGGGCAAGATTCACGGTGCAGCGTCGATTGAGTCGGCAAGCTGGGGGCTGTTCCAGATCATGGGCTTTCACTGGAAACGCCTGGGGTATGAGTCCGCAGAAAACTACGCCGCCGACATGGCCATCAACGAAGCCAACCAGCTAGATGCCTTCGTGCGCTTTATCGAAAAAGATAAGGCGATTCATGCCGCCCTGCGCCGCCACGATTGGGCAGACTTCGCCAGCCGCTATAACGGCCCCAACTACGCCGCCAACGACTACGACACCAAGCTAGCCGCCGCCTACCGCCGCCACACACAAGGCTTGAGGTTGGCCGCATGAACAAGCTAGTCCTGTTAGCCAGCGCCGCCGCGCTGGCCACCACCTTCGCCGCTGGCTGGCAAGTCGCCAACTGGCAAAACGACAGCCACGCCCTCACCGCCGAGCGCGCTGCCCAGCAAGCCATCAACGCTGCCATGGCGCGCGAATCCGAGATCGCCGCCAACGTCGAAACGCGCCTGGCAGAGCTGCAGGCCAATGAGCGGGTCATCGATAGGGGAATCATTCGTGAAATTCAAAAGCCGATTTACCAGCGCGTGTGCCTTGAGCCTAACGTTATCCGCCTGCTCAACCACGCCGCCGCAGGAACCCAGCCCGATACAGCAGAACTTGATGCAGCGCTGCCCTGACACCCTACCGCCACTCACCGACGGCACCGGCAGCGATGTCACGCTCACGATGACAGCCTGGGCAGCTGAATATCACGGCTGCGCAACCCGCCATAACGGCCTAGTCGAGTCGCTCCAATGATCAAACTCCAATCCCTACGCCAACACCTACTCGCATCGGTCGAAGAGCTGCGCCGAAACCCCGAGCAGCTCCACACCTTCGTGAACGATGGCAAGGTGAAGTTTTCGCGCGGCACAAACCTGACCCACCAATACACCGTCGAAGCTCAAATCATCATCACCGACTACAGCGGCAGCCTCGACACGGTCATGGTCCCACTACTGCAGTGGCTCAACACCTACCAGCCGGATTTCATCGAAGAAGAGGCGGTACAGATTGAAGCCGAGATCCTCAGCAACACCCACTGGGATCTCGCGCTGACCGTGCGCCTCACCGAGCGCGTCGTGGCGAAAGTGGATTGCAGTACCGGCCGCATCAACGCCGAGCACCGCATGCCCGAGTACCCCGCCGATGCCTGCCCCGCCAAACACTGGCAGCTCTATATCAAGCACCCCGAAAATGCAGAGCATGATCTTGTAGCGGAATGGGATAGCCCCGCATGAGTACCGACCTCGAACAAGAGCTGCAGCAGTTGGATAACTGGCTAACGCCGCTGATCGAAAGCCTAAGCGCCAAAGAGCGACGCGTGCTGGCCAGAGAAGTGGCGCGGGATCTGCGTATTGCCAATCGCGAGCGCATCAAGGCTCAAACCAACCCCGACGGCACACCGTTTGAACCACGCAAACAGCTACGCGGCCGAAGCGGAGCCATCCGCCGCAAAGTGATGTTCACGGGACTGCGCACGGCCAAATACCTCAAGATCAAAACCACCGCCGACGAAGCCGCCGTGGGCTTTTTGGGTCGCGTCGCCCGCATCGCCCGCGTGCATCACTACGGGCTGCGCGACCGCGTCGAGAAAGGCGGCCCACAGCACCAATACGCTCGCCGTGAGCTGATCGGCATCACCGCCAAAGACGCCGATCACATCGCTGAAAGCGTCCTGAACCACCTGTCGCCGCCCAGCTAGCCCCCGCCGCTTGTCCTGCAAGGCTGGCACAACGCCAACCGCTACCCATACGCGCGCAAGCCTCACACCATTGGTGGCATGAACAACGTCGCCGAACTACTCCGCCTGATTCAAAACCTCATTCGCTTCGGTGCCATCGCCGAGGTGGACCACGGCGCGGCGGGTGAACGCCTGCCCACCGTGCGCGTGCGCTCGGGGGATCTGCTCACCGGTTGGCTACCCTGGGCCGGTGGCCGCGCGGGCACTACCCGCGATTGGAACCCGCCCACCGTTGGCGAACAGGTAATGATCCTCTCTCCCGGCGGGGATCTCGCCAACGGCGTGGCCATGCCCAGCCTGTTCCAATTCAGCGCCCAACCACCGACCAATGACCCCGGCAAAATCAGCCGCGCGTTTCCCGATAGCGCCCTGTTTGAATACGACCATGCCAACAGCGTGCTACGCATCAACCTGCCGGGCTCCATCGAAATCACCGCCCCCGGCGGCACGCAGTGGGTAGGCGGCATCCAGCACAAAGGCGATATGCAGCGCGAAGGCAGCTACAGCCAGCAGGGCGGTACCCATACCCACAACGGTAAAAACACCGGTAGCGACCACAAGCACGGCGGCATTCAACCCGGCCCCGCGAACACAGGAGAGCCCATCTAATGCCCGGCATGAACGTCCAAACAGGCAAGCGGCTGGATGGCATCGACCACATCCGCCAAAGCGTTGACGACATCATCACCACGCCCATCGGCTCCCGCGTCATGCGCCGCGACTACGGCAGCCTTGTGCCCGAGCTGCTCGACATGCCCATGAATGACGCCCTCCTCATGCAGGTCTACGCCGCCACCATCATCGCCGTCACCCGCTGGGAACCACGCATTCAAATCACCGGCGCGCGCCGCACCGTCGACACCCAGCAACACGGTGCCGTGGTGATCGAGCTGCAAGGCCGCACTGCCGATGGCCAAGCCATGAACGTAGGAGTGCCCCTGGCATGAGCACTGCGATTGATCTTTCACAACTGCCCGTGCCTAACGTGGTCGAAACCATCGACTACGAAGAGATTCTGGCAGAGCTGCTCGCTGACCTGGTCGGCCGTTACCCTGAATTTGACGTACCCGCCGAGTCCGACCCCATCTACAAAGTGCTGGAAGTCGCCGCCTATCGGGAAATGTTGGTTCGCCAGCGGGTCAACCAAGCCGCCCGCGCCGTCATGCTGGCCTACTCCGAAGACGAAGACCTCGACAACCTCGGCGCGCTCTTCAACGTCAAACGGCTGCAAACCTACGCAGGCGACCCCGCAGCTATTCCTCCGGTACCACCGGAGTACGAAACCAACCCCGACTTCCGCCGGCGGATTCTGCTTTCTCTCGAAGGGCTATCAACCGCAGGGCCAGAAGGCGCCTACATATTCCATGCCCTCTCCGCCAGCGGCAGCGTATTAGACGCCAGTGCCACCAGCCCCGCCCCCGGTGATGTCGTCGTCACCGTGCTAGGCCGTGAGGGCGACGGCACCGCACCGCCCGAGCTGCTCGATGCTGTGGAGCAAGCCGTCAGCGCCGAAACGGTGCGCCCGCTGACGGATCACGTCACGGTGCAAGGGGCCGAGATCGTGCCCTACACCATCGCCGCCACGCTCTACTTTCAGCCGGGGCCAGATAGCCAAGTCGTCCTCGCCGAAGCACAAGCGGAAGCTCAACGCTACGCGGATCGCCAACACCGGCTAGGCATGGACATCACCCTGTCAGGCGTTTACGCCGCCCTGCACCGCGCAGGCGTCCAGCGTGTCGAGCTGGCAAGCCCTTCGGCCACGATCAACGTCAACCGACAGCAAGCCGCCTACTGCACCGCTATCGCGCTCACCGATGGGGGCGTACATGAGTAACCACCTGCTACCCGCCAACGCCACCGCGTTAGAAAAGAGCGCCGCAGAAGCCACCGCTCGCGTGTCAGACGTCCCCACGCCGCTGCGCGACCTATGGAACCCGGATAACTGCCCCACCGAGCTACTCCCCTGGCTCGCGTGGTCGCTCGGCGTCGCCGCATGGAAGCCCTACTGGTCCGAGCGCATCAAGCGCGAACGCATCCGCCAAGCCGTCGAGATCCACCGCCGCCGGGGCACCGCGCAATCGGTGCGCCGCGTAGTCGAGAGTTTCGGCGCGGGCGTGGCAATCCGCGAATGGTGGCAAACCGAGCCCAAAGGCACACCGCACACGTTTGAACTGGTGCTCACCGTGCGCGCCGACAACAACGCCGCCGAACTACAAGACGACATCATCCAAGAAGTTCACCGCGTCAAACCCGTGCGCAGCCACTTCACCCTAATCGCAGGCATCGCCGCCGAAGGGGGCATCGGCACGTATGCCGCCGCCCGCCCCATCCTTTATCGACGCTTACAGACCGAGGAATAACATGGCGCTCAACATCACCATCACCGACGCTGGGCGTGCTGAAATCATCAACGCCAACAACACCGGCACCGCCCCCGTCACGCTCACCCATATCGGGTTTACCGCCGCCGCGTTCACGCCCAACGCCGGGCTCACCGCGTTGCCCAGTGAAATCAAACGGGTCAGCAGCATCGCGGGCGAGATCGTCGCGCCGGATACCATCAGCGTCACCGCCAAAGACGAAGGCCAAGACACCTACACCATCCGCGGCTTCGGGATTTTTACCGGGTCCGGCACCCTGTTCGCCGTGTATGGCCAAGCTGACCCTATTATCGAAAAGTCCAGCGGCTCCACCATGCTGCTCACCATCGATGTCGTGCTGGCCGACATCGACGCGGCCAGCCTGGAATTCGGCGACATCAGCTTCAGTAACCCACCCGCCAGCCTCACCACCCCTGGCGTGGTCACCCTCAGCAATGCCACCGACAGCACCGCCCAACACCAAGCCGCTACGCCGCGCGCGGTGAAGTCGGCCAACGACAATGCCAACACACGCCTAGCCAAAAGCCAGAACCTCGCCGACCTCACCAGCGCCGCCACGGCGCGAGTTAACCTTGGCCTGGGCGCATCGGCCACGCTCGGAAACACTGCGCTACGCACCTCCACCAGCACCACGCTTTTGCTACAAGCGGCGGCAATGAACGACCACCGCACCAGTGGCGACCACGACAACCGCTACCCCCAGCGCGGCAACAACCTAAGCGACCTGCCCAGCCCAAGCCAGGCGCGCAGCAACTTAGGCCTCGGTGCCTCCGCCACCATGGGCACCACCGCAAGCCGCACCTCCAGCAGCACTGCTACCGTGCTGCAAGCCAAGGCGATGAACGACCACCGTCAGAGTGATGATCACGATGGGCGGTATCCATTACTCACTAACACGGGATCGGCAGCGGCGCGAGATGTTCAAGAGAACGCGACTGACAACACATCGAACCGGCTAATGGAAGTAGGTGCTTTTGGCATCGGAAGCGGGGTCGCTCCTTACAAAAACAACTTAAATGATTTATTCGTAACAGGTATTTATCGTTTCGATACAAGCACATTAGGCGCGCCACCGCAGCTGGCATTGGGTATCGTGTTTGTACTAGGAGCTTATAACGCTACTCAAATCGCTGTACCACGAGCCACCACTAACTCGGTGTTACTAACACGCAGCTTTGCAAGCAATGAGTGGGGCGAATGGGTCGAGCTATACCACTCTGGGAACCTATCTCCAGTAGAAGTCAGTAGGCAAATTAGCACCGGTGATGGCTTGAAAGGGGGAGGTAACTTAGAAAGCAACCGTACGATTAGCGTGGACAGTAGCGTATTAAGAAAAAGCGATATTCAAACCGAACCGACGGATAACACAGCAGGAAAAATAATGGCGGTGGGGGCTTTCGGAATCGGCGTTTCGAAAGGAGGAGTACTAGCCCCCGATAACGACATAGAAAAAGCACTCATTAGCGGGTTTTATCAATGCGATGAAAACACGCTGAACATGCCAATAGATGTACAAAATAGTCAGCTCGCTCGAGGCACTGTCTATGTGGGTTCGGGAATTAACAGTAATACAACGACGCTCATTTTCGTCAGCTCTCACTCTAGCGCGATGTACATGCGAAGGCGCGCCAATAGTGCTTGGCAACCGTGGGTAAAAATGTACCACGGGGACAATCTAAATCCCGTCGAAACCTCTAGACAAGTAATTAGCGGCGATGGTCTCCAAGGAGGAGGAAGTCTTGCAACGAATAGAACTCTATCCGTTGACAGCAGTGTCGTTCGTACTAGTAGAACCATTACAGCAGGAAGCGGCTTAACAGGCGGTGGTAATTTATCGAGTAACCGAACGCTTAGTGTCGACAGCAGTGTACTGAGAGCTAACCAAGTTCAAAACAGCTATACAGACGATTCCATCGGAAAACTCTTAACGGTCGGAGCATTCGGCTTAGGGGGCGGGGATCCTGCCTGGCCGAACGCATCATTACTAGATACGTCCGGCATGAAAACAGGCTTTTATAGATATGCGAATGTGACTGATCGGCCATCCTCTGCCTATGGGGCTGTTCTTTATCATCGAGAAGGGGGTGGAGAAACACTTCTCGCGATCGCCAGTGCATACAGTAACTCTCCCAATCCCACACTTTACGTCAATCGCAAAACTTCCAGCACTGGGTCTTGGTCTGGCTGGGTAACCTATTACCACACAGGTAATCTTTCAGAGGCCTTTCCCATATCCAAAGGCGAATCCTACTGGCATGAACTCCCGAACGGCTGGATTGAGCAAGGCATGAACCTCACGTTGCCCGGTGGGCAAACAGAGATCTATGCCCCTTGGCCAACTACATTTCCTAACAGGGCATCGCAGTACAGCGCCTCACGCTTGTCGGCAGCCGTCGGGCCTGCCGATATCATCGGCGCCACGCTCACACGCTTTGGCATCACTATTAACCTGCCTTCCACCACCAGCGGGCCGCGTACCTTCAGCATTACAGTAAGGGGCTATTAAGATGACCACGTTCTACAGCGCCGCTACCAACAGCTTCTACGACACCCGTCTCTTCGGCGAGCCCACGCACACGATCATAGACCCCGACTTTGAATGGCCGATGGTTGAGGTGCCCGATCCTAACCATCAGGGCGAAGACGACGCGCCATTAATCCAGGTACGCGATGACACCATCGAACCGCCAATGATCACCGTCCCCAATCCCGATTGCCGCCTGCCTGAAGACGCCGTCGAAATCACCGAGGCACAGCACCAGGCGCTAATGCAAAACGACGGCAGCAAAGTGCTAGCACCCGCCGACGACGGCTACCCCTCCCTAGTCGACCGCCCGCCGGTCACGCTTGGCAAGTTGGCCGACCAAAAGCGCCGTGAAATAAACGCCGCATCAGTCGAAGCATTAGCAGCAGTGCGCAACGAATACCCCGACTACGAGCAGCTCAGCTGGGAGCGTCAAGAGCGTGAAGCGCTGGAGGGTGGTGGCCCGTTGATCGAATCCATCGCCAACGCACGCGGCCTAGAACTCAGTGAGCTAATCGACCGGATCCTGGAGAAATCTAACCTCTACCAACAAGCAGCGGGCAACGTCATCGGAAAGCGCCAAGCCCTTGAAGACCGGATCGCCGCGGCGCTAAAAAACGGCGACCGCGACACCATCAGTTCTCTGAGCTGGTAAGCGATGCCCGCCGTATTGGCGGGCATGGTGGTTTACTCAGATTCGGACTCGCTATCCTCCCATAGCTGCCAAATACGAATGCAAAATTTCAGGAGTTTCCAGAGGTGTTTCAACACTAGGGCTAGATAGGGCATGACAATATTCCATGATGGCTACCCTAGTGATAAGGGGCACATTCCCCAAATGTGCCCTTTTTTGTGCCGTTTTTTTCGCACAACGCCCGCCACTACCCTCCCGCGCGCAACCCCCACACCATGGCACCACTAACACCGCCAAACGAACCCAGTACCGCTTGAACCTGCGCAGGAGACAAGCCCATGACCGAACGCTTCCACGGCGTCCGTGTGACCGAGATCAACGAAGGCACGCGCCCTATCAAAACCGTATCCACCGCCGTCATCGGGCTGGTGGCCACCGCGCCCAATGCCAGCCCCGGCGTCGCCGCCAGTGTCGTAATCGATGGCCTTGAGGCCAACGGAAACCTTACCTACACCGCCGCCAATGTCGGTGTGAATGGTGACAACATCCGAATCACCCACCGTGACCCCGGCGAGCCCTCCACCGCCATCAACGTCGCAGTAGCCGATAAACACGTCACCATTACGCTCGCCACCGATGCCGAAGGCGAGATCCTCAGCACCGCCGATGAAGTGGCCACCGCCATTTCAGCGGATAGCGCCGCCTCGGCGCTGGTCAGCGTGGCCATCAACGGCGATGGCCAAGGCACCCCGGCCACTGTCCAAGCCGTGCGCCTCACCGGCGGCATCAATGAACCCTTCCCGCTGAACGAACCGGTGCTGCTCACCAACCTGTACACCGCCATCGCCAACGCCGGGGCAGGCGGCACGCTGCGCCGCGCGCTGACGGCCATCGTGGAAGAAACCAAAGCCGTGGTGGTCGTGGTGCGCGTCGAAAAAGGCAGTGACGAACAAGCTACCGCCGCCAACGTGATCGGCGGCGTAGATCAAGCCACTGGGCAGAAAACCGGCATTCAAGCGTTCACAGCCGCCGAGACCAAGTTCGGCGTAAAACCGCGCATTTTCGGCGCGCCGGATCTCGACACCCAAGCCGTCACCGCCGCCCTCGCAGGCATCGCCCAGCAGCTACGCGGTTTCGTGTACGCCTACGCCCACGGCTGCCAAACCAAAGAAGAAGCCCGCATGTACCGGGAAAATTTTGGCCAGCGCGAAGTGATGATCCTCTGGCCCAACTGGCAAGCGTTCGATGTCGACGCCGAAGAAACCCTCCCGCTGCCCGCCGTCGCCAAAGCACTCGGCCACCGCGCCAAGCTGGATAACCAGATCGGCTGGCACAAGACGCTTTCCAACATGCCCGTGAATGGCGTCACCGGCATTAGCAAAGACGTCTCCTGGGATCTGCAAAACCCCGCCACCGATGCGGGCTATCTGAACGACGCCGACGTCACCACGCTGATCCGCAAAGAAGGCTTCCGATTCTGGGGCTCTCGCACCTGCTCAGCAGATCCGCTCTTCGCGTTCGAGTCCTACACCCGCACCGCGCAAGTGCTGGCGGATACCATCGCCGAAGCCCATTTCTGGGCCGTCGATAAACCCATGCACCCCAGCCTGGTGCGCGACATCATCGAAGGCGTTAACGCCAAGTTCCGCGAACTCACCCGCAGCGGCTACATCCTCGGCGGCTCCGCCTGGTTTGATGAAGAGCTGAACAGCCCCGAGGTGTTGAAGTCCGGCAAGCTCTACATCGACTACGACTACACCCCGGTACCGCCCCTGGAAGACCTCACCTTCCAGCAGCGCATCACCGACCGTTACTTGGTCGACTTCGCCGCCCGCATCAGCGAATAAACCGCCGCCGCCATAGGCCATGACAGGAGCCATCAGCATGCTTCCCAATATCCTCAAAGACTTTAACTTGTTCGGCGACGGCAACAACTGGCAGGGCATGGTGCCCGAGCTAACGCTGCCCGAACTCGCCCGCCGCATGGTCGAGTACGAAGGCGGCGGTATGGACGGCCCCATCGAAGTCGACCACGGCAACGAACTGCAAACCTTCGAATGGACCCTCGGCGGCATGACCGTCGCCGGTCTGTTCGATACCTACGGCAGCCCCATTCACGACGCCGCCCTACTCCGCATGACAGGCTCTTACGAATCCGACGAAGACGGCAGCATCATCCCGGTCGAGATCGTCATGCGCGGCCGCCATAAAACCATCAACCTCGGCGATGCCAGCAAAGGCGACAACAACCAAATCAGCGTCACCACCACGCTGAGCTACTTCAAGCTCACGGTGGACGGCGAAGACGTGATCGAGCGCGACGTGCCCGGCTACGTGTTCAACGTGCGCGGCGAAGATCGCCTCGCCCAGCGCCGTCGCGCCCTCGGCCTATAACTCAACCTCACCAACCATCAAGGTCGCTCCGGCGGCCCACCCCATAGGAATGCACCACCATGACCGACAACACCGAAGCCCAAGCCGTAGAAGCCACCGAAGCCAAGCCCGCCACTGCCCCCGGCGTACCCACTGAAACCGTCGAGCTCGAAACCCCGCTACAGCGTGGCAAAACGCTGGTGAAAGAGATCACCGTGCGCAAGCCGATGAGTGGCGGCATGCGCGGCGTCAGCTTGGTGGACATCATGAACCTGGACGTAGCCGCCCTCACCAAAGTCATGCCCCGCATCACCACGCCCGCGCTCACCGAAGCCGAGCTGAAAACCATGGACATCGTGGATCTCGTGCAACTCGGCACGGCGCTGAACGGTTTTTTAACCCCAAAGAAGTTCAAGGAAATCGAAGCCTAGCGCTTCCGGAGTTTGTCGAAGACGCCATGGCGGATCTCGCCATGGTGTTCCACTGGGAGCCACAAGCCATGGACGGCATGGAACTCGACGAACTCATGGAATGGCGCGAACGCGCCCGCAAACGCCACGAAGGCGCCAAGCCCAAAGGTGGCAAGCAAGGCAAAAAGTAAGGCAGCCAATAGGGAAAACCGATGGCACGTAATCTACGACTGCAAGTGATGCTCAACGCCGTGGACCGTGTCACCGGCCCACTCAAACGCATGCGCCAAAACGCTGGCCACACCGGCCAGGCCATGCGCGAAACCCGCGACCAGCTCAAAGAGCTACAGCACACCCAAAGCGACCTCACCAGCTACCGCAAGGCCAACGCCGCCATGCGGCAGAACACCCGGGCGATGCGCGACGCTCGAGCACGCAACCAGCAATACACCCAAGCACTCGAACAGCAGCGCGAAGCCCACGCCAACGTCAAATCAGGGCTCACCGTTGCCCGCCGCGAATACGACCGCCTCGCCCGCGAGCTACTACGCACCAAACAACCCAGCGACCAGCTCACCGCCTCGCTAGAACGCGCCCGCGTGCGCCTGCATGGCCAGCAAAGCGAGTTCGATCGCTCCGCCCGCGCCCTGCGGGAATATCGCAACCGAACCCGCCACGCAGGCGAAGAAGTCAAACGGCTCACCCAAAACCACGCCACGCAAACCGAGCGCATCCGTGGCCTAAAAACGCGCCTGGATGAAGCGGGCATCAGCACCGACAACCTGGGCCGAAGCGCCCGAGAGCTGCGCACCAAAGAGGAACGGCTCAACACCGCCCTGCAGGAACAGAAACGCCACCTCTCCGAAGTTGCCGAACGTCAGCGCCGCTTAACCCAAGCCCGCGACCGCTACCAAAACGGCATGGCCAACGTCGCCCGCGCCCAAGGCGTGGGTATGGGCATGTTCGGCACCGGTATTGCGCAAGGTTACGCCGCCAGCCGCCTGCTAATGCCAGGCGTCGCCTGGGGCGAACAGATGAGCACGCTACAAGCGGTCGGCCGCTTTGGGGCAGACGATGAACGCTACCAGGCGTTGCGTGAACAATCCCGCGAGCTAGGCGGCTCCACCGCGTTCAGTGCCACCGAAGTCGGCGGCGGCCAAGAGTTCCTGCTGCGCGCGGGGATGAGCGCGGAAGCCATTCAGGCCTCGATGCGCGACGTGCTCGATCTCGCCCTGGCAAACAACACCGAGCTAGCCCGCGCGGCGGATATCGCCTCCAACATCGCGGGCACCTTCAAAATCGATATGGAAGCCGACGGCGCAATGGCACGCGTCGCGGACATCCTCTCCGGTACTGCCAGCCGCGCGAACGTCAATCTGGAAATGCTCGGCGAAACCATGAAGTACCTGGGCGGCTCCGAAGATCTCGACCTCACCATGGAACAAGCCGCCGCCATGGCGGGCTTGATGGGTAACATCGGCATTCAAGGCAGCATGGCCGGTACCGCCATGCGCGCCATGGCCAACCGCCTGACCGACCCCGCGAAGGCAGGCCGCGACGCTATGGAACAGCTCAACCTCGAAGTGGCCGATGCCAGTGGCAACATGCGCGCCATGCCCGACATTCTCCGCGACATCAACAACGCCACGCGGGATCTCGGCAACGTGGAGCGCCGCGCCCTGCTCTCCAAAATCTTCGGCGCCGAAGCCGGGTCCGGCATGACCGAGTTGGTCAACGGCATGTCCGAAGGCATGCTGGACGACCTCATCAACGCCCTGCAAACCAACGCCGGGGAAAACGCCGAGATGGCCCGCGTCATGGCCGACAACCTCGGCGGCGACCTCAAGAGCCTGCGCAGTGCCTGGGAAGAAGTCGGCATCAGCATCACCGACACCAACGACGGCCCCTTGCGTCAGCTTGTACAGAACATCACCACCATCACGCGCGGCGTGGGCGAGTGGATCAAAGCCAACCCCGAGCTAGCGGGCACCATCGCCAAGGTGGCGGCGGGCATGATCGCCCTGGCCACGGTGGGCGGTGCCGTCACAATGACGTTCGCCAGCATCCTCTCCCCGCTGCTGTTCGCCAAGTTCGCCATGACCACGCTGGGCATCAAGGTCGGTGGCCTAGGCACCGCATTAGGCTGGATCGCCAAAACCGCCATCCCCTGGGTGGCCGGTGCGCTGAAGGGGCTATTAGTCGCCATGGGGCCAATCGGCTGGGGCATTGCCGCCATCGCCGGTGCCGCCTACCTGATCTACAAATACTGGGAACCCATCAAGGCGTTTTTCGTGGGCCTATGGCAGCAAGTGAAAGCTGCGTTTGATGAAGGCGTGGGCGGCGTCGCGCGCCTACTCATCAACTGGTCACCCTTAGGGCTGATCTATAACGCGTTTACCAGCACGTTAGAACGGCTGGGCGTCTCAGTGCCCGAAGGCTTCCGCACGCTAGGCGGCTTTGTGATCGATGGATTGCTGAGCGGGATGGGGGCAAAACTCGCCGCGTTGCGCGAGTGGGTCACCGGCATGGCCAGCAGCGTGGCCACTTGGTTTAAAAACGTGCTGGGCATCAACTCACCCAGCCGTGTGTTTGAAGGCTTCGGCATCAACATAGTGGAAGGCATGATCAACGGGATCGCCAGCATGGCCGGGGCTCTCCGCGACCAAGTCATGGGCATGGCGGGCAACATCGCCGGTTGGGTACAAGAAGCCATGACCAGCGCGTGGGACTCCATCGGTGATGGGGCAAACCGAGCCATGGAGTGGGGTCGGGAGACAGCGGCCGGAATGGGCAACGGCATCCGCGACGGTGCCAACCGTGCCACCGAAAGCGCCGCTAACCTCGCCAATGATGTCACTGGCACCGTGCGTAACTGGCTCGACATCAACTCCCCCAGCCGCGTGTTTGCCACCATTGGCAACTTCGTCTCACAAGGCCTGGCCAACGGTATCGAAGACGACGCCGACAGCCCCATAAAGCAAGTGCGCGGCCTTGCCAACAACCTGCGTAACGCCGCCGGTGGGCTCATGCTCGGTGCCGGGCTGGCCACCAACGCCAGCGCCGCCAACATCGACACCAGCGCGGTACAGATCGACGCCCGCCCACCGCTGCAAAGCCACGCCAGCGCAGCCCCCAGCGGCGGGCTAGTGATTCATGGCGGCATCAACATCGAAGTACACGCTGCCCCCGGCATGGATGAGCAAGCGCTGGCCAGAATGGTGAATGAGCAAGTGCAACGCGCCCTCCAAGATGCCGAGCGCCGCGCCGCCGCTGCCAGCCGCCGCAACTTCCACGATAACGATTGAGGGCAACCCCATGATGATGACTTACGGATTATTCGTCTTCGGCCTCAGCACCGCCGCTTACCAAGAGCTACAGCGGCAAACCAACTGGCGGCACGCCAGCACCTCGCGCATCAACGCTCGCCCGGTGCACCAGTTCCTTGGCCCCGGTGACGACACCATCAACCTCACCGGCACCCTGCTGCCCATGTTCACCGGCGGCCAACAGAATCTCGATATGCTCCGCGCCCTGGCCGATGAAGGCCGGGCATGGCCGCTGATCGAAGGCACCGGCACCTACTACGGCATGTACACCATCGAAAGCCTCACCGAGCGAAAAAGCGAGTTCTTTAGAGACGGCGCCGCCAAGCAAATCGAGTTCGATATCAAACTCACACGGATTGATGAAGGCCGAACCGAACTGCTCGGCATCCTGGAAAGCAGCGCCCTACGCGCTATTACCGGAGCACTGGCATGACCATGCAACCCGACTACCGCATCAGCCTACAGGGCCAAATCATCAGCCCCGAGTTCCGCGCGCGCCTGGCATCGCTCACGCTGCATGATCGGCGCGGCATGCAAGCGGATCAGCTCGATATCACCCTCACCGACGACGACGGCATGCTCGATATACCCCCCACCGGGGCGGAACTTACCCTGGCCATCGGCTGGAAAGGCCAAGCGCTCACCGAGCGCGGCACGTTTATCGTGGACGAAATCGAGCACACCGGCGCACCGGATACCCTCAACATCCGCGCATCCAGTGCCAACATGCGCGCAGGCCTGCCGGGGAAACGGACACAAAGCTGGGATAGCGTGACGGTGCGAGACATTATCGAAACCATCGCCGCGCGGCATGACCTAGTGGCCAGCGTGGGCGCAACGCTGGCAGGCGTGCGCATCACCCACATCGACCAAACCGACGAATCAGACCTCCACTTCCTCACACGCTTGGCAGAGAGATTCGACGCGGTGGCCACCGTCAAAACCGGCCACCTGATTTTTGTACCCGCTGGCCAAGCCACAACAGCCACCGGGCTAGAGATTCCGCCCATTCAGCTGCGCCGCCAAAGCGGCGACCAGCACCGCTACCTAAAAGCCGAACGCGATGCGTACACCGGCGTGACCGCGCTATGGAATAACACCGCCCAAGCCACCCGCGAAGCCGTCACCGTCGGCGACCCACAAAACGCACAGCAGCTACGCCACACCTACGCCAGTGAGGAAGAAGCGTTAGAGGCCGCCCAAGCCGAATGGCAACGCATACAACGCGGCACCGCCTTTTTCAGCATCAACCAGGCAATAGGCAACCCCGAACTATTCCCCGAAACGCCTGCCTGGTGCATCGGCTGGAAACCACAGATCGACGCCACGCCCTGGATCATCACCGAAGTGACCCACAGCCTCACCGATGCCAGCTACACCACGGCGCTACAGCTAGAAAAGCGCTCCGAACTATAAACAGGGTTATTGGGGTTATAAATTTTGACAGGCTCACAAAACGGGGTTATAGTAACCCCATATTCAACGACGAAGGGGCAGGAGGTGAACAGCAGAGCACTGATCAAGCAATTGGAAGCGGATGGATGGGCACTAGTCAGAGTCAAAGGCAGCCACCACCACTTCAGGCACCCGACCAAACCCGGCACCATCACCGTGCCACATCCGAAAAAGGATCTGAAAACGGGATTGGTCAAAGCCATCAGGAAAAGCGCTGGCCTCGAATGAGGCTGGCCACTGCTGCCCCCACTGATAGAGGTGAGCCATGTTATTTCCCATTGCCATTGAACGCGGCGACGAACAACACGCCTATGGCGTCGTGGTGCCCGACCTGCCCGGCTGCCACTCCGCAGGCGACACCTTCGAAGACGCCTTGGCCAACGCCAAAGAAGCCATCGATGGCTGGCTGGAAGTGGCCGTTGAATACGGCGACCCCATCCCCGAAGCCACGTCCATCGAACATCACATGGACAACCCCGACTTCACCGGCTGGATCTGGGCCGTTGTCGATATCGACGTGACCCCGTACCTGGGCAAAAGCCACAAGATCAACGTCACCCTGCCCGACCTCCTGGTCAAACAGATCGACGACTTCGTGGCCCGTCACCCCGGCGACAAAACCCGCTCCGGCTTTCTCTCCCGCGTCGCCATGGCCGAACTGGCCAGGAACAAACAAGCCAGCTAACCCCCACGCAAAAGCCCCGCACTCAGCGGGGCTTTTGATAACAGGCTATTTCATACTGGCTGCCAACACACAATTGCATCAGGCTGCCACATCATTGAGCTGCCATTGTAAGCCCGAATTGGCCCCTTTAATTTGCGGTCAAGCCCCCGGTACGGGCGTCTTCAAAAACAGCTCAAAAACCAGCCTAATTAAATTTATTTTTAATACAAAATCAATAACTTACATCACTTAATAAATGCTATAGGCTACTATTTTTTCCCTATAGCTCTTGCGCTGTACACTTAAAGTGTCAGACTATAGGTAACTGACATACCCATCAGAACATCAGAAATGGCGGAATTTTCCGTGAATCGATGTGTAAGAAAGGCTGCAAAGGAGGCCAAGACCATGAAGATGTCATCTTCACGCCGTCAGCGTCTGCTGAGCGCCGTCGGTAGCCTTATCGACATCCAGCCAAATACTCGTTATCGTGATCTGATTGACGCTCATAAAACCGATCTTGAACGACTCAGCTCTGACTGGGAACAGATCGGTAAAGACATGGACCGCGCTGTCGAACGATATGACCAAACCTTCATCAAACCCTCAGCCCGCCAGCGAGTCGCAGAAGCCTGATCAAACGGATCACGACGAGCATACGCCACATCATCAAAACCTTCGGGCGGATCAAGAAGCTGATTCGCCTGAGGATCAACAAGAGCTCGCCGAACTTGGCACCCTGCTAAGCAAAGACGATCTCTCAGATGAAGAACAGCAGGCACTTACTCAACTACTGCAGCGCCACAAATCAGACGTTGCGGTGGCCATCAGCCGACGCACTACCTCGGCATTTCAAGGGCCTTTACCCCCTCCCAGTATTTTGAGCGGCTATGAGGCTATAGTGCCTGGCTCGGCAGCCAAAATAATCGACTGGGCTGACAGCGAACGCGAACACCGCCACCGTACGGAAACGACGATTGTACGTGCTGAGACCACTCGTGATTTACGTGGCCAATTACTAGCCGCAACAGTAGCACTGGCAGGTTTCAGCGTAGCGGCTTTTGCTTTGTACTTAGACCATGCAGGCGTCGCTGCGATGATCACAGCCATGGATATAGGTGGTATGGTCGCGGCCTTTATCTATGGTCGACGCAGCGCCGAAGACTAGGCACATCAGAAAATACCCTAAGGCTATTCACAAAAAGCCCCCAACCAATCCATGGCCGGGGGCGTGGGTGCCGCATCCTTCTGGCGAGGCGGAATCCGTCCCGCGTGCTTCCAAGCGACGAAGGAATCGTCTCAAAAAAACACCGGCACATCTGTAGGCCATTGCTGATTCGTGTGTAAGAGATCACTTACACGGCTCAGCAATCCGCCTACGCCCCCGTGTCGATAAGCCCCGTAATTTTACCAAATTCGACCTTGACCAACGCTACGACCCTCACTATATAAAGTATAGTACTCTATGGTGGAGTACCATATATAGCCACTTGAGGGCATTCGGCATGACCAAAACGACCGTCAATAAGAGCGCGAAAACTGGCCGCTTTGTTTCCGCGAAAGAAGTGAAGGCAAAGCCCAGCACCACGTTCGTTCAGACAGTGACCAAGCCGAGTGGAGGAAAAGGCAAGAAAAGCTAATACAAATAAGCCCTTAGTCATCGGCAATGGCTAAGGGCTTTTTACTGACAGAAGTACGCCTACACCGCCCAACACCGCGCTTGCCTGACCACCACCCCGCGAAACTGCGTCGCGGTGATGAAGCACCCTTCCCCACCCGAAGGTGGCAATAAGCGGCAGCGGCTGCCGACGCGGTGGGTTTTGAATAATCGGAACTCGCCCTCTACCTCCGCCACCACCAGATCGGCGTGACCATATGAGCGGGCTTCGTCCACCACCAGCACATCGCCCTCCATCCATGGCCCACCTGGGGGCACTTCGTCGCCGATCTCGACCAGAAAACAACTCGGCGGAAACTTCCGCCGGTCCATCTCCGCTACCGCAGGGTGCTCCACACCCACCACGGCAGGCCCCAAGTAGTTCACTCGCATCCGCGTTCCCCTGTTGGCTCCATTACGAGCGATGCACTGCACCGCGTCCCAATGTCTTATACTGTAAAAATTATCAGTACTTAACAAGGGTTATGGAATTAATTCTTGTGGCCATAACAAAGAGGCCTGATAGACAATTCAACAAATAGCTGGAAAATTCTATTACCTACGCAGTAGGATTAGCCCAAGCTGTTCAGAATAATTTGATCTGTGGACTGTGGAAAATTCACACTAATGATTATTTATAAACGTTAATAAAGAGAGGCTACAAGGTGGAAGAGATACCAAAAGAAATCACTTTAGCGCTAAGTTTTAAAACAGTACTAATAACTATGTTTTCTGCAGGTTTAGCAATAATAATAGCCTCTATACTCAAGCCCTCAATACTCGTACTTCGAGATTTAACGGCATGGAAACTAATAGACATTTTCTTTTTAAACGAAAAAACAAAAAACAACATAGAAAGACTGCAACGTTACAAAAAAAGAGTAGCCACACAGTTTTCAAACTTTGCAGAATATGAAATAGATGAAAAATACGGCGCAGTGATATCAGCCAGAATTGACGGAGAACACACGTCTGAAAATTATGCATTCATACACGATGATACAAAGTCATTCATTGAAAAGGAAATAATCGCGCTTGAAGAAAACATCAAAACAAAAACAATCCGATTATCATTTATACTGCAACACCTTGAAATAAAAGAAGTTGAAAACCCTTTGACGGAATTAAGAAAAAAATACGCTATACATTACCAAAATGACATGCCAAGAAAAGTAAAAGTAGACTACGACTGGACTTCACAGGATGCCTTGATTGAAATCAAAAAGCACCTCTAGCACAAATAAACTAAGATCAATTAGTGAGTAGCGCATGAAACCTTTTAATAACCATAAGCATAGTAAGTACAATATTTACAAAAACAGCAACAACTAACCCTGAAGTCACTTGTAAACCTATCTGTCTAAAACAAGAAAGATTCTCTCCAATCATGGACATGCCAGCCACCGAAAAAATCACTAAAACAATAGATGCAACAATAGTGTAACAAATATTTTGATAAAGCTCTTTGAGAAGAATTAATTTGTCATCAGCACTTCCACCTACTAAACGGCTTTTATCTTGAACGTCTTTTATTTTGGCTTCTTGGTCATAAACCAATACCAAAACACTCATTAGAAGAGCTGTCGAGATTGCACCAAAATTCACCGTGAGAGTAAGAATATTATCGCTTATACCGTGTGAGAAAAAAGCAACCAAAACACCAAGAAGTGCTGGCAGCAAGAAAAATGAGAAAACATCTATGAATGATATTTTCTCCTCGCCATCTTTATAGACATTTAATGTTTGGCAATGCTTTTTAAGAATAAAAAAGACATCTATTTTTCTAGACATAACTTAACCCCCATGCCTGGATAAACCTTAGCACAAATATCATTAACCACACCTACAGCCCATTCATACATTTCATTAAAGTCAGGCACACCATGCTCTACCGTCACTTCTTCGCCTAAGTCTAGCCGAAACACAGGATTCTGCCTATTACCTCCAATACGGAAAACTCTTTCTTTTCCATCAATTGC
Source organism: Halomonas meridiana (assembly GCF_009846525.1). Classification (NCBI taxonomy): domain Bacteria; kingdom Pseudomonadati; phylum Pseudomonadota; class Gammaproteobacteria; order Oceanospirillales; family Halomonadaceae; genus Vreelandella; species Vreelandella aquamarina. The sequence goes on along the minus strand of NZ_CP024621.1, from coordinate 1,072,830 downwards.
AACAACTGCTTTTAAGTCTTTACAGTTTGTTTCTAAAAACTCAATGGCTTCAGATCTTTCACCCTTACGAAAATTCAAAAATTTACCAAAGCTTCTATTGCGCTCAGGCTTCAGAACTAGAATTGCCTGTTTATGCCCCATCCCAGGAAGGGCGTCAGTTTTATCTGAAAAAGGGGTAAAGTTTATAGCCCTTATCTCTTTAACCTGACCTTGAAGCCATTGCTCAACAGCTTTCTCATAAGCCACTGGGTTAAACTGAAGATTCAATTTTGTCTGAGCCTTAAACCTATTCCCAAACTTCTTATCCAGAATAGTTTTAATGCCATTGCCACTAATATTGTGCAAAACAAAAATTGCTTCATTCTTTTTCTCAGGAGAAAAAAGCAGATAAAAAATCTCTTTCACATCAGCATCATTTGGCTTTTTTGCATAGCTAAGCTTTCCAGTTCTATAATCTTGTATATTCCCTTTATTGCCAAACTCACCAGTGTTTATAACACCCCATATACACCTCCCCCCTGCAGAGACATTCGGCTGTTGAAAAGAAATAACAGTCTTATCCTCTTCTGAAACCTCAAAATCATCCTTTGTTAATTCATCAGCAAAGGCCTTGAATATATCAACAATATCTTTCCCATTCACATCATCTAAAGGAGCGTAATTTGACCCGTCATCATATTTTTTATGCTTATTAAATGCCCGCATGTGATACAGAGAAACTGAATGCATACTTATCCCTTGCTCATTAATTATTTAAACTCAAACAACTCGCCCAATCCGAATCTCACACCGCCCAAGGATCTCCACATCGTGCATATCCTGCGGTTTGATCATTTCCGGCTGGTAGTGCTCGTTATCGCTAATCAAATACAGCGCCCCGCCCGCCAAGCGCTGCACCCGCTTAATCCGCCGCTCCCCACTCACCAGCAGCAGAAAAACCCCTTCCTGCTTAGGGTCGCGGTTACTCCGATCCACCAGCACCCAGTCACCATCGGCCAGGGTGCCGTCCATCGAATCGCCACGGACTTTGATGCCCACCACTTGAGCCGGGTCTAGTCCGTGCTCGGCCAGCTCACTGCTCGGAAAGTGCAGGATGGTTTTTACTGGTTCGCCTTCAAAGCTGCGTCCAGCGCCCGCTGCGGCTTCAATGTCGTACATCTTGATCGGTGTTTGCTCCTGAGCGGGTATAGCAACGTCGTTACCACCCATCACGTATGTAATATCTACACCCGCAGCACTCAGGCGCATCATAAATTCCACAGATGCTCTTTTACGCCCCGTCACTACATCGCGCAGCCCTTGCGGGGTCGCGTCGCCAATAGCCCGCGAGGCATCAGCCAGTGTCTCGTAACCCGCGTTTTGAATAGCTTCACGCAGTCGAGCCAGCATTTTTTCCACATCTACGCTTGACGACATGTAATATTTACACCAATCTAGTGAAGTCTTTTACTTTATTACACAAGCACAAGGGAGCCACTGCCATGGCCACACCTGCACCTCAATCGATCCTGCTGTTTCGCGGTGTCGAGGTCGAACTGAACCGCTGCTCGCCCGCCACCCGCCAAGCCATCACGGCCGAGATCGGCGGCGGTAACCCGCTGGCGGATCTCGAAGCCCTGGAAGAAAGCACCACGGCCAACGCGGTTGGCCAACTCGCTGCCACGATGTTGGCCAGCCATACCCCCGCCGTGGATATCGAAGACGCCCTGGCGGAACTGCGCGCCCACATGGATGAGCACTTCCTACAGCGCAAACTCGTGCGTTTGTACGAACGCTGAGCGGTTAAAAAGCATTGTCTTTCACATTTGGAGCCTAACCCATGAACACCGCCAACACCATTCCCCCTAAGCCGATTTACGCCCCGCGCGGCTGCCAACAGCCCGTGATGACCTACCTCACCGAGAGCGAGTGCGCCGACCTGGAGAGGATTCAACAGCTCGAAGTGCGCTCCAAATCGGCCACCGCCCGCATGTTGATGCTGCGCGGTATTGCACAGTACGACCAAGACACTCTCTCCGCCGAATAGCGCTGTGTGCCGCTGCAGAAGGAACACCGTCATGCACCAAGATTCTCGCCGTATTCGCCACCGTTACGCTGCCATCAACCTGGATGACTACGAGGCCAAAGTCATTGATGCCCTGGTCGATTACACCGGCCTTTCCAAAGCCACCCTGCTGCGCCAGTTGGTGCTGAAAGAGGCCCTGGAAACGCTCGGCGTCAGCGACATCGTGGGGTCCAGTGTGGGCCAGCGTGCATCCTAAAACCAGGTCCTTAAAAGGGCCAAAAGGAGCACTTGAAATGCCCCAGAACCACCTAGTGCTGGATGACGAACTCGAACGCCAGCTAGAGGCGGTGAGGCTGCAACAAGGCTTGGAAACCATCGACCAAGCCGCCGAATGGCTCGCCCGCCGCCGCTTGCGCAAGGGCGTGGGCAACCTCACCGGCCGAGGCCGTGCGCTTTACGAATTAAGGGGGCGCAGTGGCTGAAGACGCTGAAGTCGCCATGCACGAGGTCAGTCGGCTAAGGGTCGACTGCCCTCACTGCGGTAGCCACATGAAGGTGCGAACTTCGAAGACGCATCTACCCGACTACCGCGAACTGTACCTGAACTGCACCAGTGAGTTTGCGTGTGGGTTCCGCTGTAAAGCGAGCCTGGGAATCATCGAAACCATCGTGCCCAGCTACCGCCCGAACCCAGACGTGAACATCAAATTTGGTGCGTGGTTGAAACGGCAAATTCGCCTAGAGGCCGAGGGCCAGATGCGTCTGGGTTTTGAATCGCCACCGAAGAAAGGAGCCTCAGCATGAACGTCACTCCGTTACCCGTTCGCCAAACACCCCGCGTTCAGCAAGACCGCGCGGGCTTCGGCGCACTCCGCGCCGAGCTTCACCAGCGCGCTTCCGACCAAGACCTGGTCGTCGTCTGGTCGGATCTCCCCTTTGCCGAGCGCCGTCTGGTGCTGAAAAGCGCAGGCGTGGCCGTGGATGCCACGCTAGCTATCAGCCAGCTCGATAAAACCGAACGCACCGCCGTGCGCGCCGCCATCCACCGCATGAGCGAGTACGCCAGCGGCCTGAAAGACCAGCTGCGCAACCGCAAGCACCCGAGTGCTGAACTGGCCAGCCACGCCCGCCAAGCCATCGCGGAAGGCAACACCAAGGCCGCGCTTCACTGGCTCAGCTTGATCGAAAAGGGGGTCGCATGAACCTGGACACCACCATGCACAGCCTTTACCTCGTAAAGGCGCGTTTCGATTACCTCGCCCAGCAGCTGGAACAAGCGGGCCACCGCATGGCCGCCGAGGAGCTAAAGCGCGAGGCGCATCACTTCGGCTGCCAGCTCACGCAAATTGAAAGCGTGCTGGAGGACTACCGCATCGACATTGCGGCCGTTCAGCTTCCCCCTGCTCTGCCGCGCTTCATCGGGGTAGACATGGCAGCCGTGGGCAGCGAGCGCACGGTGGTTCAAGAGGTAACCGCGTGAGCGCGTTAGCCCTAGCCTTTCAACACAGCTCTGGCAGCAAAGATTGCTACCTCTTTTTGCAGGCGCACTTCGAGCGCTTGCCGTCGTTGGCTCAGAAGCTGGCCGAGGGATACGCGCATGTGTCCAAGCGGCATGGCCACGCCGCGGCTAACCTCTGGCTACGCCGCAACGCGCAAGATCTCATCGACCCGGCCAGCATCTACCGCCGCTTTTCGGCCATCGCCGAGGATTTAGAGCGTGGCTTTAACGCTCTGGTGAAGCGAGCCTCCACCACTATCGAAGGCCTGAAAGCCGCCTGCGCGTGGCTGACCAGCGTTCAGGATCGCTTAGTGGTGCACGGCTTGAATGCCACCCACGACGATGAAGCGATGACAAACCACGCCCAAGCCCAAGCCACGGCGCTGGAACGCGAGCGCAGCAAGCTGATCGGCGGCATCGCCGAGCATAACCGCCGCCTGCGTTTGGGCTTGCTGCCGCCCCCGCTCAACCTGAAAACGCCTAAGGCGCGCACCCTTTCCGGCCAAGCGCTTGAAGTGGCGCTGCAAATCGCCACCTCACGCAACCCGTTAAGCCCGCCTCTGGGCATCATTCCATTGATGGCTGTTTTCCGGTGGCATCGCACCCCGGTGATGAACCTCGCTGTCGTCAATGAAATGGCGCTCGAAAAGGCCCGCCACCGCGCGCGCCTGCATGGCCTTAACCCACCTAGCCTCAAGCTGAAAAGCAGCGTGCAACTTGCCAAGCTAACCGACTATCTTTGGTGGCGTCGGCGGCTGCGAAGTTTGTGTGGTCGACGGTTAGAACAGGTGCAACGTGAAGCGCACCGTGTGCACAAACGCGCAGGCATTTACTGCAGCAACCTCACGCTCGACCGCCGCCGTTCACAAAAGAACCGTACCCGCGCCCTGCTGGAAGCGCTGGAAGCCATCAACCAGGAAGGTCAGGTATACACGCTGGCCGAACTGGCCGAGCTAGGCTTATCCAACCCCGACCACCGCCGCGCTGAATTGATGCTGCGCATCAGCGACACCGAGGCGGAATCTCGCCGCATGGGCCACGTGGGCATGTTCTACACCATCACCGCGCCGTCGCGCTTTCATCCAGTGCTATTCAGCAATAGTGCCCGCAATCCGAAGTACGACGGCAGCACCCCGCGCGAGGCGCAGGCCTATTTGCAGAAGGTGTGGGCACGCATCCGCGCAGCGTTGGCCCGCGAGAACCTGAGTATCTACGGCATCCGCGTGGCGGAACCCAATCACGATGGCACGCCCCACTGGCATCTACTGCTCTGGATGAAGCGCGAAGACATCAAGCGCATCAACCAGATCATGCAGAGCCACGCAGAAGCCGACACGCCCCAAGAGCTTTACGACCGCCGTGGCCGCAAAACCACTGCGCGGTTCAAGGTGGAACGCATCAACTACGCGAAAGGCACCGCCGCTGGCTACGTGGCCAAGTACATCTCAAAAAACATCAACGGCGAGCAGTTCACCCGCGAAGGCGTGGCCAACGACGATAAAGACCGCTATGGCCATGAGCTGAACAGTGTGGCGCCGCGCATTGAATCCTGGGCGGCGGTGTGGGGCATTCGCCAGTTTCAGTTTGTCGGCCTGCCTAGCGTTACCGTGTGGCGTGAAGTGCGCCGCCTGAACGAAAAGCACATCGATGAGCTGGCCGCCTGGGAAGCCGCCACCCGCCCCGAGCGCCGCGTGGCGGATCGCCTGCACCAGATCCGCAAGGCCGCCAACGCGGGCCAGTGGGACCAATTCTTACGTTTGATGGGCGGCCCTAACCTGCCCCGCAAACAGCGCCCCATCAAACCCTGGACGATGCCCCGCGTGGATCTCCAACAAGCCGAATTCAGCCACGCCACCGGCGAAGTGCGCCAAGGCGTCGAAGCCAAAGGCCGCCACGGCGAAAACAAACTGGGCACTTTCGGCATCGTCGTCTCCGACGGCCGAGGCAACGAACACGAATACCTGACCCGCTTTTATAAGTGGGAAGTGCGCAGTAAAGCGCAGCGCCACCAGGGGGTTTCGGGAGGCGGCGAAGCCGCGTCCCCTTGGACTCGTGTCACTAACTGTACGCAGGGGCCAGATATCCAGCCCCGCGAGCCATCACCAGCAGAGCTAAAAGCCCAGCTCGAACGCCTCAAGGCGTGGCAGAGCTCAGAAATTTACCGAGTCGAGCGCGATGCCGAGTACGAAGACGCCATCGCCGCCCGAGAAGCCGCGCGAAACCTCTTCGCGCCGCCACCCCCAACCCTGCAGGAAGAGTACTTCCCGCCTGAATTGTGTTAACCGAAGGAAAAACGATGGCCGATAACGTCGACCGCGCCGCGGTCACCATCCAACAAAGCCTGGAAGCCACGCTGGCCAACCGTGCTGCGCTGGCCCGACACGTCACAAACACCGAGTGTGACGATTGCGGCTACGAGATCCCAGTCGCGCGCCGCCAGGCCGCGCCTTGGGCCACTACTTGCATCGGTTGCCAAGGCATCCGTGAGCACAAGGCGCGGGGGTTTCGTGAATGAGCTGGCTCTTTTCGCGGGCGCTGGTGGCGGAATACTCGGCGGCCACCTGCTTGGGTGGCGCACCGTCTGCGCCGTTGAGCGTGATGCCTACGCCGCACAAGTTCTGGCGCAACGACAAAATGATGGAGCCCTCGCGCCTTTCCCAATTTGGTCTGACGTGTGCAGTTTTGACGGAAAGCCATGGCGAGGCCGTGTTGACGTCGTTTCTGGCGGCTTTCCCTGCCAAGACATCTCCGCTGCAGGAAAAGGTGCCGGCATCGAGGGGCAGCGGTCAGGATTATGGGAGCAAATGGCGCGGATCATTCGCGAAGTACAGCCCAGCTACGTCTTCGTGGAAAACAGCCCAGTGCTCACTTCTCGCGGACTCGGAAGGGTTCTCGGAGACCTGGCCGAAATGGGGTTTGATGCACCATGGGGCTGCGTATCCGCTGCCGACCTTGGTGCACACCATGAGAGGGAAAGAATCTGGATTGTGGCCTACTCCCACAGTCTGCGGGAACAACAACCGGAAAGGGGTAAGTGCGAAAAGCGGGGACGGACTAGCAACAGCAGTAAAAAAGTACCCGACGCCGCTGGCGTCAGATTGGAACAAAAATGGCTATCCGGGAGATATGGCTCGGCGGTCTCCGTCACTGGCGGATGTAGTAAAGATGTACCCCACACCAAATGCCTCGGATGCAAACAAATGGAGCAATCAGTCACTTCTGGAGAGAAAGGAAAAAGGTCAACAGGTTCGGCTGAGCACAGCAGTAGCTCCCGAGGGTGGTCAAGGTGGCCGGCTGAACCCGACGTGGGTCGAGTGGCTGATGGGGTGGCCAATCGGGTGGACAGAATTAAAGCCCTTGGAAATGGACAAGTTCCACGAGTGGCGGCGGCAGCATTCGCCCTGCTCAGCGAAGAGTGAGGTAGCAGCATGATAAATACAAGACACAGCCACACTCCGCCAGCGAGAACGCCGCCACCACCAAAAGGTGGTGCCTACGCACGCCAGGCAGCAATGCTGTGCCAAGACAAAGCGTTTCAGCTCTACCTGGATCGCCGCCGCCGGTACAAACACCAACTAAACGAAAGCCAGTTACCCGACGGCACCCATACCGCCGAAGATGCACGCGACTGGCTGTGTGCCGCCTGCAAAATTAACAGCCGCGCCGAGCTGGATAGCAACCCAGCCGCGTGCCAAACGTTTCGCATGATACGCAACCGATTCAACCACTGGCGGGCGCGTCAGAAAGGAGTAAGCCCACAATGAAAACTGAGTTCATGCTGCTGGCATGCTACGAAAAGCCGCTGATACCTCTGGAAGTGTTCTGCGCTGACATTATGGGCGTGTCGCTACAGACCGCCCGCAACCGGATCGCGCAAGGCACTTTCCCGGTGCCACTCACCCGCACCGCCCGCCAACCCATGGTGCATATTGCCGATGCCGCCAAATTCATTGACGCCCAACGCGAAACGGCGGCCTAAGCCGCCCTTTCCCTCTTCACCAACTCACCGGGCTTGAGATTCACATACCGTTTTAAACTCTTCCAATCCCGGTGGCCAGAAACGATGGCCACCTCCTGAATTTGATACCCCCGTTCAAACAGCCTGCTAATACCTTCATGCCGCAAATCGTGAAAGTGTAAGTTCTCAATCCCTAAGTGATTACACACACGACGAAAGCCGTTTGAAACCGAATCCGTGTTGAAGGGAAAGATCTTCTCTCCGGCGCGTGGCTGGGCTTCGATAATGGCCTGGCTTTTCCCCATGAGCGGGACGACCTGATCGGTTTTATTAACCGGATGCTTGCGCAGCCTGACCACGATGGTGCCGCTCTTAGCGTCGAAGTCTGACCAGCGCAGTGAGCAGATCTCATCAAGCCGCATGCAGGAATCCACGGCAAAGCGGATAATGTCGTGATAGCGAATCGTGCGAAGCGCCCGATTGTGCTGGGTATGAACCAGCAGCAGTTCTAGCTCTTCATTTGACGGCCGCCGCTCCCGATCTTCCGGGTTACCTGTTAAGCCTGCCCGCTTCAAGCCTGATAACCAACCACTCACTTTGGTCTTATAATCAGAGTGCAGGCGACCTTCTACCACTGCGGTGGTGATGGCACCCGAGAGAAAGAGGACATCCAGCAGCGTGGTAGAGGGCTTAACACCGTCAACCTTTATTCGCGTCTCGCAGAACACCTGCAGCTTCAAATAATTGATCTCGGTGATTAGCGTTTCTGCACCCAGGCCCCGCTTGATGTTGTTCGCTCCGGTCTGGTTTTTGCGGCCACGGTTGGAGGTTCTTTCCAGGTGAGCCAAGTGCCACCGGCATAGGTCATCAATGGTGGGTATGTTGCCCTCACCTATCAGGCCCGCTTCGATGAGGCCTTCGACCTGGCGCGCCCACTTCTGGGCCCGGGCTTTGGTGCTGAACGTTTTACTCTGGGAGGGGTGGCCTTTCTTCCGTACAATAGCCCGCCAAGCCCCTTGCCGCTTCTGAAAACTAGCCATTGGTGTACCAAGATTTTTGGAAATTGGGAGTTTGCCGCCGCTTGGTACACTGGTGGTACACTAAGGGCGGTTTTTAACGGTATCAGGTGGTATTAGAAATGTATATCCATACAGTTACAGAATTTCTTAAATGACTGATTTAAATAGAAATAGCAGTGCTGACAGGGGTAGGTTGTTTTCTATTGCCCCCATGATGGACTGGACGACCCGCGACTACCGCGCCTTCGCCCGCACGCTCACCAAGCGGGCGCTGCTGTATACCGAGATGGTGACCACCGGGGCGGTGCTACATGGTTCTCCCCGCGAGCGCTTTTTGGGCTATAGCGAAGTGGAGCATCCCATTGCTCTGCAGTTGGGAGGCAGCGATGCGGGTGAGCTGGCGGAGTGCGCGGCGATTGCGCAGGCGTGGGGCTATGATGAGGTCAACTTAAACGTTGGCTGCCCAAGTGACCGGGTGCAGAACAATATGATTGGCGCGTGCCTCATGGGCCACCCCGACAAAGTGGCCGCTGCGGTGAAGGCCATGCAGGCGGCGGTGTCGATTCCGGTCACGGTGAAGTGTCGTATTGGTATCGATGACCAGGATGAAGACACCGATTTAGCGCGGTTTATTGATATTGTGGCCTCAGCAGGCTGTGAAGTATTTACCGTACACGCCCGTAAGGCGTGGCTGCAGGGGCTGTCGCCGAAAGAGAATCGCGATATTCCGCCGCTGAATTACCCCCGCGTACATCGGCTAAAGCAGAGCCATCCTGAGCTGCATATTGGTATCAATGGCGGTATTAAAACCCTGGCGGAGTGCCAAGAGCAGCTTGCGCAGGTGGATAGCGTGATGGTGGGTCGTGAAGCGTACCAAAACCCATGGCTACTGGCGGGTGTGGATGAGCAGCTCTTTGGCGAGCAGGGCCCTGCCCGTACACGCTTGGAAGCGGCCACGGCGTTTCGCCCGTACATTCAGCAGCGGCTAGATGAGGGGGCGAAGCTCAATCATATTACTCGCCACTTGCTAGGGCTTTTCCAGGGCTGCCCTGGCGGGCGTCGGTTCCGCCGTCACCTGTCGGAGCACGCACATAAAGAGGGCGCGGGCTTACGCTTGTTTGATGACGCGCTCGGCTTGGTTCGCGAGCCTGAGTTTGAAGTGGAAGCTTTTGAGAAGAATACGACCAACCAGCCCGTAACCTAACGGTTAACGGGCTGACGGTTTAGCTAACGCCCAGCGATGCTATCGCTGGGCGTTTTCTTTTGAGGGGCTACTGCGCGCGAACGCCTTGCTCAATACGTTCGCCCACTTCTTGATCAATATTGCGCCAATACTCAAAGGCGCGTTCCAAGACCGGTTCCGTCACGCCACCGGAAAGATGCCCCACCACGTTGGAAACCAAACGGTCGCGCTGGGCATCGTCCATCACCTCACGCACTAATGCGTGCGCTTGGCTCCAGTCATCGTCGTCTTTGCGCAGCGTATACGCGGCGCGCACGAATTGCCCATCCGTCGACCACACCGCGTCTTCCGGATAGCGCTGTCCGTCGGCCTTGGGGCCGCCTTTGCTATTGGGCGTGTACACAGGGTCGGTGGCATGACGAATGCGCATCGCACCACCCTGACCGTAGCTATGCACGGGGCACTTGGGCGTATTGACCGGAATATGCTTGTAGTTCACCCCCAACCGCGCACGGTGAGCGTCGGCGTAGGAAATGGAGCGCGCTAACAGCATTTTATCCGGCGAAAGCCCGGTGCCCGGCACCATATTGTTGGGCTCGAACGCGGCCTGCTCGATCTCGCTATGGAAATCCGTGGGATTGCGGTCTAGCGTCAGCTTGCCCACTTCGATCAGCGGATAATCCTTATGCGACCACACTTTGGTAAGGTCGAAGGGGTTAACGCGGTAGGTCTTGGCATCCTCAAACGGCATGATCTGCATGTGCAGCGTCCAAGTCGGGTAGTCGCCGCGCTTGATCGCCTCGAACAGATCCCGGCGGTGGTAGTCCGCATCGCTACCGGCCATCTGGTCGGCCTGCTCTTGGGTCATGCACTTAATGCCCTGATCGGTTTTAAAGTGATACTTCACCCAAAACCGCTCACCTTCCTCGTTCACCCACATATAGGTGTGGCTGGAGTAGCCGTTCATATGTCGCCACGTGGCGGGCACACCGCGGTCGCCCATTAACCACGCGACTTGGTGGGCAGACTCGGGCACCAACGTCCAGAAATCCCACTGCATATCGTGGTCCCGCAGGCCGTTATCCGCGCGGCGCTTTTGGGAGTGGATGAAGTGCTGGAACTTCATGGGATCGCGCACGAAGAACACGGGGGTATTGTTACCCACCATGTCGAAGTTGCCTTCTTCGGTGTAGAACTTAATCGAGAAGCCGCGCGGGTCGCGCCACGTATCCGGACTACCGCTCTCGCCTGCCACGGTGGAAAAACGGATCAGCACATCGGTCTTTGTGCCTGGCTGCAGGAAGGCCGCCTTGGTGTATTGGCTGACGTCGTGAGTGACTTCGAAGTGGCCAAACGCGCCGCTGCCTTTGGCGTGGGGCTGGCGGTCGGGAATCATTTCCCGGTTAAACGCCGCCATTTGCTCCATCAGGTAGTGATCGTGCATGACGATCGGGCCATCCGCGCCTACCGATAGCGAATGCTCATCGCTCGATACCGGAATACCTGCTTCATTGGTGGTGGGATGCTGGCTACCACTGCTCATTACTCTTCCTCCTTGTCACGCTCGACATGGCACGGTATGTACCACTGGAAAGCACCGCTCGCTGCTGCTTTTTTAACGTAAGCTAAGGCGGCACCCACACAGGTATAGTCAACAAGGCGGTATCGCGCCATCCATGGCGCTGGTTGCATGGCTATTAGCCTAATAGCATTTTTCTATCGAAGTTTATTAATACATTGCGTCTGGCGGAGGCGTTAGGCTGGATTGAAAACTCTCGATCGCCGTTTCGGCCTCTTCGATTTCGTCGAAGCGGGCGATGTGGTAGAGCGCTTCCCCTTCGTTGGCAAGCGGCAAGCGGCTCATGCCGATGACGATACCATCGGCCATGGAACGTACTTCATCTTCGTCGTTACCGAACGGGTCCGCTACCTTGCCCAGCACTTCGCCCTTGGCCACCCGTGCCCCCAGGCGCACTTTGGGGCGCAGGATGCCATCGATGGGCGCACGCGCCCAGCTTGAGCCATTGGCCAGCTCCGCCGGGGCCGGTGCTCGGCGGCGCTGCTCGCCTGTCAGCATGCCCAACCGGCGCATAACGCGCAGAACGCCCTGCACGCCAGGGGCGATAGCCCACTCATCGAAGCGCAACGCTTCACCAGCCTCATAGGTGAGTACCGGAATACCGCGGCTTTGGGCGTAGTGGCGCAGGCTGCCTTCGCGCAGTTCCGCGTTCAAAATGACCGGCGCGCCAAAAGCGTCGGCCATACGCTCGGTTTCGCTGCCCGCACTCAACTGTGCACGGATTTGCGGCAAGTTAGTGCGGTGAATGGCCCCCGTATGCAAATCGATGATATGGGTGGCATGATCGACGATCTCCTCCCGGAACAGCGCCGCAATTCGGCCACCCAGCGAGCCCTTTTCACTGCCCGGAAAGCAGCGGTTTAAATCACGTCGATCTGGCAGGTAGCGGGTTTGCTGTAAAAAGCCGAATACGTTGACCACCGGCACCGCAATTAGCGTACCGCGCAGACTATTGATCGCTTTCGAGCGCAGCAAACGACGTACAATTTCAACACCGTTGATTTCATCGCCATGGATGCCGCCGCAGACCAGCATCACCGGCCCCTCTTTGCGGCCGTGGACCACTTCGACCGGAATATGCAGCGGCGTATGGGTATAAAGGCGCGCCACCGGCACGTCGATCTGTAAACGTTGCCCAGGCATCACAGTATGCCCAGCTAGAGAGAAAGGTGCTCGCGCCATTGCCATTCCTTACACGTACGTTGAGACAGAGCCTGACACGCCAAAACACGGTGCCTCAGGGTTTTAAAACAGCGTTTCTAAATCGATCTTATACGCTTTTCAGCATCAAGTAACGCGCTTGATAACCTACATTATCAACTTAACCCGCTATCCATACAGTTTTGAATGTAAAAAAGCCGTCACATCAGATAAAATAGCGCCATTCTGTGTCGATATTGAGGTAATGGTTTCATGGCAAGAAAAACCAAAGCGGAGGCTGCTGCAACTCGCGAAGCGCTGTTGGATGCTGCTGAAGAGGTGTTTTTCGCAAAAGGCGTTGCACGCACGTCGTTAGAGCAAATCGCTCGCCATGCTGGCCTTACCCGAGGCGCCGTTTATTGGCACTTCAAGAACAAAGGCGACCTGTTCATGGCCCTGGTGCAGCGAGTGCGCATGCCGTTCCAGTCGCTGATGGAAGAGGTCAATAACGCCGACCCAACCGTATCGCCGCTCGATGCCATTCGTCTTGCCTGCCACGCGGGGTTGAACCGTTTGGAGCAGCCCTCCCACCAGCGCATTCTTTCCATTTTGCTGCATCGCTGTGAATTCTTTAGTGATATCAATCCCATCGAAATGCAGGACGAAATTGCGGAAGAGTGCTTCGACGAGATGCTCGTGGTGTTTCAGCTCGCTCAACAGCAACAGCTTTTACGCGACGATGTCACGCCGGAGGTGGCCACGCGGCTCATGCAGTCCACGCTGGGCGGCCTGTTCCACGACTGGCTGCGCAACCCGGATGCCTTTTCGCTTCGCGAACGAGGCGGCGAATTGATCGATGCCCTGATGGCCATGCTACACCGCTGAGCTGACTCTCCCTATTGCACTGCAGCATAGCGGACTATACTGAGCGTATCCGTTTTGACAGGTACCCCGTATGGATGCGTTAGAGTTTGTTCGCGTGCGCGAACTGGACATTGCCGTTCGTATCTGGAACCCAGATGCACCACGCACGTTGATCGCCTGGCACGGGCTTGCCCGTCACGGCGGCGACTTTGCTGCGCTGGCAAGAGAGCTGGGCAGTGAATGGCGAATCCTCGCGCCCGATACCCCCGGACGAGGGTTATCGAGCTGGTCGCTGTTTCCCGCTCACGACTATCTCTACAGTCACTACCTCACCATCGCGATCGCACTACTGGATCACTATCAGCTCGAACAGGTGGACTGGCTCGGCACGTCGATGGGCGGCCTGTTAGGGATACTCATCGCGGCTAACGAGCAGCATCGCGCGCGTATTTCACGGTTGATCCTCAACGACGTAGGGCCAGAATTGAACAAAGAGGGATTGATCGCTCTGTCGAGCTACTTTGGCGTGACGCATCGGTTCAACAACTTTGCCGACTTAAAAGCGGAACTCACCAAGCATTACGCTAGCTTCGGCATTACTCGCGCCGAGGAGTGGCGAGAGCTTGCCCTTCATAGTGCCCGCCGCCTGCCCGATGGCAGTTGGACCTACCACTTCGACCCACGCATCGGCGAGCAGTTTATCCACGACACGCCCAGGGACACCTGGGCGGACTGGGCCAATATACGCTGCCCGATCATGGTGATTCGAGGGGAGACATCGACCCTGCTCGACGCCGAGACGCTTCCCAAGATGGCGGAGGCACAGCCTACGTTGACGACGTTGACCGCAGCGGGCTGTGGTCACGCGCCGATGCTCAATACGCCTGAGCAGGTTACGCCCATTCGCCACTTCCTCAACGAACCGGCACGTGCACATCGCGCAGCGGCCCCCAGCACCGCCGTTTCGTCCTCATTACTGAGTTGGCTGACGAAGCAGTGGCGGCGCTGGTTTCATTAACCCAAACAGAAGTCAGGTAGAGTAGCCGTTAGGGTGATGCTTGTGCTGCAAACGAAGCTTATTGATACGCACGCGCGTGTCCAAGTAGTGCTGCTCTAAAACGCTTCGGTACGCACCCTCCTCAGCAAGATATTTCACCAGCACACGGCGCTCCCCTGGCTGCGGGCAGTCCCCGGCTTTGCAGTGCAATTTGACCGTACTGCTGGGCTCATTGAGCAGCGTAGCGCTGGCAGATTCATCGTTTTGGCGCTCTGCCACCACGACGGTAGCGCCCAGCAGGCAGCGGCGTTTGAAGGGTTGATAACGGTGCAGCCCACGCTGCAACACATGGCATACAGCGGCGGCCATGGGAGAAGCCACCGCGAGCGCAGCCCACACCACCAGTACCCCCACCGGCACCCTAAGCATGCCCAGCGCCATCCAGCGCAGGGCCAGGAGCTCAACGGCAAGCGACAGCGCCCCAGCAAAGAGCACTAAGACGCTGAGCGCTAGCGTGGCGGGCACGCCAGCAAACCCTAGCGAAACGAGCGTGCTGGCCATGTGATCATCGCGCAAGCTGTCGCGTTCGAATAGCTCCAACGGCGCTAGCCGAATGAGCACCATCAGCCAATAGAGCGCAATGAGCGCTAATAAAAAGGTAAAAACGATGGTAGGAAACTGCAGAGCAGCAGAGATAAGCGTTTGCATGGCGTGTTCTCCTCTGAGCGCGTTGCCCAGTCTTGTTTTCGCCTGACCCAAGCTCTATTTATTGGCGTTTATTAGTACAAGCTGAAAACGGTGGTCACTACTAGCGTAGCTCATCTTAATCGCTTATGAAGCGGCAGATTTGACCCGCATCATAACGCTGGCAAAAAAACGGGCGCCCCGTAAAGGGGCGCCCGTGGTAGGCCTGGCCAGATAGGTTACGCCTTATCGTGTCCGAGCTCCGCTTGCTCTTGACGCTCCTGGTTCGGATGGCGCTTGCGATAGAGCCAATCCGATACTGCAGCAATCATGGCGTAGAAACTGGGAATGAACAGACTCCCCAGAATCGCTACGGATGCCATCCCCACGGCGACCGTGGTACCGATGTGGTGACTACTTACGTCACTGGCACCGGTCGCCAAGGCCAAGGGCAAAGTACCGAAGACAAACGCCAGCGACGTCATGACGATCGGACGGAAGCGCAGTTCTGCTGCGGTAATCGCCGCTTCGCGAATCGATTTACCCAGCTCTTTACGCTGCAGCTCGGCAAACTCGACGATCAGGATGGCGTTCTTCGCCGCCAGACCGACCACCACTAGCATGCCGATCTGCACGTAGACACTGGTATCCAAACCACGCAGCACGATCCCCCCAATACCGCCAAGGAATGCGAAAGGCGTGGCGGTCAGTACCGCCAGCGGCAACGACCAGCTTTCGTACTGAGCCGCTAGGATCAGGAACACCATCAGGATACCGAACACGATCGCAAGCGTTGCCGTATTCCCCAGGTTGGATTCCTGATACGCCGTACCGGTCCAGCCCATGCCCCAGTTATCACCCAGCGTCTCCTGCACCACTTCTTCCATGGCTTCGATGGCCTGAGCCGAGCTGTAGCCCGGTGCCGGGTTACCCTGGAACTGCGCCCCTGCGTAGACCCCAAACCGTGACACGACCGCAGGCCCCGTCTGGCGTTCGAGGGTGACGAACTCAGAGAGCGGGATACGCTCGCCATTACCGCCGCGCACGTAGACGTTGTTGACGTCTTCCGGCGTTTTACGGAACTCGTCTTCGTTCTGCAAGTACACCTGGAAGTTACGGTTTTGGTAGCTGAAGTAGTTCACGAACCCGTTACCAAAGGTGTTCGCCAGCGCCGAATTGATATTCTCAAGCGCGACGCCGTAGCTGAGCGCTTTTTGCTGGTCGATCTCCGCCCGGTACGAGGGCACGTTTACGTTGAACGTCGTGAACACTCGGTTCAATACAGGGTGCTGGTTCGCGGCCTGCATGATTTGCAGCGAGGCTTCATACAGTTCCCGAGTAGACGCCCCGTCGAACGACTGCAGGTAACCGGTGAAACCACCGGTGGTAGACAGTCCCATGATCGGCGGCACGTTGAAGGCCATCGCCGAACCGCCATCGATACTGGCACCCAGCTGCATGATGCGGCCAACCAGCTCATTGGCAGTGAGCTCACGCTCCGCCCATGGCTTCATGTTGATGAACATGATGCCGCGTGCGGTATTCACCGCGCTGGACAGAATGTCATAGCCCGCCACCGCAGAAGAGTACTCGACCCCTGGAATCGCTTCGATCTGCTCGCTCAGCTCCGCCATGTATGCCTGGGTACGGCTCAGCGAGGCAGCATCCGGCAAGGAGATACTCGCCAGCACGATCCCCTGGTCGGTCTCGGGCACCAGTGTCGAGGGCGTGTTGGCGTAGAGCCAATAGGAGCCCGCGCCCACTGCCACGGTGAGCGCCAACGCCAGCACCCAGAAGCGCACCAGCTTCTTGACGAACCACATGTACACGGCGGTAAAACCGGCAAAGAAGCGGTCGAACAGACGCAGTGGCGTGCTGATGGCACGCCTAAAGGCCGACTGCTTGGAATGGTGCAAGTTGTGCTTGATGAAGATCGCCGACAGGGCTGGGGTAAAGGTCAACGCCATCAACGCCGACAGCGCTACCGAAATGGCCACGGTGATCGCAAACTGCTGATAGATCTGCCCGGTAAACCCGCCCAGGAAAGCCACCGGCACGAAGACCGCCGCCATGATCAGTGACGTGGCGATAACCGGCCCGCCCACTTCCTTCATAGCGCGGATCGTCGCGTCACGAACGCTGATATCGTCCTCTTCGCTAATGACCCGCTCGACGTTTTCGACCACCAGTATCGCGTCATCCACCACGATACCTATCGACAACACCAACGCGAATAGCGTCAGCAGGTTGATCGAGAAATCGAATAGATAGAAGCCTGCGAAGGTACCGATCACCGATACCGGCACCACCGACATGGCGATGACGGTAAAGCGCCAGTTCTGCAGGAAGATAAACAGAATTACGATAACGATCAGGAACGCTTCGATGAACGTCTTGATGACCGTTTCGACCGAGGCATCGATGAACAGCGTCGTATCATACGGAGTTACGTACTCCAGGCCCGGCGGGAAACGCCCGGACAACTCCTCCATGGTAGCGCGCACCGCATCCGCGGTTTCCAGCGCGTTGGCCCCCGGCTGCTGGTTGATAATGATCGGCGTCATGGCATCGCCGTTCAAACGCGCATCGACACCATAAAAGGAGGCACCCAGCTCGATCCGTGCGACGTCTTCCAGACGCAGCGATGAGCCATCGGGGTTGGTACGCAGGAAGATTTCGCGGAAGTCGTCAGTGCTCGTGAGACGTCCACCGGCGGTAATCGTATAGGTATAGGCGCGCGGCTCGCTTTGTGGCGTCGCGGCCAAGTTACCGGCGGGGATTTCGGTGTTCTGAGCACGAATGGCACTGGCCACTTCGCTAGGCGTAAGGTCGTACTGCGCTAGCTTGTCAGGGTCCATCCAGATACGCATGGCAAACTCGCCACCGCCAAGTACCTCGGCGTTACCCACCCCAGGCACTTGGCGCAGCTCATCGAGAATATTGAGCGTAGCGTAGTTCTGCATATAGATCTTGTCATAATCACCGCTCTGGGAGGTCAAGGCCACCAGCATCAGGATCGAGTCTGACCGCAGCTCGACGGTCACTCCCTGAGACTGGACGGCCTCGGGCAGCTGCGATAGTGCCCCCTGAACACGGTTATTGACGTTGATCGTATTGATGTCGCCATCCGTGCCGATGTTGAACGCCACGCTCAGGCTCATGGTGCCATTATCGGCGCTGTTGGAGGTCATGTAGAGCATGTCCTCGACGCCGTTAATCGCCTCGGCCAGCGGCGCAGCGACCGTCTGTGCCACGGTTTCGGCATCCGCCCCTGGGAACTGGGCCTGAACCGATACCGTGGGCGGCACCACGCTAGGGTACTGCTCGATCGGCAGCACTCGCATGGCCATCACACCTACCAGCGTGACGATAATTGCCAGTACCGTGGCAAAAATCGGGCGGCTGATAAAGAAGTTAGAGAAATTCATTATTGCGCGCCCTCTTCCCCTTCAGCAGCGGGTTGTGCGCCGTCGGCTTGTTGCATCGCGTCGGCGGCTTCCGCTTCTTCCTGGGCTTCTTCTTGCTCGGTCTCTTCCACGAGGTCAGCAGCGTCGCCACTAAACGACTGAGGGTCGATCACGACGCCCGCCTCCAAGCCAGCCGGATCGCCGACGACAACGCGGTCACCTGGCTCCAAGCCATTGCGGATGATTTGCCAGGGGCCTGCGACTTCGCCTAACTGAACGGTGCGTTCGCGAGCTTTGTTCTCGTCATCCAGCACGTAGACCAGCGGGCCCATCAGACCTTGGGTCACGGCAATTTCCGGCACGGCCAGTACGTCGAAGCGTTTCAAACCTTCGATGCGCACGCGTACGAATTGGCCGGGCAGTACCGCGCCATCGGGATTGGCAAAGGTCGCCGAGGCCTGCACGGTGCTGGTGCCGGTATCCACGCGGGAGCCGAGGAAGTCCAAACGACCTTCCAGCTCGCTGCCTTCACTACCATCCAGCCCAGGCACCTGTAGGCGAGCGGTGATTTGGGAAGCATCACCGTCGTTGCCAAGCTGACGACGCAGCTCGAAGGCATCCCGCTGGGGCAGTTGGAAGCGCACTTCCAGCGGATCCAGCGGCGTGATCGTGGCGAGCTCGGTGCCCGAATTCACCAGGTTACCGACGTTGATCTGGCTCAAGCTGATCATGCCGGACACCGGTGCCGTCACGTTGGAGTAGCCTAAATCCAAATTGGCGCTGGTCAGCGCCGCTTCCGCCTGGGCCACGTTGGCTTGCGCCACGCGCTGCTCGGCAAGCGCTTGGTCGTACTGCTGGCGGCTAACGGAGTTTTGGCTCAGCAACTGCTCGAAACGCTGAGCATCCCGCTGGGCACGTGCCAGCTCGGCGCGAGCGCTTTGCAGGTCGGCTTCACGCTGGTTGACGGTCGCCTGATAAAGGTCAGGCTCGATGGTATAAAGCCGGTCGCCCTGCTCCACCATTTGGCCCGGCTCGAAGTGGCGCTCTTCCAGAAACCCGCTCACCCGCGCCACCAGCGTCACTTCGCTGTCGCTGCGTAGCAGCGAGGGGTAGGATTTATCCAGCGGTATGTCTTGACGCGCTATTTCAGCGACTTCCACCGGGTGGGGCGGCGCTTCCTGCTGGCTTTGCTGCTCTTGTGGCTGCTCCTGACCACATGCCGTGAGCGCTAACGCGGCGATCAGCGTCACTAGACTCGCTCTACCTGAGTGAATCACTCTTTTCATGCGTCGATTTCCCATTCATTTTTCTAAACATTGACCGATCGCCACGGGGGCATGCACAACGAAGATTAGGCGCCTGGGGTGGGCGGCGCGCCAATGTCCATCGCGCGCTGGTACGCGTCGGGCTCGTTGCTTTCCGGTAGGGTGAAGTTGACGTCATCGCCGGTGAGCCATGCGTTCACTTCTTCGATGGCGTCCACGTCGAGCAGTCCCGCCTGCTGGCGCAGCGACAACAGATTCACGACATAGTCGTAACGCGCTTCGGCGTAGTTGGCGATGGCGTTATAGAGATTCTGCTCGGCGTTCAGCACGTCGACGATGTTACGGGTTCCCACTTCGTAACCGGCGCGGGTCGCTTCCAGGGCGCTGCGGTTGGACACGATGGCCTGCTGGCGCGCTTCGACCGTTTCGACGTTGTTGCTGACCTGGGTGTAGAGCGAGCGAACCTGCTGAATCGTGGTGCGGCGCTGAGACTCGAAGTCGTACTGACTGCTCTCTAACTGGAACGTGCCCTGACGAATGCTGGCGCTGGTACTGCCGCCGGTGTAAATCGGCACGTTCGCTGACACACCGACCTGAGCAGACGTGTCGTAACCGCTGACCAGCTCGCTATCGCTGTCGGCGTACTGGTAGTTGGCAAACGCTTGCACGGTGGGCAAGCGACCCGCGCGGGCCAGCTCTACCCCCACACGGGAGACTTCGATACCCGCCTGCTGGGCAAGTACCTGCGGGTTGCGCTCCAGAGACTGCTCGACCCAGTAGTCACGGTCGGTGGGCGTCGGCAGCGCGATGGGCATGCTGTCGCCCAGGGCTTCGATGCTGGCATAACGCTGCCCCGTGAGCTGCTCTAATACTTCAAACGCCACTTGCAGGTTGCTCTCGGCGGCAATGCGATCGGCGCGAGATTGATCGAAGCTCGCCCGCGCTTCCTCTACCTCGGTAATCGCGATCAGGCCGACTTCGAACTGCTCGCGGGCCTGCTCGAGCTGGCGACCAATGGCACGCTCTTGGGCCAAGCGCGCTTCTAACACTTCGTGGGCGCGTAGAATATCGAAGTAGGCACTTGCCACATCGATCAGCAGTTGCTGCTCGGTGGCGGCCAGCAGATACACCTGCTGATCAATCTGACGCTCTGCCTGGTTGACTTCCTGGCGCGTGACCGCGTTGAACAGCGCCTGGGTGGCTTCTAGCGTCAAGGAGACAGTGTTATAGCTATCGTCACTGACGCCGACGCCAGCGCTGGAACCCGCTCCAGCACCGGTGCCGGTACCTGCACTGCGGGCAGAGCCCTGGCTCTCGAATTGCTCGTTATGCGTAGCGCTACCGGAGGCATTCACCTGCGGCAACAGTCCGCCACGTGCAACGTCTCGTGCCGCCTCGACGCTGGAAAACTCAGACCGTGCAGAGGCCAGGGCAGCGTTGTTATTCAGCGCATCACGGGTAATGGTCACCAAGTCGGCCGCTTGGGCAGGTAGGATGAACGAAGACGTGAGCACTGCTAACAACAGGGGGCGAAAGGGGGCATTGACTGCCCAGTGTGCTAGTCGCATGGGATTGCCTCTAGGTGTCAACGTAAGACGGCGCGGCAGAGCGCCATTCTGAAAGAGTGGCATTATAGTTACATTCATGTATGTATGCTAGACTTGAACTTGCCTGATTTGTGTGTACAACACTGATGTCAAGCGGATCCTTCCTTACCTTAGTCCAAAGCATCGTTGGTGGGCGCACTTTTGCGACCACGCTGGCGATATTGCTGCGGATCGACGCCCCATTTCTGTAGACGTGAGGCCAGCGTCGTCGGCTTCATCCCTAACAGTTCCGCCGCCCCTCCCGCTCCAGACACTTTGCCCTTTGCCGCTTTCAACGCTTTTAGCGCATTGCAGCGCTGCTGGTGACATAGCGCTTGCTCGGTGAGCGGGTGTTCAGGTAGCGCGCTATGATCTTGCGCCGGTATGTTGAACGTCGTATGACGGGATAGCGGCTCTGCCAGTAGCAAATCATCAAAAGAGAGCCGCTGATCCTGGGTCACGATCACCTGGCGTTCGATCACGTTCTCCAATTCACGAATGTTGCCCGGCCACGGGTAACGAGCGAGGACCTCTAGCTGAGCTGGCGGTATTCGCACGCCCGGCTTGTTGATTTTCAGGCAGGCGCGATGCAAGAAGTGGCGCGCCAGCAGCGGGACGTCTTCGATACGTTTTCGTAACGGGACGGAATCGATGGGAAAAACGTTCAAACGGAAGTAGAGATCCTCGCGAAACTGACCGGCATCGATCATCTCTTTTAGCTCGCGGTTGGTCGCCGCAATCACCCGCACGTCCACTTCGCGGGTGCGGTTATCCCCCACCCGCTCGAACTGCTGGTCCTGTAGCACGCGCAGCAGCTTGCTCTGCAGCTCCAGCGGGATCTCCCCCACTTCATCCAGAAACAGCGTGCCGCCGTGGGCCAACTCAAAGCGCCCTGGCCGGTCTTGTACCGCACCGGTAAAGGCGCCTTTTACATGGCCAAAAAACTCACTCTCGAAGAGGTCACGAGGAATCGCGGCGCAGTTCACGCGGATCAGCGGCCGGTCGCTGCGGGTACTGCCTGCATGAATCGCCCGGGCAATCAGCTCTTTGCCCGTGCCCGATTCGCCGCTAATCAGCACGTTCGCGCTGGTGGGGGCCACCATGGCGATCTGCTGCACCAGCTTGGCGACCGCTGGGCTGTTGCCGACGATATTGCGGTGGTTGACCTCGGCTTTAATCTCTTCTTGCAGGTACTGGTTCTCCAGCTCCAATCGGCGCTTGAGCGACTCCACCTCTTCCAGTGCATCGCGCAGCTGCTGCTCGGCCCGTTTACGTTCGCGAATATCGCGAAACAGCACGACGGCCCCCACTAGTCGGCCCATTTCAAAGATCGGTGTGCTGGTGTACTCCACGGGAATCGCCTCGCCGTTTTTATGCCAGAACACCTCGTCATCCACATGGTGCACTTGGCCATCGCTAAACGAGGCATGGATGGGGCACTGCTGTACCGGAAAGTGGCTGCCATCGGCGTGGGTGTGGTGAAACATTAAGTGCGCATCGTGGCCCACCATATCTTCCGTGTTCCAGCCGAGAATGCGTTCGGCAGCCGGGTTGACGAACGTGGTTTTCCCCTCCGCATCCAGGCCATAAATGCCTTCCCCGGCGGCGCTGAGAATCAGCTGGTTCTGCTTTTCGATACGCTCGAACACCTGCTCGACCCGCTGCCAACCCACCTCCCCCTGGCGGTGCTGGCGGCTGAGCTCAGCCTTGGCGCGGCGCTGCTCGGCTTTATTGCGATCTATCACCGTCAGCAATAGCTGTGAGGAGTCGTGTAAGCGCTGCCCATAGACCTCGACACGGCGAGGCTGGCGGACGCTATCCAACAGCACTAAATCATCCGACCAGCCTTGGCCGGTCGTCAGCACCTCATCGGTAAAGCTGACCCATAGCGGCAATGAAGCGCTTAGACGGTGGCTAAAAGGAGTAGCGAGCGGCTGCTCGTGATGAATCAACAGCAGTTGACACGCTGCGGTATTGGCATCAATTAAGCGGTCGCTCAGTGGGTCAATAATCACCATGGCCAACGGCGTGTGGTGAGCCATCAGCGTTAAGGACGGGTGAGCGTCATCTTTCAGGGTGGCAGCGTGCATCGCAGGCTCCTCATTTGCCAGCAGGATGTCGCTTACTCCATACAAACAACGGGCCAATCACGAACTTTCGTTATTTAAACAACGAAATATCGTTATCAACGAAATATCGTGAGTTTTTGCTACTCGAAAAATGCCGCCATGAAAAATATTAAGTATTTGATTTTATTGTATTAAATCCAAAATAAGACGTTATGGCACGTAAGTCGCTATCTACTAAGTAGCGCCGCAGGGACACGTTTCGCACCAAGACGGCGCAGCTTAAAGCCCTTTTGCTCCTGTGAGGTGAACGTCCATGAAAGAGAACAACGACCACAGCAGTCTTGGCAACCCGTTTGATCATCGCCAATCACTGATTCACGGACGGCAGTGCGATTGTCATCAGTGCCACTCTTCCCAACCCAGCATTATTACGTCGTCTACTCCGCCAACCACGAAAACAGCGGCGTCCACGCCGAATAGTGCCGATGATGTGATGGATCGCATGGTCGAAAGCGCGCTGGTGCGCGGCATGTTTGGCCATAGCGACATGCACCGCCGCCAGTTTATGAAGCTGGTAGGTGGCGGGACGGCCGCTGCGGCGCTGGCGAGCCTGTTCCCCCTAGATTCGATTAAAGCCGCAGTGAAAGAGAGTTTAGGGCCGCTTGAGAAAACCCAGCTTAATGTCGGCTTCGTTCCGATCACCTGCGCCACGCCCATTATCATGGCCCACCCTATGGGCTTTTATGAGCGCTACGGCCTGGATGTCTCGGTGATTAAAACCGCTGGCTGGGCGGTAGCGCGGGACAAGTCCCTCAACCGTGAATACGACGCGGCCCACATGCTAACGCCCATGCCGCTGGCGATGACCCTCGGTGCAGGCTCTACCCCAGAGCCGTTCATTATGCCCGCCGTAGAAAACATCAACGGCCAGGCGATTGTGCTACATAACGACCACCTGGATAAGCGCGACCCGCAGCAGTGGAAAGGCTTCACTTTTGGCGTACCGTTCGAGTACTCCATGCACAACTTCCTACTGCGCTACTACGTGGCCGAGCACGGCTTAGACCCGGATCAAGATATTCAAATCCGCGTGATTCCGCCGCCCGAAATGGTCGCCAACCTGCGGGCAGGCAACATCGACGGCTTCTTATCCCCCGACCCGTTCAACCAGCGCGCGGTGTTTGAACGCATCGGCTTCATTCACCTGCTGACCAAAGAGATTTGGGACGGCCACCCCTGCTGCGCCTTTGCCACCAGCGCCCGCTTTGCCCGCGAAAACCCGAACACCTATGGCGCACTGCTGCGGGCGATTATCGATGCCACCCAGTACTCTTCAGACCCCGCTAACCGCTCAGAAATTGCCGAAGCCATTGCCCCGACGAACTACCTGAACCAGCCGGTCACGGTGATTGAACAGGTACTCACCGGGCGCTTTGCCGACGGTTTAGGCGGCGTGCAGAACGTGCCGGACCGCATCGATTTCGACCCCTTCCCCTGGCACTCCATGGCGGTGTGGATCCTGACGCAAATGAAGCGCTGGGGCTATATCGAAGGCGACGTGGATTATCAGCAGATTGCCCGGGATGTGTACCTGGCCACCGATGCCCAGACCGTGATGCGCGAGCTGGGATACGAAGCGCCCGAAGAGACCGCCCGCAACTACCAAATCATGGGTAAAACCTTTGATTACACCCAGCCTGAAGCGTATGTCGACAGCTTCGCCATTCGGAGGGGCTAACCATGGACCGCACCACCACCGAATGGAAATTAAGCCTTAACGCTCGTGCCACGATTCTCGCCATTATGCTGCTCGTGGTTGGCCTGGGCGTCTGGGAAGGGTTGAACCAATCGCCCTTGATGGGCGGCGGCGAGGCGCTAAGCGAGTACGAACAGCTGCTGGCCGGGGCCGATGAGAGCGCCAAAGTACCGCCGCCCTCGGAAATTGCCGTGAAAGCGTGGCAGGAGCTTTCTAACCCTTTTTACGATGCAGGCCCCAACGACAAAGGCATTGGCATTCAGTTGGGCTACTCGCTCTACCGCGTGCTCAGCGGCTACCTGCTGGCCGCGCTGGTGGCGATTCCGATTGGTTTCTTAATTGGCATGTCGCCCCTGGCGTACAAAGCGCTCAACCCGTTTATTCAAGTGCTGCGGCCTATCTCGCCGCTGGCCTGGATGCCGCTGGCGCTGTTCATCATTCGCGACTCTGAAGCCTCCGCCATCTTCGTGATCTTTATCTGCTCGATTTGGCCAATGCTGCTTAACACCGCCTTTGGCGTGGCGGGCGTGCGCAACGACTGGGTGAACGTGGCCCGCACCCACGAGCTGTCGTCGCTGCAAACGGCCTTCAAAGTGATTCTACCTGCGGCCGCACCCACCATTCTGACCGGCATGCGGATCTCCATCGGCATTGCCTGGCTGGTCATCGTGGCTGCCGAGATGCTGGTGGGCGGCACCGGCATTGGCTACTACGTCTGGAATGAGTGGAACAACCTCGACCTGACCAGCGTGATCTTCTCCATCCTGATGATCGGCGTGGTGGGCATGCTGCTGGATATGTCGCTTGCCTATATTGCCCGCTTTGTCACTTACGCCGAATAAGGAGCCGACCATGAGTCATGCTTTTGTAGAGGTACAGAAAGCTGCCAAGCGCTTCCCCGGCGCCACTAAAGAGGCAGAACCGCTAACGGTGTTTGAGAACATTAGTTTTCAGCTCAAGAAGGGCGAGTTTGTGTGCATCATCGGCCACTCTGGCTGCGGCAAATCCACCATTATGAACGCACTCGCCGGGCTGGATCAGTTCTCTGAAGGCTCCATGGTGATGGAGAACAAAGAGATCAGTGGCCCTGGCCTTGAGCGTGGCGTGGTGTTTCAAAACTACAGCCTGCTGCCCTGGCTCACCGCGCTTGAAAACGTTCGCTTTGGCGTACGCGCCCGCTGGAAAGCGTGGAGCGATCGGGAAGTCACCGACCACAGCATGAAGTACCTGGAAATGGTCGGCTTGAAAGAGGTGGTAGACCGCAAGCCCTCCCAGCTCTCTGGCGGTATGCGCCAGCGGGTGAGCATCGCCCGGGCGTTTGCCACCAAACCCAAACTGCTGCTGTTGGATGAGCCGTTCGGCGCGCTGGATGCGCTGACCCGGGGCGTCATTCAAGACGAGCTGATCAAAATTTGGAGCCAGGATCAGCAAACCGTGTTCATGATCACTCACGATGTGGACGAAGCGATCTTACTGGCCGACCGCATCTTCTTAATGACCAACGGCCCCCAAGCGCGTATCGCCGAAGCGGTGGAAATTGATCTGCCAAGGCCCCGCCAGCGGGCAGAGATCGTCAAGCATCCGCACTTCTACACGATTCGTAACTACCTGGTCGATTTCCTGGTGAACCGCTCCAGCGAGCTGCGCACCCAGGAGTTCGACGGCCAAGGCCTGCGCTACCCGACGCCGGTGAACCCGGTACAACTAGCGTCTGCAGACACCACTACAGATTCACCCCCGGCATCCCCTGCCACCGAACCACAAGAAAACCTAGTGAAGTTCACTCCCAAGGAGGTCCGTCATGGATAAGCTCGAAATGCGCCATACCCTGCTGGCTGCCAAAGCCCGTAAAAAAATGAGTTGGGATGACATTGCCAGCGCCGTCGGCATGTCGCCGGTGTGGGTCGCCTCTGCCTGCTACGGCATGAACAGCGCCAGCGCCGATATCGCCCATAAGCTCTGCGACGTACTCGAAGTGGATGGCGACGTGGCCACCGCGCTCACGGCCTTCCCCACAAAAGCGTGGGATGAAGCCATCCCCCAAGACCCATTCGTCTACCGCCTCTACGAAGTGGTCGGCGTGTACGGCGAAACGCTGAAAGACGTGGTGCAAGAGAAGTTCGGCGACGGCATCATGAGCGCCATCGACTTCACCATGGAAGTGGACAAAATCGAAGACCCGAAAGGCGACCGAGTACTGCTGACCCTGAACGGCAAATTCCTGCCTTATAAGTCCTGGTAACGTTAATAACGCGCGCTTAATCGCGTTCCAGCAGCGTTACGCTGCGCTCGACGCCACTGCGGTAACTGGCACCAAACAGCAGCAGATGGTTAAGCAGTGGGTAGAGTTGAAACAGTGCTTCACGCCTCGGCCAGTCGGCCGGGGCGTTGCCGTTCCAGTAGGCCTCGAAAAATGCGTCACCGGGGGAGCCGAACAGCGTCAGCATGGCAAGGTCGGTCTCGGGGTAGTGGCGATAAATCGCCGGGTCGATCAGCGCGGGCCCGCGGGGGGTGGTCAGTACATTGCCCGACCACAGGTCGCCGTGAACCAAACTCCCAGGAGCATCCGGCAACCAGCGCTCCAGCTGTTCGGCCTGCTGTTCGATACGGCGACGTAGCGCGCTATCAAGCAAACCACGCTGAAAACAGGCCTCGCAAAGGGGGAGCAGGCGGCGCTCGCGCTGAAACTGCCGCCCGTCAGCCAGTGGCGCATTGGGCTGCGGGGTCAATCCGCAGGCGTTGTCTTCATGCCAACCGTGGGAGGTGCCTATCACGCCGTGCAGCTGGCGAAGGCCCTCTCCCAGCGCGGTCGCATCCTGCTTGTTGGCGGGCTGAGTCTCCAGGGCTTCCATCACTAGCCAGCCTTCCGCTTGGCCGAGCACTTCGGGAATGATGAGCGAGATATTGGCCCCGGCAAGGGCGTGCAGCCCTTCTGCCTCACCCCTGAGGCGCTCGGGATCGTCATGCTTCACGATCACCCGCCCCTGGCGCGTGGCTAACGTATACACCGCCGCACTGTCGCCGCCGCTTAGCGGCTCTAGCTCGCCAGTAGGCGCTATATCGTGAGTAGTGAGCAGATGGCGTAAGCTAGCCTCCATGGCATTCTCCGCTGCGTTACCGTGGTTGAGTGGATCACGGTACAAGGCAATCGGCCATGGAGGCAATGGGTGGTTACAGCGTATGGCGCTGCCCTAGCGCGGCCAAATAGCGCTGATAGGCTCCTTCATAGGCGGCCACACGCTCGGCATCAGGCTCCGCCAGCGAGGCCGCATCCAGATGCACCAGGCGCTCACAGAGCGATGCCAGGCTAACGCCTTCGGACTGTAAATCGCACCAGGCCGCTTGAATGGCTGCCCCTAGCGCGGCGGCATCGGTAATCTCGGGGCAAATCACCTGGGTGTTGGTAATGTCAGCGACCATTTGCCGCCACACCGGGCTTTTCGCCCCGCCGCCAATCAATCGAATCTGGCTGGTGCCCGCGGCTAGCTCGCCCAGCAGCTCCAGCCCGTAGCGTAGGCCAAAGGTCGCGCCTTCCATTACGCCTCGGCAAAGGTTGGCCTGGGTCATATTCAGGCTGGTCAACCCGAGAAAATCGCCGGTGGCATCGGGCAGCATGGGCACTCGTTCGCCGTTGAAGAACGGCAGCACGGTGACGCCCTCGGCACCAATCGGGGCGCTGGCGACCTGTTCGCCAAAGGTAGCCAAGTCCAACCCAAACAGCTCACGCACGCGAGTCGTTGCCGAGGTCACGTTCATGGTGCAGATCAGCGGCAGCCATCCCCCGTGGCTGGCGCAAAAATTCGCCACCATGGCGCTGTCACACACCACCGAATTAGGTGAGTAAGCACACACCGTGCCGGAAGTGCCTAAACTGAGCGTGACCAGCCCCTGGGTAATATTGCCGGTGCCAATCGCCCCCATCATGTTGTCGCCACCGCCGGAGGAGACCAACACGTTATCGCTCAGCCCTAGCTCCTGAGCCACTAGCGGGCGCACGCGGCCAGCGGGTTCATGGGCGTCAATGATCCGAGGCAGTACACGGTCAGGGTCGAGCTCCGGCGCAATGGCGGCAAACACCTCTTTTTGCCAGCACTGGACGCGGGTATCGAAGTAACCGGTGCCCGAGGCGTCGCCTGCCTCAGTAACCCGTTCGCCGGTCAGCCAGAAGTTCAGGTAGTCATGGGGCAGCAAGAGCGTAGCAATACGCTGGTAGGCATCCGGTTGATGCTCGCGTAGCCAGGCCACTTTTGAGGCGGTATAGCCCGTTTGCAGCACCAGGCCCAGCTTCTCCAGGCAGCCCGCCTTGCCCCCCAGCGTTTCCACCAACGCGCTATTTTGAGCGCTGGTTTCGGTATCGCACCACAGCTTGGCGGGATACACCGGCACGCCATCGGCATCGAGTGCCACCATACCGTGCTGCTGGCCAGACACACCAATACCGCGCACCTGCTTGGCATCGATCCCGGCGCGCTCAATCGCTTGAAAGAACGCGCCTTTGAGCGCCGCCAGCCACTCCGCCGGCGCCTGCTCCCGGCGGCCATGCTCCCCTTCATCCAGGCGATGCGGGCGGCTGCCCTCACCCAGAATGACGCCCCGCTCCACATCAACCACCACGACTTTGGTACTTTGGGTACCGCAATCCACCCCGATATACATCACAACGTTCCTTTGGACGCGACCAGAGCCTCAAGAGTAGCCCGTGCGCCTCGTTCATGCAGCGACTTCAGCGCTTCCAGGTAGGCGTTAAGGAAGCGAGGATGGTCCGCCAAGTCGCCAAACAGCTCGCGGTTTTCCACGAAGGCCGCTGGATGGGTGCGGTTATTGGCGGCAATGGCCATTAACGGCTCGCGCAAACGGTCCACGATCTCAATGGACTGACCCTGCTCATCGACGCCTTCGGCGTAGCGTGCCCAGCTGGCCACCACGGCGGCGCTGCGCTCAATCTCCCCGCCCTGGGCAAGCTGCCGGCGAATCACCGGCACTAACCATTTAGGAATGCGATCCGAGCTTTCGGCGCACAGCCTCGCCAAGGTGTCTCTGATTTGCGGGTTCGCAAAGCGCTCAATCAGCGTCAGCCGGTAGGTTTCTAGATCCACCCCCGGCACGGGGGCCAGCGTCGGTGTGCCCTCTTCGCGCATGTAGCCGAGCAAGAACTCGACAAACAGCGGGTCTTGGCACACCTCATGGGCGTAGCGGTAGCCCGCCAAATAGCCAAAGTAGGTCAGCGCCTGATGGCTGGCATTGAGCAGGCGCAGCTTCATGAGTTCGTACGGCTCGACATCCTCGACAACCTGCACACCGACCTTCTCGAACGCCGGGCGGCCCAAGGGGAAGTGATCTTCCAACACCCACTGGGTAAAGGGCTCGCACACCACGGGCCAGGCATCTTCAACGCCAAAGCGCTGGGAGAGCTCTTCGATATCCGTGGGCGCGGTCACTGGCGTGATGCGGTCCACCATGGCGTTGGGGAACGCTACCTCAGCGGCTAGCCAGTCGCCCAGCTCCGCACTGCGGGCGCGGGCGTAGGCGCTGAACATGCGCTTGGCGACATCGCCGTTGCCTTGAATGTTATCGCAGGACATCACCGTAAACGGTGCAATACCCCGTGCCCGGCGGCGTACCAGGGCTTCCACCACCAAGCCAAAGCTGGTGGAGGGGCGCTCAGGATGGGCGAGATCGTCGCGCACCTGGGGGGCGTCCATGTTGAATTCTCCGGACACCGGATGAAAGTTGTAGCCGCCCTCCGTAACGGTGAGCGAGACAATTTTGATGGCAGGGTCGGCCATGGTTTCGATGACCGCCTCGGGGTCTTCCGGGGCAAACAGGTAGTTCACCATGCTGCCAATCACCCGAGGCTGATATTCACCGTCAGGGTGCTTGACCACGAGGGTGTAAAGGTAGTCTTGTGCGGCGAGGGCCTGCTGCATGCGTTTGTCGCCGGGCATGACCCCCACGCCCACAATGCCCCAATCCAGCGCTTCGCCTTGGTTCATCAGCGCATCTACGTACATCGCCTGATGGGCACGATGAAAACCACCGACGCCAATATGGACGATGCCAGGCGTCACGGCCTGACGATCATAGGTCGGCGTCTCAACCGCCGCGCTGAGGGAACCCACATTGTGGTTATTAAGCTGGGTCATCGTCACTCTCCGGGTTATTGGCTGGGCAAGCGCGTCCTAGCGCCAGCGCTGGTCAGGTGGCACGCTGCGGGTTTTTACCAGCGCGGCGCTCAGCATGTCTTTTTGGTGGGTGCGCTCAAGCGCGCCGCTGTGGTCTTGGCCCATACAGAGCCAGCGGTTCACCAACCGCTCTACGAGAACTGCGTCGTCGACGTCGATCATTAGCGTCCAGTCGAACAGCGCGTGCAGTGACCGCCACGGATCTTGGTTCAATAGCAGATAATTGCCTTCCACAATCACAATGCGATGCGCGGGGGTAATTAACCGCCCACCGGCACGGGCAAGGTCCAGCGGCCGATCAAAGACCGGCACGGCCACCGGCTTATCCGCCCGACGGATGCGCATTAAATCGTGATGCAAGCCCTCCACGTCGAAGGTGTGGGGCGCACCTTTCACAGGCAACTGCTCATCGCCTAGTACGGCGTTATCGAAGTGGTAGCCATCCATCGGCACCACCGCCGCGTGCCCTGGGCGCAGTTGATTAATCGCCTCGCAGAGCAGCGCGCTGCGGTAGGATTTTCCGGCCCCCGGCGGCCCCGCCAGGGCAACCATAAAGCGCGGCTTGCCTTCGGCGGCATCCAGCAGTTGGTGGCTTAACGAAACAAGATCAGGGCTCATAGGCGTCTTAGCTCATCCAGTTGCCGCCATCGACGTTGAGCGTCTGGGCGACGACGTAATCGCTATCCTGGCTGGCAAGAAACACGGCGGCGCCGGTGTGATCTTCCGGCAGCCCCATACGGCCATAGGGCACCGCCTCGCCCACTAGGCGCTTTTTCTCGCCCAATGGGCGGTTCTCGTAGCGAGCAAACAACGCATCGACTTCTTCCCACATCGGGGTATCCACCACGCCGGGGGCAATGCCGTTGACGTTAATGCGGTGTTTGATCAAATCGAGCCCGCAGGACTGGGTCAGGCTAATCACGGCGGCTTTACTGGCGCAGTAAACACTCACTAGCGGTTCGCCACGCCGACCCGCCTGGGAGGCCATATTGATAATTTTGCCTCCCTGACCTTGGGCCACCATGGCGCGGGCCACGGCCTGCAGGGTGAAAAACATGCCTTTGGTGTTCACCGCAAACTGTTTGTCGAAGCTGGCCTGGGTCACTTCCAGCACCGGCGCCATATCGAACACTGCCGCGTTATTGACCAAAATATCAATGCCACCAAAGCGCTCGGTGACGCTCTCCACCATGGCATCGATAGAGCCTTGGTCGCACACGTTCAGCACCACACCCATGATCCGCTCGGCGCTGGCATCCTGCTGCAGCGTGGTGAGTGCGTCTTCGATGGCCTTGGCATCGATATCGGCCACCACGACACTGGCCCCTTCGGCCAAATAGCGCTGGGCAATGGCGAGTCCGATGCCACGGGCACCGCCAGTAATCACGGCACGTTTATTGAGCAGTTTCATTGTTATCTTGTCCTTGCAGATGTAATTGCCACTCGTCCACTAAGGCGCGAAGCCCGCGCATATGGGGCAAAATTCGCCAAGCACCCGCCGCGAGCAGGCGGTTAGGCTGCTCGTCGTCGATATGGCTGGCGCCCACAAAACCAATCACCCGCATGCCGGCGGCATGGGCAGCGGTAACGCCTGCCACGCTATCCTCAACCACTAGGCAGCGGCTGGGCGGGCAGCCAAGCTCATGCGCCGCCAAGCGGTAAATTGCTGGGTCCGGCTTAGGGTTATCGACCTGCTCGGCCGTGAAAATCGGCACATCGCCCAACGCCTCTTCCAACTGCGTTGTTGCAAGCGATGCCAATACGCGGCAGCGGCGGCTGTTGGAGACCACGGCCTTAGGTAAATCGAGACTACTAACGGCGTCGTGAACCCCTGCAATCGCGGTGAGTTCTCGTGCCAGACGCGCTTCTATGGCGCTATCGACCCGCTCGGAGGCATCAGGCGGCAGCTGATGGCGGCTTAACTGCGCCAAGTGCTTAAGGATGTCGGCGGTCGTCATGCCCAGGGCTTGGCTGAGCAGTGTGGGAATATCCAGATCCGGCAGCCACTGCCCAAGGTGAGTTTCCAGGGTCTCTTCAGCCAGGGCTTCGCTATCCACCAGGACGCCGTCACAATCAAAAATCAGCGCTTTCATACCTGCGCCCCTGGCGCAGCAGGCTCGGTAGCCGCACGGTTATCCTGGCGGGTCAGGCTGGCCAGCGGGTGCTGTGACAGGCTCTCTAGCGCCAAGCCTTGGGCGTCGAACAGATGAGCACGCTCGGCGGCAAAGCCAAACTGCACGGTATCGTTCACCCGGTAGGCCACGTCGCCATCGGCCATAATAGTGATCAGTAGCTCGCCCATCTGCACGTACAGCGAGGTCTGCCCGCCTAAGCGCTCCAACACTTTAATCTGCCCACTCAGCGGGCCGTTTTCCTCCAGCTGCAGATGCTCAGGACGAATGCCCAGCTCCAGCGCTTCATCGCTGGCGAGCTGTTCGCCCGCCACAGGGATAGTGCAGGGCCGCCCGCCGGGCAGGCGCACGGTGACGCCATCATCACCAATGGACTGCTGCTCGACGCTGAAGAAATTCATCTTGGGCGAGCCGATAAAGCCTGCCACGAAGCGGTTACGCGGGTGGTGGTAGAGCGCCATGGGCGAACCCACCTGCTCCACCACGCCATCGTGTAGTACGACGATTTTATCGGCCATGGTCATGGCTTCTATTTGGTCGTGGGTCACGTAAATCATCGTGGCATCCAGCTCTTCATGCAGCCGCGCCAGCTCGATACGCATCTGCACCCGCAACGCCGCATCTAGGTTGGAGAGCGGCTCGTCGAACAGGAAGATGCTGGGGTTGCGCACAATCGCTCGGCCAATCGCCACCCGCTGGCGCTGCCCGCCGGACAGCGCTTTGGGCTTGCGATCCAGCAGCGGCTCAAGCTGAAGGATCTTGGCAGCTTCCAGCACCTTGGCGCGGCGCTCCTCTTTGGGCACCCCGGCCAAGCGCATGCTGAAGCCCATGTTGCCCTCAACGGTCATGTGCGGGTACAGCGCGTAGCTTTGAAACACCATCGCCAAACCGCGGTCGGCGGGCCCCACCTCGTTCATGCGCTTGCCATCTATGAGAATATCGCCGTCGCTGGCGCTTTCCAGGCCTGCGATCATGCGCATCAGCGTGGATTTACCGCAGCCCGAGGGGCCAACGAACACCACGAACTCACGATCGTTAACGTCGAGATCAATGCCCTTGATGACCTTGGTGTCGCCAAACTGCTTAGTAATATTCTTGAGTTGTAAGGTTGCCATGGGGAACTCCTTTACTTGACGGCGCCAAAGGTCAGGCCGCGCACCATTTGTTTTTGGGTCATCCAGCCGAGGATTAGGATGGGGGCGATGGCCATGGTAGAAGCCGCCGACAGCTTGGCCCAGAACAGCCCTTCGGGGCTTGAGAACGAGGCAATGTAGGCGGTCAACGGCGCGGCTTTCGACGAGGTGAGGTTGAGACTCCAGAACGCTTCGTTCCAGCTCAAAATCACCGAGAGCAGCCCAGTCGACGCAATCCCTGGCAGGGTCAGCGGCAGTAGCAGGAAGAACACTTCCTGCAGAGTGGAGGCACCGTCCATCCGGCCCGCTTCGAGAATGTCTTTGGGCATATCTTTAAAGAAGGTGTAGAGCATCCACACCACGATGGGCAGGTTCATCAAGGTATAAATAATGATCAGCCCGGTGCGGGTGTCCAGCAGCCCGACATCGCGGAAAATCAGGTAGATAGGCACCAGAACACCCACCGGCGGCAGCATTTTGGTGGAGAGCATCCACAGCAGCGTGCCCTTGGTGCGCTTAGTGGGCAAAAAAGCCATGGCATAGGCCGAAGGAATAGCGATGAGCAGCGCTAAAAACGTAGAGCCAAACGCCACCGCGATGCTGTTCAGCGCGAAACGGGCATAGCCCGAGCGTGCCTGCACCTCCTGATAGCTTTCCAGCGTGGGCGAAAAGATAAAGCTGGGGTCGGCTATCGCCGCCGTCTCGGTTTTAAAACCGGTCAGCACCATCCACAGGATAGGAAAAAAGATAATCAGCGCGATCGACCAGCCCAACAGGGTCAAGACCAGTTGCCGGATGGGCAACGAGCGAGTATGTGCTGGTGCGCTATTACGATGAGTTGTCATTGAAATGCTCCCAAGACGTCCTGGTGCCGGGGTCAGTCTTCTAAGTTCTTAGCGACCATACGGACAAGGAAAATCGCGACGATATTGGCCAGAATGATGGCGATCACCCCACCCGCCGAAGCCATGCCCACATCGAAATCCAGCAGCGCTTGGATGTAGATCAAATAAGCCAAGTTGGTGGTGGCGAGCCCAGGCCCACCGGAGGTAGTGACAAAGATCTCGGCAAAAATCGTCAGTAGGAAGATCATTTCAATCATGATCACCACGCTAATCGCCCGCTTTAGGTGCGGTAACGTGATAAAGAAGAAAATCGCCAGCGGCCCCGCGCCATCCATCCGCGCGGCTTCCACTTGGTCTTCATCCAGCGATTGCATCGCCGTCAGCAGGATCAGTAGCGCAAACGGCAGCCACTGCCACGAGACGATGATGATGATGGAGGTCAGCGGTAGCGATGAGAACCAGTCCAGCGCAGAAAGTCCCAGCGACTGTGCTAACCACGCCAACACCCCGTTAGAGGGGTGCATCATCATGTTTTTCCATACCAGCGCGCTCACCGTTGGCATGACAAAGAAGGGAGAGATCGCCAATACGCGGGCTATGCCCCGCCCAGCAAAATCCTGTTGAAACAGAATCGCTAAGAGCGTACCGCCCACCACGGTAATCACCAGCACCCAACCCACTAGCAGCAGCGTGGTGCCCATGGCCGACCATAGCGCGGGGTCGGTCAGCAGGTACTCATAGTTTTCCAACCCGGCGAAGCCGGTCATCTCGGGCATCAGTAAGTTGTAACGCTGGAAAGAGAACCAGATGGTCATGCCTAGGGGCACAATCATCCAGAGCAGGAGCAGCGTTACGGCGGGCGCTTGAAGCGAAAGCGTTCTCAGCCCGCCGACCGTACGGCCAGAAGCACGTGTTCTATTCATGGAAATACCTGCAAGAAAACAGACCTGCGAGAACCACCAAAAACGCCTGCCCGTGGCCGGGCAGGCGCAGGAGTGCATTAACGTTCGATGTAGCCCGCCCGCTGCATCGTGCGCTCAGTCGCACGCTGGGCGCTATCTAGCGCCTGCTCAACCGACGTATCGCCGGTCAGCGCCGCCGCAATGGTTTGGCCTACCTGAGTGCCAATCGATTGGAACTCAGGAATACCCACAAACTGCACGCCCACATAGGGGTTCGGCTCTAGGCTAGAGTCGGTGGGGTCAGCCTCTTTAATGGCGTTCAGTACGAAGCCAGCAAACGGCGCGGCTGAGGTGTACTGCTCGTTAGCATAGGTGGATTCACGAGTGCCCGGCGGTACGCTGGTCCAGCCGTTAGTCTCACCGACAAGCTCGATATACTCTTCAGAAGTGGCCCAAGTAATGAACGCTTGAGCTGCCTCTTTATGCTCAGAGGAGGCTGGGATAGCCAGTGCCCAAGACCACAGCCAGTGGGAACCTTTGGGAGTTTCCGCGATGGGCGCGGGCGCAAAGCCAAGCGTACCGGCTACGTCGGATTCGCTCTCGTCGTAGAGCTTGCCTGCCGCCGAGGTAGCCGACCCACATGGCGCAGTTACCGCGTGAGAAGAGCGCTAAGTTCTCGTTAAAGCCGTTGGAGCTGGCGCCTGGCGGGCCGTAGTTGCTGAGCAGGTCTACGTAGAGCGAAATCGCGTTATTCCACGCCTCAGAGTTCAGCTCCGGATTCCACTGCTCATCAAACCAGCGGCCGCCGAAGGTGTTCACCAGCGTCGAGACGAAGGCCATGTTCTCGCCCCAGCCCGGCTTGCCGCGCAAACAGATACCCGCCAGGCCCTCTTCGCTACCGTGGAGCTGTTCGGCCCAGTCGCGCACCTGCGTCCAGGTGGGCTGCTCGGGCATCTCGATACCTGCCTGCTCAAACAGATCGGTGCGGTAATACATCATCGAGCTTTCCGCATAGAACGGCAGGGCGTGCAGCGTGCCGTCCAGGCTTAAGCCGTCGCGTACCGATGCCAGCAGATCGTCTTCGTTATAGTCATCGGGCAGGCTGTCCAGCGGCTCAAGCCAGCCGCGTTCCGCCCAAATGGGCACTTCATAAGTGCCGATGGTCATCACGTCGAACTGCCCACCGCCGGTGGCAATATCCGTGGTCATACGCTGACGCAGCACGTTCTCCTCAAGCACCACCCAGTCCAGCGTGATATCCGGGTGCGCTTGCTCAAAGGCATCGGTCAGGCTCTGCATAATGACCATGTCATTATTGTTCACCGTGGCGACGGTGATCTCAGTTTGAGCCTGGGCTTGGCCAGCCACCGCAATGGCGGCCGCTAGGGTCGTGACGGGCAAATGACGCGCGAGACGCATACAGCACTCCTCTTGGCAAATATTGGCATTGTTGTTGCCTTGATCTTATTGATCACCAACCGAACAAATGATCGTATGCGAGCCAAAAAAAAGCAAAGCTTGCCGCGTTAGACTTTACGCTAATTCATTCAATCGCTTGCATGTTGCAACCGCGAAGATAGCGCTCACTCCATCGCCTCGAGGATATGCCGCGCAGCGATCTCATCGGTGATCAAGCCCTTCAGCCAGCCACCGCGCAGTGCGGCTAAAATGGCAGGCGCTTTATCCCTGCCACCGGCAATCCCCACCATGAGGTGCTTTCCAAAACGCTCCAGCGGCAGGCTGGTCACACGCCGGGTAATCGAGCAATCGATCACCTCTCCACGCCGGTTCAGCGGCCAACCC
The DNA here is from genome assembly GCF_009846525.1 of Halomonas meridiana. Classification (NCBI taxonomy): domain Bacteria; kingdom Pseudomonadati; phylum Pseudomonadota; class Gammaproteobacteria; order Oceanospirillales; family Halomonadaceae; genus Vreelandella; species Vreelandella aquamarina. Next base: position 1,034,823 of record NZ_CP024621.1, on the reverse strand, counting down.
AGTAGCTCTCCCACCGCTTCGCGGCCCAGCAGCTCATCTAGCTCGCTTTCGCTAATGAAGTGGTCTTGAAAAAGCGTGGCCTGGCGGTCAATACGGCCAATGCCGATAAACGCCGCCTCTGACTCTCGCGCTACATCGGCGATCGCTTTGAACAAGCGCTGGGACAGCATGGCCTCTTTTTCCGCCAGCGACTCCGCCACTACGGGTGCAGGCAATAAAAAGCGCTCGCCGCCGGTCTTATCCGCCAGCACCATCACGGCGTCGTAGCGGTTGGCGGAGCCATCCCGTGCCACGTTGCCCACCAGCGAGACAAACCGATGCTGCGGCCGCTCCACGCGGCTTAGCGCTTCCACTGCCGCACGTACTGAACGCCCGGTCCCCAGCGAGAGCGTCAGCGGCTCGCTGCGCTCCACCAGCCGCGCAATGCGCTCGGCCCCCGCCACGGCCAGATAGTACGCGCCGCTTTCGGGGGCCTGGGTGTCCGCAGGCACCACGTCGCAGTAGGCCAGCTGAAAGCGCTCCCGCAGCGCGCTGCCCAGCGCCATACAGGTTGAGATGGGGTGATCGATATGCACTTTTACCAACCCCTCTTGGCGCGCCAGGGCCAGTAAGCGTTGGACGCCAGGGCGTGAGACGCCAAGCTGAGTGGCAATCTCATCCTGGGTCATGCCGCCCACATAGGACATCCAGGCGGCCCTGGCTGCTTGGTCGAGCTTTACTTCAAACTTATCCATGGAGGGGGTCGCCGCCTTGTCGTTAAAAAAACCTCATCATACAAAGCCTTCGCCAAGACCAGTAGTGTCCTATCCGCTAACATAAGCGCCTGACGACGTATCCCGATGCACAGAGGTCGCTGCTATGTATAAACTTGCGTTTTTCGTTCCCATTGAGAATGCCGACAGCGTCAAACGCGCCGTCTTCGACGCGGGTGCCGGTCGAATCGGCAACTACGAGCATGTTTGCTTTCAGACCCGAGGCACCGGTCAGTTCCGTCCGATGGCAGGCGCCGAGCCGCATATCGGACAGGTCGGCACGCTAGAAACCGTCGAGGAGTTCAAGGTCGAGCTGGTCTGCGCCGACGAGCATATTCAGGCCGCTATTGCGGCGCTCAAACTGGCGCATCCCTATGAAGAAGTCGCCTACGACGTGTGGCAGCTCGCCGACCTTTAAGACGACTAGGCGCTACCCACATAGCGCTCGCGATCTTCGGGCGTGATTTTACTGATATGCAGCGGAAACACGGCGTTTTCGCGGTCGGCAAAGTAGTGGCGCAGCGTGCGCTCGATGGTGGGGAAGGCCAGCGCGTCCCAAGGAATCTCGTGTTCCTCGAATAGCGCCACCTCCAGGCTCTCTGGCCCGGCACCAAAGCCGCCCACCAAATCCGCGCGAAAGATCATATAGACTTGATTGATATGCGGAAGATCGATCAGCGTGTACAAGTCGCCCAGCGTGACCTCAGCGAAGGCTTCCTCCCAGGTTTCCCGCGTGGCGGCCTGCTGGGTGGTCTCAGCGTTTTCCATATACCCTGCCGGTAGCGTCCAGTACCCTTTTCGAGGGGAGATCGCTCGCTTGCAGAGCAGCACTTTGGAGCCGCTCACCGGCAGCGTACCCGCCACGATGCGGGGATTTTGATAGTGGATCGTGCCACAGCCGTCGCACAGGTAGCGGGGGCGGTCGTCTCCCTCGGGAACGGCAAACCGGACTTTCTCACCACACTGACTACAAAAGTTCATCGAGTTTTCTCTACGGCTGGTGGGTCGAGGCATCAACGTGCTTGACGATGATCACCGTGGCTGGGTAAAAGAGAGCAAAGTAAAGAGACTCCTATGTTAGAGAAACTGCGCAAACGGCTGCAACAGCATACCCCTCAACGGCTAGACCATGTAGCACTGCCGGAAGCTGCCGTGCTCATGCCGATTGTTGAGCGCCCTGCCCCCACCCTACTGTTTACTCGCCGAGCCAGCCACTTGAATACCCACCGTGGCCAAGTCGCTTTTCCTGGCGGTAAACGTGAACCGGGTGACGCTGATCTATATGCCACGGCGTTGCGGGAAGCAGAAGAAGAGATTGCGTTAGCCCCTGGCCTGGTACAGCCCCTGGGGCGGCTGTCGGACGTCATTTCGCTGCACGGCATTCGCGTGACGCCCTGGGTGGGTATCATTCCGCCGGACCTACCGCTGGTGGCGGATCCCGCGGAGTTGGACGCCATTTTCGAAGTCCCGCTCAGCCACTTTTTAGACGACCAGCGTACCCATACCGATGTGATCACCGTCGATGGCGTTGCCCACTACGTGCCCAGCTATCACGTCGATGGCCACGTGATCTGGGGCTTATCTGCGATGATGCTGGTGGAGCTGCTGGCCGAGGGGTTTGGTATGGAGATTGACCTGTATCAGCGCCCGCCCGGTGCTTTGCGCCACTACCCTGAACGTCGTACCCCGACTAGCCGACGCTCGGCCAACGCCGAGCGCGCGCCCGTGACGAGAACCACGAAATGATTGCTTCGCCTGACATCGACACCCCGGCCCTCGATCCCCACGCCCACCTAGCGCTGGTAGACGCGCTGGTGGAACAGGGGTGGTATGTAGGTAAAGGCGTGATCGACCCGGCGCTTTGCCAAGCGCTGCACCGGGAGATTCATCAGCTGGCCGAGCTGGACGCCCTGGACGAGGCGGGTATTGGCCGCGGCCAGCAGCATCACTTGCGCAAAGACATACGCGGCGATGCCATCCACTGGCTAGACCGAGAAAGTGACGCCCAACGCCGCTATCTGGATGCCATGGCAGCGCTACAGCAGTCTCTCAACCAAGCGCTGTTTCTGGGTCTGTTCGAGTACGAGGCCCACTTTGCTCATTACCCTGCCGGTGCCTTCTACCAGCGTCACCTAGACAGCTTTCGCGGGCGGGCCAACCGAGTGATTTCTACTGTCGGCTACTTGAATCCCGACTGGCCGAGCGACGGCGGCGGTGAAATGGTGATTTATCATCCGGATGACCCAACGCTAGAAGTGGCCCGCGTGGTGCCCGAAGCCGGCACCTTTGCCTGCTTTTTATCGGAAACCATTCCCCATGAAGTGCTGCCCACCCGCCAGCCTCGCGCCAGCATTGCGGGCTGGTTCCGCCGCAACGCATCGATGGGCGGCGTGTTGGACCCTGCGCGCTAAATGATGAGCGAGACGTGTCCCGTGAGTGCTGACAGAGCGGCCGCCCTGGCGGCGAAAGTAGCGGCCCTGGAAGCGCGCAACGCCGCACTCGAGGAGGAAAAGCGCCACTATCAGTGGCTGGCCGAAAGCACCACGGACCTGATCTCCCGTCACGCCCGGGACGGCACGTTTTTGTATGCCTCCCAGGCCGCGCGGGAGCTGCTGGGCTATGAACCCGACGAGCTCATCGGCGTCTCCGCGTACCAGCTGTTTCACCCAGCCGATTTGAGCGACCTGCTCAACAAGTCGCCGCGGGTGTACTACCACGACGGCTTCTATCAGCAAACCTACCGTTTCCGCGCCAAGGCGGGCCATTACGTATGGTTCGAAACCACCAGCCGCACTCGGCGGGACGCCGAGACTGGCGAATTGATCGATATCCTCTGCGTCTCCCGAGACGTCGGGCGTCGTATCGAGGCCGAAGCCACTCGGGAGCGTTTGGCACAGGTGGTTGAATCCACCACCGACTACGTGCTGTTTTTAGGGCCCAACCTGCGGGTATTCAGCGCTAACGAAGCCGCTCGCCGCTGCTTTGCCTTACCCAACGAAGCGTCCACTGCGCTCAGTGAGCTATACCAAGCCGAGTCGCTGTGCTTGTTAAATGAGGTAGTGTTTCCAGCCGTGGAGCGTTACGGCTCCTGGAGCGGGGAATTGGAGATGCGCACCGCGAGCGGCAGCGTACCGGTGCTCAGCGTGGTACTGGCCCACCGCAGCCGAGGAGCCGAGCCTGGCCACTACGCCCTGGTCAATCGCGATATTAGCGCTCGAAAAGCCGCCGAATCCCAAGCGCGTCGCCATCAAGAGCAGATTGCCCACGCTAACCGGTTAGCCGCCGCAGGCGAGCTTGCCTCCAATATCGCCCACGAGCTAAACCAACCTTTAGGTGCCATTGCCAACTATACCAGCGGCGCGCTGCTCAAGTGCCAACAGCAGCCCACACCGCTTGCCAGCGAGCTACAGCTGCCTCTGGAGCGCATTGACGAGCAGGTACAGCGCCTTGCTCAGCGGCTGCGTCATCTGCGCAGCTTCGTCCGTAAGCGCAGCCATCACGTGCGCCCACTGGCGCTGGACGAGGTGGTCGCGGCTGCCTGTCGCCTCTGTGAGTGGCAGTATCAGCAAGCATCGATCGAACTCGTAGTACGCCTGCCCGATACGCTGCCGCGCGTCTACGCCGACCCGATTGCCCTGGAGCAGGTCATCGTGAACTTACTGCTGAACGCGCTGACCGCTAGCCGCCGAGTGAACGACGCCAAGGTGGTCTTCATGAGCGCCCGGCGAAGCGGCCAGCGCCAGATCACCCTAAGCGTTGAGGACGAGGGGCCGGGGGTTGAAAAAGCACACCAGCAGACCATTTTTGACGCTTTCTTCACCACCCGCGAGGAAGGGTTGGGCATGGGGCTGGCCATTAGCCGCACGCTCATGGAGAGTATGGGCGGCGCCCTCTCTTTGCGCGACGAGAGTGCCAGGGGCGCCTGTTTTGACGTATCACTGCGAACGGAGACCGATGCCTAATGCCCTCGCCTACTCCTTTATCGACGCCCCCTAACGTCATTGCGGTGATCGACGACGACGACGCCCTGCGTGACTCTCTTGTCTGGCTGTTGGAATCGGTGGGGCTCACCCCCCGCGCCTTCGCCAGCGGTGACGCTTTTTTTGCGGCCTCCCACGATGACTTAGGCGCTCTACTGTTGGACGTGCGCATGCCGGGCATGAGCGGGCTGCAGGTGCAGCAACGGCTAATCGACCAGCAGGCCCGCCTGCCGATCATCATGATGACCGGGCATGGCGACGTGCCCATGGCGGTGGCGGCGCTAAAAAATGGCGCGTTCGAGTTCATCGAAAAGCCTTTCAACCACCAGCAGTTGATCGACGTCGTGCAGCGAGCGCTCAGCAGTGCCGAGCAGCAGCACCAACGCCAGCAGTCGATAGCGCAGCTAAAAGCCTGCTTCGAGACGCTTCGCCCGAAAGAGCAGCGCATTGTGGTGCACGTGGCGGAGGGGATGACGAGCCGGGAAATCGCCGACCATATGGGGATCAGCGCCAAAACCGTCGAGGTGTATCGACTGCGGGCGATGAAGGCGATGGGAGCGGCCAATGTGGCCGCCCTCGTGCGTCAGGCAGTGGCACTGTCGCTAGTGCCCGCACTTCCTCCTGCCCCAGGGACGCGTGATTAGCTCAGCGGTACGATCTGGCCGTTGGCTTCTTCCAACACGCGGCTCACCTGCTCGTAGTTGGCACGACCTTCCCCTTTATGCTCTTCGATCAGGCTCACCACGTTCAACAGCGTTTCCATGCCAAAGGCCTGCTCATCGGTCGCCGTGAACGCCTGAATGTAGGCATCGTCATTGGCGCCCCAGCCGAGCTTGATGGGCGCGTCGATGATGTTCACCTGGGTGCCCACCGGCACACGCCAAAACACCGACTCGATATCCTCCGGGTGCATACGGATACAGCCGCGGCTAGCGCGCATGCCAATCCCATCCGGCTGGTTGGTGCCGTGGATCAGATAACCGGGGATATCCAGCAAAATGGCATACTGGCCCAACGGATTGTCTGGGCCGGGCGGAACGACCGCAGGCGGTGGATCCCCCCGCTCGGCTGCCTCGCGACGGATCGACTCAGGCGGATACCACGCAGGGTTTTCCAAACGCATGGTGGTTTCGGTGATACCGAGCGGCGTATTGTAGGCATCGCGGCCAATCCCGATCGGATAGGTTTCGACGCGGGGCGCTTCTCCGTCTTCGACCTCGGGATAGTAGTACATCCGCAGCTCGGCCACGTTGATTACGATCCCTGTGCGAGGTTCATCAGGCAGAATGAACTGGCTGGGGATGGTGACCTCGGCGCCCTCTCCCGGCACCCAGATACTGACATCCGGATTGGCCATGCGGATCTCTTCGTAGCCCACGTTATGCTCCCGGGCGATATCCAGCAGCGTATCCTCTTCGCTGGCGGTGACGGTATATACCTCACCGACCATGTTGCCTGATTCGGGCAACAGAAAGTGGCCTTTCGGCAGTTCGGCGTCACTGGCCATCGCGCTGGCCGTCATCAGCCAAGTGCTGAGTGCCACAACGCCACTGGCTAAGCGCTGTTTCAACGGCTGAAACGACAGTAAGGGGGCAGTCAGGGTCATGAAGTCTCCTTTATATGCAGCCACCGCGCTGCGGCAAGCCTGGATGGCTATGAATATGCCCAGCCACGGGCAGCGGGTCAATTCGCCAGACTGTCGCAGCGCGTTTAACGTCGCCGCCGCTCTTTCTTGATATGGATTAAGAGTGCGCCCTAATGATTGCAAAGAGGGCTTCAACGCCTACCTTGAGAAGTGTCCCTGCACAGCGAGGTGCCGGGACACTTCGGACGAAAAGAGGTGCCACTCGCGTGTGCCCTCTTCATCACCACGCAAGGAGCAATCACGATGAAACCGACTTTTCTCACGACCCTCATTCTTCCCGCCCTGATGGCCACGGCAGGCATCGCTCAAGCCAATGAGGGCAACACGGGTACGGAAGCGTCTTACCTGACCAATGCCCCAGACAACACTTTCCACTCCGATTCGCTGACGGGCAATCAAGTACGCAGCAGCGTTGAAAACGACGAAGACATCGGCACCATCAACGACTTGATCATCGACGAGGATGGCAAAATCAACGCCGTGGTCGTCGGTGTAGGCGGTTTCCTGGGAATGGGCGAAAAGAATGTCGCCATCGAGTGGGACTCCCTGGAACTGACGAAAGGCGAGGACAATGAGGAGTACGTGATTTCCGTCAACGCCTCGGAAGAAGCGCTACAGGATGCGCAGGCGTACGAGCGGGAGGGAGACCTGCACACGGAGCGCGATACCGAGATGAACAATAGCGACGAAAACACCATGGACGAGACACAAAGCTAATCTCGTCATTGGGTTTTCTAGCAGCCATTGCTCGCAAAAAGGGCCTTGCCACTTGGCAAGGCCCTTCTCGTCTTCAGGGCAGTGCGGCGGGAAAGCCGCTGCCCAGGGGCAAAGGTATTAGCCTTTCAGCTTGGCTGACATCGTGATGTCAGCTTTGAGGACCTTGGAGACCGGGCAGTTGGCCTTGGCGGTTTCTGCGGCTTCCTGGAAAGCGGCGTCATCGGCACCGCTCACGCTGGCTTCCACGTCCAGGTGAATGCTGGAAATATCGAAACCCGCATCGCTTTGTGACAGCGTGACGCGCGCCTGGGTATCGATCGCATCGGCCGTGTAGCCTTTCTCGCCCAGAATCATCGACAGCGCCATGGAGAAACAGCTGGCGTGTGCGGCGCCAATCAGCTCTTCGGGGTTAGTGCCCGGTTCGCCTTCGAAACGCTGCTTGAAGGAGTAACCTGCATCCAGGACACCGCTTTCAGTGGCGACCTTACCTTGGCCATCTTTCAGACCACCTTCCCAATGTGCGCTTGCTTTACTATCCATTCTGTTCTCCTTTCCTAGGGTAGTGTGCTTCTCGCAGGGTGAACGCAGGGTTACGTTCGGTGCTTGTTCAGCGTAGCTGATTCTAGGCGGTGATTCTACGACCCTCGTCTTACGGTGCGCTGATCGTCGCCAACGATGGCGACGCCTCCGAAGCACTGGCCTGCAACGACTGCATGGAGCGCTCACCGCGATCATCGAAGGGCGCGCTAGCATCGATGGTCAACTCGACCCGGCGATTCGCGGCCCGCCCTTCTGGCGTATCGTTGGCGGCAAGCGGCCGCGTTTCGGCAAACCCTTGGATGATCAAACGCCCGGGGGCAATGGCACCGGAATTCACCAGGACGTTGGCTACCGAAGCGGCGCGCATCGCCGACAGATCCCAGTTACTGCGAAACTGCGCGGTGCGAATAGGGACATCGTCGGTATGGCCATCAATCGAGACGGTACCGGTCAACTCCCCCAATAGCACGGCAAGCTCCTGCAGCAAGCTGGCAAACGCGGGGGTCACCGTAGCGGTTCCCGAGTCGAACGTGCCGTTTTCGGCAATGCGTACCACCACGCGGTACTCATCCACCGTAATCTCCGCTACGCCTTCAGGCAGGGCGTCTTCGAGCAGCGACTCGACGCTGCCAGCCACTTGCAAGCTGCGCTGTCGCTGCTGGGTTTCCAGCATGCTACGCATCGACTCCAACTGCGGCTGCTGTTGCATGGTACGCTGGCGCACCTCTTCGATGAGCGTTCGGTCCGGCGTCGCAGGGGAGAAGTTTTGCATCACCGCACTCGTTCCCATGGGAATCTGCATGGCTTCGATGTCCCGCTGCACCCCAAAGGCTTTGGACAGCTCGTCCGCCACGCGGCGAAACTTCTGCGCGTCGATTTCGGCAAACGACAGCAGCAGCACGAAGAAGCACAGCAGCAGCGACATCAGGTCGGCGTAGGTCACCATCCATGCGGGAATGTTGGTCTGCTTTTGTGCCATGGCCTACGTTCGCTCGCTTGCCGCACCGCGCTCTTCGCTGCTCTCGGCAGTGCGATGCTCTGGCGGCAGATAAATGGTCAGCATCTGTTCGAGTACCCGCGGGTTTTTGTCGCCCTTGATGGCGAGAAGCGCATCTATCCAAAGCTCCTGCATTTTGGATTCTTGGTTCATGCGCACCCAAAGCTTGTCGGCCAGGGGGGTGGCGATCATCGTTGCGATCATCGCGCCATACAGCGTGGTGAGCAGCGCGACTGCCATGGCGGGGCCGATGAGGGAAGGGTCTCCCATATTCGAGAGCATCTGCACCAGCCCCACGAGCGTGCCGATCATGCCCATGGCGGGCGATACTTCACCGAGCGCGGAGAAGACTTGGCCACCGGCTTCGTTACGCTCGAGCGTCAGTAGGCGCTCTTTCTCCATCATCTCCTTGATCATGTCGGCACTAAAGCCATCGGCCAGCATTTGTAGCCCTTTCTTCAAGAACGGAGAGTTTACGTCTCGGCTTTCCAGCGCAATCATGCCTTCTCGACGGGCGACCTTAGAAAGCTCCACCAACTCGTCGATACTCTCTTGAATACTGGGTAACTGAAACTTGAAGGCCCGCGCCGCTGCTTTAAACGCAAACTTGAACTGTGTGATGCTGAACTTGGCGAGCACCACGAATAAACTGCCGCCCACCACCAATAAAAGCCCGGTAGGGTTCATAAACACTTCCGGCGACGTGCCCATGATGACAGAGGCACCTACCAGCACGGCAGCTCCTACCAAGCCAATCAGCGTTGCGAGATCCACGGCGTTTCCTCAACGAGTATCCATTGCCCTACTACGATTGGCTGAGACAGTAGAGACTCCCACCATAGGCGTCAACGCCAAATTCGTGACATGACAAATATTGACAAATCTATTTACTGACTTGTACATACTTCGCTTTCATACGCTTTATGGATAAGCTGACGGCCACTCAACCCCGTGGTTTTTTACGTAAGGACACACCATGTCATCGGCCGATGCGCTGCGCCTTTTATTACTCTCTTCGTTATGGGGGCTATCGTTTATCTTCATGCGGGTCGCAGCGCCCGAGTTTGGCCCTCTGCCGCTGGTGTTGGTGAGAATGGGGATTGGCGCCCTACTGCTGCTACCGCTGCTGTTGAGCCTGCATTACGTGCGTCTGATCTGGCAGCACAAAGGGCCGCTGCTGCTACTGGGAGTGGTCAACCATGTCTTGCCTTTCTCGCTGCTGGCACTAGCGACGACGCGGTTAGAGGCGGGGTTTACGTCACTGATTAACGCCACCACGCCGATTTTTACCGCGCTGTTAGGGGCCGCCTTCTTTGCGACGCCCGTGCAACGCCAGCAGTATCTGGGGTTGGCGCTGGCGCTATTGGGCGTCTATGTGCTCTCCGCCAACCGGCTGGACTTCGGTTTGGGCGGCGATGGCTGGTTCATCATCGCCGTACTGGGTGCGACGTTCTGCTACGGCTTGGCGGGCAACTACTCCAAAACGCGCCTTAGCCACTTGCCTACCCGGGTACTGGCCGCTGGCAGCAGCGCCATGTCGGCGCTGGTGTTACTCCTTCCTGGCGTGCTGCTATGGCCCAGCGAGCCCATCAGCCCCCTGGCGTGGGGCAACGCCCTGGCACTGGCCATGCTCAGCACGACGCTCGCCTTCTTGCTGTACTTTGGTTTACTGGCAAGCGCCGGGGCAACGGCGGCGTCGACGGTGACGTTTCTCGTCCCCGTCAGTGCCCTGCTGTGGGGCTATTTGCTACTGGATGAAACGCTGAGCCTACAGGTCGTCACGGGTATGGTGATTACTCTACTGGGCACCGCGATTGCCACGAAGCTTTTGCGCTTCAAGCCTAGCGGGGCGTTACGGACACCGCATCCCCCACACGAATGACGCTGCCTTCACCCGCCGTTAACGTGGCGTTTTGACCAAAGTGCGCGCCTTTCAAATGAGGCTGGGTATTCAACGCCAAGAGCGTTTTGAGCGGCTCGGCCTGAGTGGGAATCGTGCCTGTGTGCTGATCGACGGTAGTGATCTTGCAGCGTTGGCAGGGTTTGCGCAGGGTGAGTTGGTAGGTGTCACTCTCGATTGTTGCCCAGCGATCCTCCTGCCAAGCCTCGTCGGCGTCTACCACGATATTGGGGCGAAACCGGTTCATGGGTACCGGTGTATTGCCTCCCGCCACCAGCGCGCTGTTCAACGCATCCAGGGAACCGGTAGTGGTGATCAAAAAGGGGTAGCCATCAGCGAAGTAGCTGTGGGCTTCACCCCCTGCCAGAAAATCCTCTTCCACCGCTCGGGTAAAGGTCGTGGCGAAGCGGACCAGGCTAATGCCTCGGGCCTGCTCACCCAGCGCAGCCTCCAACCATTCGGACACTGCCTCGCTCTCCGGCAGCGCTTTACAGTGATCATTCCATACCGATACCAGCCTCAGGTTACCCTCGGGCTCTGCCAACGAGATGAATATCGGCTCGACGCTGGGGTGAGAGAGCACCAGGGCTTCCGACGTCAACGCCACGGATATCGTCGCCAGCGCGGGCAGCTGCCGTTGGGTGACAAAGCGCTGCTGGGCATCCACCAGCATCCACCGGCGGTCCCAAGCAAGGCCGTGGGCATGAATCTCGCTCTGGGTCACATCGATCCCCTGCAGGGATTTCACCGGGTAAACCGTTAATTGCGTAATCTTCACAGCGGCCTCGTACGCTTTGGGCATAGCAGAATGAATCGCTAGCCTAACGGGGTTATCGTAAGCAGCCAAACAGTTTTTAGCGCGGACGTTAAAGCGTGCTCCCTGCCTCGATGCGGTATCCCAAATCCACCACTTTCTGCTCCAGCGCTTCGCCACGAATGCGCGCCAGTAGCGTCTTGGCAGCCGCTTTACCGATGGCTTGACGAGGAGTCACGACACTCGCCAAACGTGGCGTCATCGCCTGCCCAACGTCGTGGCCATGGAAACCGGCAATGGCCATCTGCTCTGGCACGGCAATGCTCTGGCGCAAGCACTCGAAATAGGCCCCCACTGCGACGTCGTCGTTGGTACAAAAAATGCCGTCCGCGTCGGGGTAGTCGCGCTGAATTTCCTGCATCAACGCGGCACCCACGGTGTAAGAGGAGCGCTGACTGCTCTGTAGCGTCACGGGGGTAAGACCCCGCTCTTCCATGGCTTGACGATACCCCAGCTCGCGCTGACGGGTACGCTCATCGAGCCGAACGGCGAGGTAGATCACCTGACGACGGCCGCGGCGAATCATCTCGCTGACCATGTCGTAAGCGGCACGAACGTTGTCGTAGCCCACCGCCTGCTGCAGCGGCGGACGGTGGGTATCCATGATCTCGACGATGGGAATACCCGCCGTTTCCAGCATGCGCAGGCTGCGCGGCGTGTGGTCACGATCGGATAGAATCACCCCATCCACATTATAGGAGAGCAGCGAGGCAAGGCTGCGCTCCTCCAGTTCTTGACTGTAGCCGTAGTGGGAGAGCATCAAGTGATAGCCCGCAGGCTCGGTGTAGGCTTCGATCCCCACGATGACGTCGGCAAACACCTGGTTGGTCAGCGAAGGAACCAGCACGCCGATGGAGTGGCTGGTGGCACGGGAAAGCAGGTCGGGGGCGCGATTGGGGATGTAGCCAATTTGCTCGGCAATGCTGAAAATGCGCTCTCGAAGACCTTCAGACACCGTTTCCGGGTCACGCAAACAGCGGCTGACGGTCATTTTGGTGGCACCAACGCGATCAGCAATATCTTGTAATGTAGGGCGTTTTTTCTTCAATGGCGTCGCTGCCTTGTACAGTGGATGGCGCTCGGGCCCTACCATAACGAATAGCAGGGCCCGTCGCCTATCCCTCCCTTTAGCCTAATGAGCGGTGCGGCTCTGGCGCGAGCGTGGCACGAAAACGCTCGACGATCACTTCGGGCGTCAGGCTGATGGAGAGCGTCACGGCCTCATCTGCCTGGGGCGGTTCCAAATCGGCCAGTTGGCTGGCCAACATGCTGTCGCCCTTGAAAAAGTGCCCGGCGCGCGTTTCCAAGCGCTCGCGTAGCAGCGCTTGGGTGCCTTCTAAATACAGGATACGCAGCGCGCTATCCCCTTCTCGCAGACGGTCGCGGTAACGCCGTTTGAGGCCGGAACAGGCAATCACCACCGATTCGTCCCGCGACTTGTAATCGGCAAACAGCCCAGCCAGGGTCGCCAGCCAGTCGCGGCGGTCATCGTCGTTCAGCGGCGTCCCACTGGCCATCTTGGCCACGTTGGCGGGCGAATGATGATCGTCGCCATCGATGAACGTGGCCCCCACACTGGCCGCTAGCTGCTGACCAATGTGCGACTTGCCCGACCCAGAGACGCCCATGACGAGAATACGATGCGAGCCGTTATGAGCTGAGTAAGTAGTCACACGCGACTCCTATCAGTTACCGCGTACGGCGGTGAGGTCAGGTAACCAAGTCACGATGCTTGGGAAGGCAATCAGCAGCACCAGCACGACCAGCAGCGCCGCGTAGTAAGGCAGCATGGCTTTGACCAGCGACTCCATGGAGACCTTGCCCACGCCACAGCCCACATAGAGGCAGGTGCCCACCGGCGGCGTGAGTAGGCCAATCCCTAGGATGAAGGCCATCAGCACGCCAAAGTAAGCGGCATCCACCCCCACCGAGGTGACGATAGGGGCCAGCATCGGCGCCATGATGACCATGGCCGGCGTCAGGTCCATCACGAAGCCGACGAGCAGTAAAAGAGCCGCCACGATTAACAGCAGTAGGAACGGCTCCTGGGTAATCGCCTGAACCTGACGCACCAGCGTTTGCGGCACCATGTTGATGGTCAAGAACCAAGCAATGACGGTGGCAAAGGCCAGGAGCATCATTACCATGCCCGTCAGCCTGGCCGTGCGAATCAGCATGCCCATGAGTTCACTGAGCTTGAACTCCCGGTAGACCAAGAGCGAAATCGCCAGCGAATAGAGCAGCGCCGCCACAGCGGCTTCTGTTGCAGTGAACACGCCGCCAATAATGCCGCCAATCACGATCACCGGCAGCACCAGGGCCAGCCACGCGTCTTTGAAGGCTTTCCACAGCACGTCCCAGCGGAATTTACGCACCCCGCCACCCTGTTTGTTGGCCAAAATGAAGGTGGTCACCATCAAGGCCGCGCCGATCAGCAGCCCCGGGACGATACCGGAGATGAACAGACGGCTAATGGAGGTTTCCGTGACGATGCCGTAAAGAATCAGCGGGATGGAGGGAGGAATAATGATCCCGATCACCGACGAGACGGTGTTAATCGCCGTGGCGTTGGCAGCGGTGTAGCCCTGCTGCTTCATGGAGGGAATCATCATCGAGCCGGTGGCCGCCGTATCGGCCACCGCCGAGCCGCTAATGCCGCCAAAGAACATCGAGCCAGTGATCGCCACTTGCCCCAGGCCACCGCGCATGAACCCAACCAGCGCACCGGCCAGTTCCATCAGACGGCGCGCGATGCCGCCGTTACTCATCACTTCACCGACCAAGATAAAGAACGGAATGGCCAGCAGCGGGAAGCTATTCACCCCACGGATGGACTGCTCGATCATGATGGAGAGCGGAATATCGGACAGTACCGCCATCACCAGCGCCGCTACCCCTAAACCAAAGGCGATAGGCAGGCCAATGATGATCGACACGAATAAAATAATGAGAAAAATCCATAGCATGACGCTTACTCCCCTTGCGCGTTAGCCGAAGGGCCATGTGGTTGAACAATGACGCGCACGCTCATCCAAACCCGCCACAGCGATACGGCAGCGATAAAGATGACACACAGCACGAGGGAAAGACTGACCAAACTCAGCGGCACTCCCATGATGGCCGAGCGACCGCTGGAGCGCGCCAGAACCTGATAGCCACCAAATATCATGACCAGCATCAGGCCAGTAATAATCAGGTGCTGCAGGCAGTAGAGCATATGCGCCAAACGCAGCGGCAAACGCCGCACCAGTGCATCCACGGCAATGTGCTCATAGCGGGCGAACGCGGCCGCTGCACCAATGAAGACCAGCCAGATGAATAGCATGCGCGCCAGCTCGTCGACCCAAGGCAGCGAGTGGTTGAACAGCGAACGGCCCACCACATTGCTCGACACCGCCACGATCAACGCGACCAAAATCGCGCCAATCAAATACTCCATGCCAAGCGTTAACCAGCGAAACAGCGCCGGGCCCTGGCGCGTTTCGGTATCGATTTCCAGCAGCTTGCGATTGGGATCGTCCAGATAGACCGACGGATCTTCCATCGCGGGCGCTTTCAAAGAGGATTCAGCATTGGAAGGTGTTGAGGAGGGTGTCATAAGAACTCCAAGGGGCACTGACAAGTCGGGCAGGCACAATGGCCTGCCCGATGGCGCGCTTAATGGTGCGTATTAGTTGCTGCTGTCTTCGACGATCTGCTGAATTTCAGCGATCAGATCTTCGCCAATGCGCGGCGCCCACTCTTCGTAAACGGGCTGCACGGCGTCTTGGAACGCGGCCAGCTGCTCATCGCTCAAGCGAGTGATCTGCATACCACGCTCTTCTAACTGCTCACGAGACCAGTCGTCGTACTCAGCGGAGAGCTGAATTTCGTACTCGGCAGATTGACGCGCAGCTTCCAGTACCAGCTCTTGATACTCGGGTGCCATGCGGTCCCAGGTACGCTCGGACAGCATCATGATGAACGGGGTGTAAACGTGGCGGGTTTCGGTGCCGTAATCCTGCACTTCATTGAAGTTGGAGGTCAGGATGGTGCTCCAGGGATTCTCCTGACCATCGACGACGCCCTGCTCTAGCGCAGAGAAGAGTTCACCAAAGGCCATCGGCGTGGGGTTAGCACCGAGGGCTTCCCAAATCGCCAGGTGCACCGGATTCTGCATGGTACGTACGCTCAAACCGCGAACGTCCAGGCCTGCCACGTCTTCCGGCGACTCCACCGGGCGTGCGCTGTTGGAGAGCTGGCGGTAGCCGTTCTCGGAGAGGGCCAACGCTTTCAGGCCAGTACCTTCGAACTTATCCAGCATTTCCTGAGCCACGTCGCTCTGCATGACGGCCATGGCGGCTTCACGGCTGGGCAGCAGGAACGGCAGGTCAAAGACGGAGAGCTCTTCGACGTAGCTGGTGGTGGCCGAGCTGGAGGGATACGTCATATCCAGCGTACCGGTCTGCAGCATTTCCATCATTTGAACGTCGTCACCCAACTGGCTGTTGGGGAACACGTTGACCGTAATGCGGCCTTCGGTACGCTGCTCCAGAATTTCGCCAAAGTACTGGCTAGAGAGAAACTGCGGAGACGTTTCCGATAGGCCAATGCCCATACGAAGCGTATGGCTACCGTGGTCGGCCACGATATCCCCTTCGATGGCCGGCGGGTCGGAAAGCTCGGGGCTCTGGGCATGCGCCATGCCAAAAGTCAGGGTCGTTGCGCCCACTAGGGTAAGCGTGCTGCGCCAAATCGCTGTCATGACGTTATCTCCAAACATTCATTGTTGTTAAATGTTGAGCAGTGGTGTACTGAGATGCTGAGCGTTTATCTGCCACCCGAGCGAGCCGCGTCTTCATTCGCTTTATCGAATAACGCGTCAATATGAATGCTGCGGCTAATCGACGGGTTACGCCTTTTTTGTTACCGGTAACATTCAATAAGCGAAGGCTAGCGATCGCTTGGCGGGGTGTCAAAACAAAACTGCTCACTTACGACCAACGTCTAGGGATAGCCACTCATCGTTTGGCGCGCTACATTACCCACTATGCATTTCGTCTGGGAGTCCACATGCCTGCGTTAGACCCTTGCAGCGAACTTGAGCTCGATCACCAGCTCTGTTTCGCCCTCTATTCAACGTCGTTGACGATGACCAAAATCTATAAACCACTTTTGAAAGAGCTAGGGCTGACCTACCCGCAATACCTCGCCATGCTCGTGCTATGGCAAGAAGATGGCATCACCGTTGGCGCGCTGAGTAAGCGACTGCTGACGGACCCTGGCTCACTCACTCCACTGCTCAAACGCTTGGAGGCGGACCAGCTACTGCGCCGCCAGCGCAGTGTGCAAGATGAGCGCGTCGTCGAGCTCTTTCTCACCGACAAAGGCCGGGCGCTGCGCGAACAGGCTCGCCATATCCCTAGCTGCGTAGTGAATGCCAGCGAGAAATCGGTCGAGGCCCTGACGCAGCTCAAAGAGGACTTAGTACAGCTGCGTGAGAGTTTGCAAAAAGCAAAATGACGACTCGCTTTTTAAATGGGAAACATTTTTTCGCTCAATTATATTGCGCGCAAAATAAAGCTGGACTAAATTAAAACAGATCATTATCCCAGCATGACCCACTTAACGACCAAAAAAGGAGACGTCTATGTCGATTGAAACGATTGCTTATCGTGCACATGCTCACGCCAAGGGTGGCCGTGAAGGCCATGCCAAGTCCTCCGATGGCGCGCTGGATGTCAAACTGAGCACCCCCAAAGAGCTGGGTGGCGCAGGTGGCGACGGCACCAACCCAGAGCAGCTGTTTGCGGCAGGCTACTCCGCTTGCTTTCTAGGCGCGCTGAAGCACGTGGCCAGCCAAGAAAAAGTCAAACTGCCCACAGATACTCAGATCGATGGTAGCGTAGGCATTGGCGCTATCCCCACGGGGTTCGGGATCGAAGTAGAGCTAAAAATCAGCTTGCCAGGTCTTGAGAAGGACGTCGCGCAGGCACTGGTCGATAAAGCGCATATCGTTTGCCCCTACTCCAATGCCACTCGTGGCAACATCGATGTCACGCTGACACTGGTGTAAAGCCGCTCTCTTTGCCGCCTTGCCAATCAGCAAGGCGGCGACACTGCATCTGCTCTGCGCTTTCTCCCACCCTTGCGGGTCATCCAGACAGCTCCTACCGTCAGCCCCCCTATACGACCCCTGCATATTTTTATTTGACGAACACGCGAACTACCCTTGTACCCAGGTTTTACGTCCCCATTAAAAAGACACAACTTAGCAAGCTAGGCAATTGGTACTGCACTTTTCACCTGTTCAACAGCGAGGCTATTATGAGCGATACGACCTACACGCCACCGCGAGTTTGGAAGTGGGAGCCGGGCAACGGCGGTAAGTTTGCAAACATCAATCGTCCGGTAGCGGGCGCCACCCATGATAAAGCGCTGCCGGTAGGCAAACATCCGCTACAGCTCTACTCCCTCGCCACGCCCAACGGTGTGAAAGTCACGGTAATGCTAGAAGAGCTGCTGGAAAAAGGTATTGAGGCAGCCGAGTACGATGCGCACCTGATTCAAATCGGCGAAGGCGACCAGTTTGGCAGCGGCTTCGTTGAGGCTAACCCTAACTCCAAGATCCCGGTGCTGGTGGATCACAGTATGAACCCGCCCCAACGGGTGTTTGAGTCAGGGGCTATTTTGCTCTATCTCGCCGAGAAATTCGGTGAATTTCTGCCTACAGACCCGGCCAAACGCACCGAGTGCCTCTCTTGGCTGTTCTGGCAAATGGGCAGCGCTCCCATACTGGGCGGCGGCTTTGGTCACTTCTACGCCTACGCGCCAGAGAAGTACCAGTACCCGATTGACCGCTACACCATGGAAGTCAAACGTCAGCTAGACGTACTGGATCGTCACTTGGCCGACAACCGCTTTATGGCAGGCGATGAGTACACCATTGCCGATATAGCGATTCACCCCTGGTACGGCGCGCTGGTGAAAAACCGCGTGTATGAGGCCGCTGAGTTCCTCGAGGCACACACCTATACGAATGTGCTGCGTTGGACCGAAGAGATTGATGCCCGCCCTGCGGTACAGCGGGGCCGCATGGTAAACCGCACCTGGGGCGAACCCAACGAGCAGCTTCACGAGCGCCACGACGCCAGCGACTTCACCGAGAAAACCGAAGATAAGCGTTAATTCGCGTATTAGGAAAACGTACGATGTTCGATCCGAAATACGCCCAGCTGATATTTTCATGCCTGATGGCACTGTTTATGTCATGCATTATGTCGCTGGTCATAACGCTGTATAACGTGGGACTTGTGGAAGGGATTGTAGTGATTTGGCTCAAGGCGTGGCTGTTTGCCTTTGCCGTCGCGCTGCCGGTGATCAACTTGGTCGCCCCCATCGTGCGGCGTTTGGTGAAGCTACTGGTCAAGCAGCCGCACTAACGCCGCTCACTCACTGAGTCCCATTAACCAAACGGGGCCTGCTCATCGCAGGCCCCGTTTGTTATGTCATGATGCGTTAAAACTGATAGCGCACGTTGGCCGTAACGCTGCGACGGTCGCCGTAGCCACAGTCACCGCCGTCATAGCGGCACCAGGAGACATACTCTTCATCAGTGGCGTTTTTCAAGTCTACGGAGAAGTCCCACTCACCCAGGGTGTAACCCACCATCGCATCATACAGCGTGCTGGAAGGCACCACCGGCGCGCCGCCAGAGCCAACGTTGTCGCCGACATAACGAACGCCCGCCCCAACACGCCAGTTATTTCCCACATACAGGCGGTTCCACCAGGAAGCCTGCTCTTCGGCCACATACGGCAAGCGAATACCGGTGCCGTCGTTTTTGGCGTTTAAGTTGGTGTATGCGACCTGGGTTTCAAACTGCTGCCAGCGCTTATTTACCTGTAGCTCCCAGCCATCGACCACGGCACCCACTTGCTCGACGCCGCCCGGAGTAACGCCATCGCTAATGCGGTTTTGCTGAGTAATATCAAAGTACGCCGCGCTCACGGCCAGGGATTGATCTGGAGATACGTACTTAAAGCCAATCTCCTCCTGGTCGCCGGTGGTGGGCTTCAAGGGGCTTGGGTTGGCCGTACCATCGGTGCCCAGGTTCATGGCGAACGCTTCGGAGTAGCTGACATAGGGTGAGAAGCCGTTATCAAAGCGGTACATCAGCCCCAGCCGGCCGGTGGTCTCACCTTCATCACTGACCGTATCTGGGCCAGATAGCGCCAGCGTGCGGTTCTCTGCCCAGTCACGGCGCAGGCCCGCTGAGACGACCACAGGGCCTACTTCGATATGATCCGCCAGATACACGCCGACTTGTTCAATCTCATTATCCGGGCGGTCAGTGGGGTTCAGCGAATCCAGCTGAAGATTGCCATACTGAGGGTTATAGACGTTGAACTGCCCGCCACCACTGGCCACCGAACTATAGTTATCCTGAGACCAGCGAGCGTCCTGACGGTCAATACCTGCCACCAGCGTATGTTGGGTATTGCCGAGCGCAAACTCGCCTTCCAGGCGCGCATCCATATTGAGAATGCGCGTTTGAGCATCCGCCATAAAGATGGTCCGATTCACATTGCCGTTAGCATCGGGCACGCTGGGGATATTCACCCAGTGCTCGCGAGTTTCCGTACTGGAATCGGTATAGCGAGCGGTGGCCGCAAACGCCCAGCTGTCGTTGAGCTGGTGATCAACAAACAACGTCGTTTCAGTCTTTTCCCGGTCGTAGCGGTCCCAGCCCGGCTCGCCAACAAAGCGCTCAGAGCCAATAAAACCCAATGAACCCGGCGTTAACGTGCCCGCCTGGGGAAGAAACTGTGCCGATACCTGGCCTTTGTTTTCCTGGCGATTAAGCAGCAGCGTAATGTTGGTGGCATCGCTTGGCCGCCACGTAAACGACGGTGCAAACAGATAGCCATCATCTTCCACATGATCCACCTGGGTGTCGCTGTCACGGGTTAACGCCACGAGGCGATAAAGAAACTCGCCCTCTTCATCGGCCGCCCCGGTCACGTCCAACGCCAGCTGCTTGCGGTCGTAGGAGCCGTATTGCGCCCACACCTCACCGCTGCGCTCCTCTTGGGGCAGTTTAGAGACGCCGTTGATAATACCGCCCAAATCCGCTTGGCCATACAGCATGGAAGATGGTCCGCGCAGCACCTCTACGCTCTCCAGCGCGTATACGTTGGTGCGCACGGTGTTGTAGGAGCCATACACTTGGCGCAAACCATCCAAATAGCGACCTGCATCAAGCCCGCGCACTTTAGCGCTGTCGCCACGGGTGTCGAATCCGAAGTTGCCCGCGTACACGCCGGGGGTATACAGCAGCGCATCTTGAATGTTTTTGGCACCGCTCTCCTGAATAAACTCTTGGTCGATCACTGACATGGAGTAAGGCTGTTCGGCCAGCGGCACATCCAGCTTGCCTACTGAGGGCTCCCGCTCAGCATCGCTGTACCCATAAAGACCGGCCGATTCAGCGGTGACTTCAACCGTATCCAGATTGACGCTGCTCTCTTGTGCATAAACTACCGGCACAGCAGCAACCGAGGCTAAGGCAACCGCGACGCTCAGCGTGCGCAGTCGAAACGACACTACATTGTTCATCGTGTAAGATCCCAGAGCGAATATTAATATTAATGATAGTAATTTTTATTCGCGAAAATATAGGAGGCTATACAAAGGATGTCAACGGAGGCGAAAGGTGAGTTGAGTCGGACAGGAAGATGCGTTAATGCAAATATTTCTCAAAAAATGACTGCCTGCCGAAGGTCGGCAGGCAGTACAAGGGGCTCTTCGTTTGCGAGGGGGCTGACATTACTGCAGGCGAGAGTTATTCAACGCGTAGTTCCACACCCGGTAAAAGTAGAAAATATAGCCAAGCCCCAGGGTCAGAAATGAGATCACCATCCACAGAATAATATGGCCAACATTGCTGAAGATATTGATATCGCAAACCATTTTCCGCTCTACGCCGGTCGCGTTATCCACCACGCTGGTGCGGTTGATCACGAAGCGAGCGAAGGAGTAAGGAAAGAAAAACAGCGCAATGCCAAAGGTAATAATGGTGAGCAACACCCAGATGAGCAGGTGGCCAATAATATCTAGAATCGAGAGGTCAGCTTTAATGTTCACAGGTCGCCCTTACGCGTTAAGAAAGGGGCGAAGATTACCACTGTGCTCGCTGCCCGTGAACGGCCAGCAGGTGAAGCCTGCGCTTTAAGGGCCGCACTCACCTGGTGCCTCTTTGACTTCCTGCACAACCTCACGCGCTTGGCGCAGTGACTCTTCATCGTCTTGCTGCTGGGCGCTGCGCACTGCCCGGCGGGCCTTCATCAGCGCTTTGACATGGCCGCGTTTTTCGTCATCCGTTAGGCGTGGGTCCGTACAGCGCCACAGCCGATCTTTGGCAACGAAGTAGCGGCCATCCGGTGTATGAGGGTACTTATTTGCCATCTCGTTTCACCTTAATCAGCCGCTAGCCGCCGCTTATATTTAAGATCTAGAAGCGTTTGCTCAACGTCAGTGCGCCAAACTTATCCTGCTCATCCTGACCATCAAATTCCCGGGTACGCTGAACGGCCGCGTAGGTTACCTGCCACTCATCCCAGGCCAGCGCTAACCCAGCAGAGGCTTCAGCTATCCACTCATTGCGATCCACTGAGTGGCTATCTCTAAACGTATTGCCATCCAATGTCAGGTTATGGGCCACGTAGTAACCTTCCACGTTAGCGAACAGGTACCACTGCCAGCCGTGTGTGCCGTTAAGATGATGGCGGCTGCCAGGGTTGGGCGTCAGCGTGGGAATCCCTTGGGCATCGTCTCCCCAACGTACGCTGTAACCCGCGCTGGCATAGGTGTACAGGTTGCCCAGTGCCGCCCCCACGCTAGGCCCATGGGAGAACTGTTTACCCGCTAAGGGGGTATCGTGCCACCACTGGCGACGCAGGTTCAGGTTAACAATGGCTTCATCGCCTAACTGGTTGCTCCAGCCACGTGGTCGGTCGCTTTCAGTCACGCGGTGTACTTCCCGCTGAATGCTGTCTGCCAGCGACGAAGGGCCCACTAAGCCAACATCTAAATGCAGGTCTGTGGCCTGCTGCCAGCGTCCCATTGGCTTATCTTCATAAAGCGACACACCGCCATACACTAACCCCGCGTAAGGGCGGTCATCCTCAATCAGCTCGCGGCGCTCAATCACATTGGGCGTATAAATTTGATGCACTAGGCGGTAGGAGGCGCGATCAGCTTGACTGATGATACTATCCGGCAACGCAGCCGCTAATCGCTGTGTCCAGCTTTGCGGTTCGGGGGTAAACATCCAGTTCAGTTCGAAGCCACTGGTAAAGTGGCCGTCATCACTGCTGGCGAGTCCATCGTTTTCATGCTTAATGGAAAGCGCACTATCGTCGGCAGACGCAATAGCGGGCAGCAGGCTGAACGGTAATACAAACGGCAGCACGGCTTTGCGAAAGACGGCTTTAAGAGATTCATCTCTGCGATGAGGGACAGACGGCGTCATGGCTCATTCCTTGAGTTGAGAGCTAGGCAGGTAGGCAGCCTATTAGCAGGGGATAACAAACATTTCTGATTGTATGTAATCTTGCAAATAGATAGCAAGCTACTTTATGTAATGCACTGCACAACCTGGAAACACATCCCTGTGATGACGAACTGTTGGCCAGTTCGTCATTTAAAAACTAGCACATGAATGCCTATCGCTCCCGCAATAACCACTGCGGAGTGATTTCGTGCTGGCCGTTTTCATCGGTGATAAACAGCGAACCATCGCTAATCATGACCGCCCAGTTAATCGCCCGGGGGAGATCTGCTGCCACGGTGGCCAGCGCCTCTTGGGGTAGCGCTGCCACGTGAACATTTTTCAACGAGGCGACGGCGGGCAGCACTTTGCTTTCCCAAATATCCACGCGGCCATACGCCAGCAGCGAGACCCGCTCAGCGCGGCGCGAACACCAGGTTAAACGCTCAGCATCGGGCAGTCCGACCTCTATCCAATGCAGCACCCGTCCATCCAGGCTTTTTTCCCAAAGCGCAGGCTCGTCCACGTCTGATAGCCCACGCCCAAATGCCAGCGATTCTCTGTACCAGAGGATATAAGCAATTAGCCGCGAGCACAGACGCTCTTCCGTTTCAGAGGGATGGCGGGCCACCGTGAAACGCAACGTTTCATAGACGTTGCGATCCAGGTCAGTCAGGTTAACGTCGACTTTGTAGGGGGTAGCACTTAGCGCCATAACATGAATCTCAACATTCTCTAATGATATGCGCGCCAGTGTAGCGGATTTGAGTGATCATCGCGCAGCCATCCACGCACTACGCACTAGCCTATCGCGCGTTCGTCGCTCAACAGAGTGGCATACTTCACTGTTTCTGCTTCATGCATCGGCTCACGCCATGTCTCTTGCAGTGCAGCAGCATACCAATCTTGCATGGCGGGCAGGGCTAAAAGGCGTTTTACATAAGCAAGGGAGGTGTCACTCAGCGGCAGGTTGAAGGTTTGTACCCGAAACGCCACGGGGGCGTAAAACGCATCCACCGCCGTAAAGCGCTCGCCTGCCAGAAACGGGCCACCAAAACGCGTAAGCCCCTCCTGCCACAGTTCATCGAACACTCATCCCGCAACGCACCAAAGCCGCTATGCATTTCGGCACTGGCGGAGCGCGCCCAGGCACGCGCCGCGCGCTCTTCAGGCCATACGCTCGGATGTTTCTCGGCTACATATTCGATAATTGCCAAGGAATCCCACACAGCCACATCGTGTTCGCTATCGATCAAACACGGCACTAAGCCCGACGGTGAAAATCACAGTGACTGGCCCTACCGTGCTGCCTGCACCAGTGTATTACCTCCGAGCCCCATTAATACGCCTCCGCCAATCCGTTGAATCAACCGGGAAGAGCCATGAGACGTTTGCAGCCATGCGCGAAGCGGGCTGGCCAATAGCACCACCACCACATCCGCTGACGAGAACAGCACGTTGGTGGCAATGCCTAACCAAAGCAATTGCCATGCGACCGGCATGGCAATATCGGGCTGCACAAATTGCGGCAGAAACGCCACGAAGAAAAGCGCCGTTTTAGGGTTAAGCACTTCCACCAGAAAGCTATCGCGCAGTACCCGCTTGGTTGAAGCGAGCGGGAGTTCGTCACTGCTCGTGCGAATGCCTTGTTGCCATAAACGCACGCCCATCCAGAGCAAATAGAGTCCACCGATGATTTTCATCGCGAGATAGGCAGGTGGAATGGCCGCAAACAGCAGCGCTAACCCCAGTGCGGCGGCGATAACATGCACATAGCAACCAAGATGCACCCCAGCCACCGCCAACCAGCCCGCCCGTCGGCCACGTCCCAGCGTTTGTGCTGCGGTGTATAACATCGCAGGCCCGGGTAAATAGGCAAACCCCAGCGCGGCAAGAAGAAAGGCGGCCCACTGCATCGCGGTCACTCCGGCATAGTAAGAAATAGTAAGCCTGAGAATAAAATAAGGGGTGACGCGTGCGCCACCCCTCAAATAAGTAAAACTCGAAAAAAGAGAGCTTAGAAAAAAGAGAGCTTAGAAATTGGGTTTGCGCTTCTCGACAAAGGCGCTCATGCCCTCTTTCTGCTCCTGGCCTGCAAAGCAGAAGGCGAACAGGCTGGTTTCCAGCGCCAGGGCGCTATCGAGGTCCTGATCCATGCCGTCATGCACGGCCTGCTTGGCGCCGCGTACCGACTGCGGCCCGTTACCCTTCAGCTGCTTGGTAAGCTCTTCAACATAGCTCTCAAGCTCGGCCTGGGGCATTACCCGGTTGACCAGGCCAATGCGCAGCGCTTCCTGAGCATCGATCTTGCGCCCGGTCGTCACCAGGTCGATGGCCATGGCGGGACCGACTCGGCGCGGCAAACGCTGGGTGCCGCCAAAGCCGGGAATGACGCCTAGCAGGACTTCCGGCTGGCCGAAGATGGCGTTGTCGCTGGCGACGGCCCAGTCGCAGGCCAGCGCCAGTTCGCAGCCGCCGCCAAGGCAAAACCCGTTCACCAGCGCGACCACCGGCACGGGCAGTGTTTCAAGTCGCTTGATGGTACGCAGTGCCTGGCTGGCAAATGCGCGGGCCTCTTCGGGGGTTTTATCACGCATTTCAGTGATGTCTGCCCCGGCCACAAAGGATTTTTCCCCAGCGCCGGTAATCAATACCGCCCGCAGGTTGGGGTGCGCTTCAAGCTCGACTAAATGCGCTTCCAAAGCGCTGAGCACGTCGCTATTCAGCGCGTTCAGGGCTTTGGGGCGATTAATGGTCAGGCGCACTACACCGTCGTTATCAACCTTCTCGATCACTGCGTCGCTCATGATGGCTCCTTGATTGTTATTGCGCTTGTAAGTGATGACCACTCAACCCTAGCGAACGCTTGGTTGGGTGGCAATCACTTCTTTTGTCGCGCTTCAATCCGGTAGTTGGCTACTCGTAGATATAGAACCCACGGCCGCTCTTACGGCCCAGGTAGCCTGCGGCCACCATACGCTTGAGCAGCGGGCAGGGGCGGTACTTGGGATCGCCAAAACCTTCCTGCAGCACCTCCATGATCGCCAAGCACACATCCAGGCCAATCAAATCCGCCAGCGCCAGCGGCCCCATGGGGTGGGCGGCACCTAGTTTCATAGCGTCATCGATGGCTTCCGGCGTGGCGGTGCCTTCCTGCACGATAAACGCGGCCTCATTGATCATCGGCACCAGCAAACGGTTCACGGCAAAGCCCGGCGCATCGCCCACCGGCACTGCGGTTTTGCCCAGCGCTTTGGTCAGCGCTTCGATGCGCTCTACGGTGGCATCCGAGGTCTGCTCGGCGCGGATCACCTCGACCAACTTGAGTACCGGCACCGGGTTGAAGAAGTGCATGCCTACCACCCGCTCAGGGCGCTCGCAGACCGCCGCCAGTCGAGTCAGTGATAGAGACGACGTGTTCGACGCCAGAATAGCGTCGCTGCTCAAATGGCTGAGATCCCGAAACAGCTTCTCTTTCAATGCGGGCTGCTCGGGGGCAGCTTCGATGATCACGCTGCAGTCGCTGAGCGCATCCAGCGCCGTGGTGGTCGAAAGCCGAGCCAGCGCTTCCTGCTTGCCCTCTGCCGTCATCTTCTCTTTAGCAACGAGCTTCTCGAGCCCTTTATCGATCGCATTTTTGGCGCGGGTGAGCTGCTCATCGGCGACATCGTACAGCCGCACATTAAAGCCACTGGCGGCCACCACTTGAGCAATCCCCTGCCCCATGGTGCCTGCGCCTACCACGCCAATCCGCTGTTCGCTCATTGCTGTTCCCCTGACTGGTGCTGTCTGGCTTCTTCACGCAGCACGAATTTTTGAATTTTGCCCGTGGACGTTTTGGGCAGTTCGCTAAAAACCACCGTTTTCGGCACTTTAAAGCTCGCAAGATGCTTACGGCAGTGGGCAATGATATCCGCCTCGGTGACTTCGCCGTAGCCTATTTTCAGTTTGACGAACGCGCAGGGCGTTTCGCCCCACTTTTCATCCGGCTTCGCGACCACGGCGGCCTCTTCCACCGCTGGATGGCTGTAAATGGCATCTTCGACTTCAATGGTGGAGATGTTTTCACCGCCCGAGATGATGATATCTTTCGAGCGGTCTTTAATCTCGATATAGCCGTCGGCGTGCCATACCGCCAAGTCACCCGTGTGGTACCAGCCGCCCTCCAGCGCTTTTTCCGTGGCCTCGGCGTTTTTGAGATATCCCTTCATCACGTTGTTGCCGCGCATCAGGATTTCGCCGATGGTTTGGCCATCCTTGGCAACGGGTTCCAGCGTGACTGGATCGGCGACGCAGAGCGCTTCCAGCATGTGGTAGCGCACCCCTTGGCGGGCCTTGATTTTGGCACGGGTCTCCAGTGGCAGCTCGTTCCACGCCTCGCGCCAAGCACATACCGTGACCGGGCCGTACACCTCGGTAAGCCCGTAAACGTGGGTCACTTCGATGCCCAGCTTTTCCACCCCTGCAATCACCGAGGCGGGCGGCGCGGCACCGGCGGTGGTCACTTTTACCGGATGATCAAACACCCGCTTTTGATCGGCCGGTAGGTTCACCAACCCATTGAGCACAATCGGCGCGCCGCTGAAGTGGGTGACGCCCTCTTCGGCGATCAGGTCGGTGATGCGTTTGGGATCCACCTTGCGCAGGCACACGCTAACGCCCGCATTGGCGGCAATGGTCCAGGGGAAGCACCAGCCGTTGCAGTGGAACATCGGCAGCGTCCACAGATACACCGGGTGGTGGGGCATGGCCCACTCGAGAATATTACTCACCGCGTTCAGGTAGGCACCGCGATGGTGATACACCACGCCCTTGGGCTTGCCAGTGGTGCCGGAGGTGTAGTTCAGCGAAATCGCCTGCCACTCGTCGCTGGGCAGCCGGTAGGCGTAATCAGGGTCGCCCTCGGCCAGTAGCGCTTCGTACTCCAGCTCGCCAATGCCTTGGGTCTCGCCCAAAAATTCCGGGTCGGCCACATCGATAATCAGCGGCTTGCTTTCCAACTTGGCAACCGCCGCTTGAATCACCTCGGCAAACTCAGGGTCTACCAGAATCACCTTGGCTTCGCCGTGGGCCAGCATATAGCTAATCGCGTCGGCATCGAGGCGAATATTGAGCGTATTCAGCACGCAGCCCGCCAGCGGCACGCCGAAGTGAGCCTCGAACATCGCGGGAATATTGGGCAGCATGGCGGCCACCGTTTGCCCAGGTTGAATGTCGCGCTTTTCCAGCGCTGAGGCTAGCTGGCGGCAGCGTGTCCAGGTCTCGGCCCAGGTGCGGCGCGTCGTGCCATGCACCACAGCCGGATAATCGGGATAGATGGCCGCCGAGCGCTCGATAAAGGTGAGCGGCGAGAGCGGCACATGGTTGGCAGCGGTTGGCGGTAAGTCTTGTTCAAAGATGGAGGTCATGATCGGTTCCTGCACTCTCGCTGTTGTTATAGGACGTTTTATTATCGGACACTTATAACGAATACCGCCGCCCATAAGGCGGCGGTGGCGTTAGTGAGCCGCGCTATCGAACTGGCTAAAACACTGCCAGCCGGCCTCGACCACGGCACGCTGGGCGCGGCCAACCGGCAGCCATTGGTGAATGGCAAACTCGGCGCTGCACAGTTTGGTGCGGTAAAAAGGCTCATCGCTGCCGCCGTCTACAGCCTGTTGGGCATGCAGCGCCGCGATGCCCATTTGCCAAGCGCACAGCACGTGCCCGGCCAGGTTCAACAGCGGCGTGGCGTATGCCTGTACGGCATCGGGGCCGTGTTCAGGGTCGCTGCCCTGCTCCAGTACCAAGGCCATGGCGGCGCGCAGGTCGTCAGCACCGGCGGCGAGTGCACTGCCCATGCTGGCCAGCGACGCTTCACCCCGCAGCGCTTCGGCCGTTTTATGCACGTCATCGATCAGCACAGAGAGCGCCGCACCGCCGTCTCGCTGCAGTTTTCGGCCAGCCAAGTCCAGCGCTTGAATGCCGTTGGTGCCTTCATAGATAGGCGCAATGCGCGCATCCCGCAATAGCTGGGCCGCTCCGGTCTCTTCCACGTAGCCCATGCCGCCGTGCACCTGCACGCCCATGGAGGCGATATCCACCGCTTGGTCGGTCGAGAAGCTCTTCACAACCGGGATCAATACATCAGCGCAGGCCTGGGCAGCTTGGCGTTCGGCGTCGCTCTCTGCACGGCGGGCGATATCCAACTGCCCGGCACAGTAGAGCGCCAGGGCACGCAGCGCATCGGTGCGGGCACGCATGGAGAGCAGCATCCGGCGCACATCAAAGTGGTCGCTAATGGTGCATTCGCTGCCGCCCCGCTGTTTGGGCGAGCGGCCTTGGGTGCGTTCGTGGGCGTAGGCAAAGGCGTGCTGGCAGGCGCGCTCGGCCACGCCAATGCCTTGAATCCCGACTTTATGGCGCGCCTCATTCATCATGGTAAACATATGGTTCAACCCGCGGCCTTCCTCGCCTACGAGGTAGCCTACGGCACCGCCGTTTTCCCCAAAGCTCAGCGTACAGGTGGGCGAGCCGTGAATGCCGAGCTTATGCTCGATGGAGGCGCAGGTGACGTCATTTCGCTCGCCGAGCGTGCCGTCGTCGTTCACCAGAAATTTGGGAACCAGGAACAGCGAAATCCCCTTATTACCTTCCGGGGCATCGGGCTTGCGGGCAAGGACGAGGTGAATGATGTTCTCGGCGGCGTCGTGTTCGCCCCAGGTGATGTAGATCTTTTGGCCACTGATGCGGTAGTGCTCGCCTTCTGGAACGGCTTTGGTACGCACTTTGGAGAGGTCCGACCCCGCTTGAGGTTCGGTGAGGTTCATGGTGCCGGTCCAGGAGCCCTCAACCAGCTTGGGCAGGTAGGTCGCTTTTAAGGCATCGCTGCCGTGATGGGCCAGCGCCTCGATGGCACCGGCGGTGAGCATCGGGCATAGCCCTAACGCCATGTTCGCGCCGTGGAGCATCTCCTGCACCGCACTGGCAACCACTTCGGGTAGGTTCTGCCCGCCCAGCTCTTCAGACACGCCAATACCGTTCCAGCCGCCCTCCACATACGCTTGATAGGCGGCGGCAAAGCCTTCAGGAGTGGTGACGCTGCCATCAGTATGGCGCTTAGCCCCCTGGCGGTCGCCGGTGCTGTTGAGCGGGCCCCACACATCGCCCGCCAGCTTCGCGGCCTCTTCCAGAACGGCCTCGACGAGATCTGGCGTGGCCTCTTCGAATCCCGGTAGCGATAGGGAGTGGTGGGCTAACATCTCTTCGAGCACGAAGCGAAAATCACGGACCGGGGCGGCGTAATAATTCATGGCAAAACCTCAGGCGACGGCGGTAAAAGTAGTAAAAACACTATCGCCGATAGTAGTTTCCCTAGTCTCACCACACTATTAGCTTAAGGTCTCACCTGTCGCCGCCTTAGCGGCTTATTTGCGCACCTCGGTTTCCACGTCATCGTAGTAGGTGATGTGGCTCTCGTCTTCTTGGGGCGGCCCCACTACCGGCTCAGCCACGTCGACTTCGGGCACGACGTCGGAAAGGTCTTCCAGGTGCTCGTGTTCGAGCGCCCCTTGTACCAGCTCTTCGGTCACCACCAGCTCAGCACCGGCGGCGGTCATTGGGGTGGTGGCGTTGAACGGTGCCACTGGCACCGGTGCCGGGCGCACGCTACGCCGCCATCCGAAGAACAGCACGAAGAATAGACTGAGGGAGCCAAACGCCCAGAACAGGCCCGCATCGCCCATGGCGGTCATCACCGGCGAGATCATCAGCGGGCTGATGGTGGCACCAATCGAGTTGATCAACAAAAGTCCCTGGCTCATCCGCACCAGTGCACCGGCAGGCGCACGGTCGGCAGCATGGCTAACGGCCACCGGGTACAGCGCGAACACGCCACCACCCAACAAAAAGAGCAGTACGGCGAGCAACGGCGTGGAGAGCGGCAACCACAGCATGGCCGCTGAAATCACCACGCAGAAGGCGCTGATACCAATCAAGACCATCTGGCGATCATGGCGATCCGACCAGCGGCCAATGGGGTACTGCAGCAGCATCGCCCCCATGATAACGACGGCCATCATTTGGCCGACCTGATTGACGCTCATGCCAATGCGCTGCAGGTAAAGCGGCAGCAGCGTGTAGGCGGCAGCGACCACCATGCCAGAACCGAGACTGCCCATGACGCCGGTGGGGGTCATGGTGATCAAACGGTGCGGCGGTAGCGGTTCGGCGTGCTCGATGAGCGGCGACACCCGGGGAATCATCGCCATGGGCAGTACCGAGAGCGACGCCAACAGGCCAATCACCATGAAGGGCGCGGTGTCGCCCATGGCGCTGGTGATACCGAGCATGAGCTGCCCCAGTACCCCGGCGGCGTAAAGAGAGATCATATAAAGCGCCAGCAGGCGGCCGCGCACTTTCTGGTCGCCCGCCGTGAGCAGCCAACTCTCGATGACCAGATAAACACCCACCGTGGCCCAGCCGCCGATCAAACGCAGCGCAAACCATGCCCAAGGTTCGAAGAAAAGGCCTTGCAGCAGTACCGTCACCGCGACCAGCGAGGCAAAGCTGCCGTAAGCGCGAATATGACCAATGCGCAGCAGCAGGCGGTCGTTGACCATGGCACCCAGGGCTAGGCCGATGAAATAGGCCGACGAGACAATCCCGATCACCGTCGCCGATTCGCCCGCTGCGTCCAAACGCACGGTAATCAGCGTAGCGAGAAAGCCATTGCCAATCCCAAGAATAAACAGCCCTAGTAGGGGCGCTAACGCCATGGCCAGCAGTTGCCGCGACATGCGTACCTCACCTTGCTCAATGGATGAATCGTTGCCGTTAACACGCCATCACATCAAACAGGCAAGAAAACGGGCGCGCAATTATTGCTTCCATAGGCGCAAAGTCAATGCTTTTTCGCCCTTATAGCAAGCAGATTAGTGTTTTCTAAAAATTACCACGTCGTTGCCAGTAAATTCGACTGTTAAACCCTGTTCAGCCGCCCACCAGCGGAAGGTCGCTTCACTAAAAAAGCAGACGTGGGTTGGGTCGTTAATATAGTGCCAGCGGGCGAAGGCTTCTTGGCTCGTCACTCGCTTGGTCATCAGCCCAAGATAGCCTCCGGGTAGCAGTTGCGCGACCCGCAGGTTCAGCACCTCGCCCGGTGCCGCCAAGTGCTCCACTACTTCGGTGGCGGTAATGAAGTCATACTGGCGAGTCAGATTCGCGGCATGGGGCGCGTAAAAGATGTCATACACATCTATATCAAAGCCCGCTTCCTCAAACATCACCGAGAGCGTTGGCCCAGGGCCGCAGCCAAAATCCAGCCCTCTTGCGCCAGGAGCTAGCTTTGTTGCCAACGGATTAAATAAACGCCCCAAAAAGCGCCGATATCCCGTATCCTGCGGCGAGTTTTGGTGCTGGTCGTACTCGGCTTTTTCGGCGGCAGCGGTTAAATGCTGCTCGCTAGGCACAAACACTAGCGCACACGTGGCACACTGGTAGTAATCACGGCGACGGTCTTGGTGGTACAGCGCAGACTCCTGCGCGTGGCATAGCGGACAGCGTCGCATCATCGTATTCTCTGGTTTTACGTTTGTATTAAGGAAAGAGGCATGCTCTCAGGTCTGGATCATCTTGTGGTTACCGTGACCGATATGGGTCGCGCAGTGGATTTTTACTCTCGTGTATTAGGCCTGGATGTACGCTATCGGGACGCTCAGCGCGTTGACTTGATGCTGGGTGACACGGCCCTGCGCTTGCACCAAACCGATACCGATATCGCGCCCATTTCAGCCACGCCGACACCGGGCAGCCTGGATTTATGCCTGCGCTGCCAGCTACCGCTGGACGAGTTTAAGCAGCACCTGGATGCACTGGCCATCGAGGTCGAGCTTGGCCCCGTGGCCCGCCAGGGTGCCAGCGGCCCCATCGAGTCGATTTACCTGCGCGACCCCGACGGCAACCTGCTGGAAATCTGCCGCCCGGCAGCGCGTTAAGTATGCCCCCGACGTGGGCGGCCTGCGGGTGATAAGTCGCCCCGCCCACGCTATCATAGCGGGCAGTCAAAGTGTCCGCTGGATGCTGGAATAGACCTGATCAAAGAAGGAACGCCCATGCGCGATGACGCCCCGCTGGAAGGTGAAGTGGTCGACCGCCACGCCACGCCGGACGAGACCTCCGCCACCACCCCGCCCCCGGACACCACCATGGCCATGGTGAATTATGCCCTCTATCTCGCCAGTTTTGTGGTGGGCTTTACGTCACTGATCGGCGTCATCATTGCCTACGTGTACCGTGGCAAGGGTCCGGCTTGGCTGGATGAACACTACCGCTACCAGATTCGCACCTTCTGGATCGGCCTTCTGTACGGCAGTGTTGCCACCCTGCTCACGCTCATTCTGATCGGTTTCCCCATGCTGCTCGCGCTGGCCGTGTGGTTCATCGTGCGCTGCGTAAAGGGCTTTAAAGGGCTGCAGGAGAAGCGCGCGCCCTCCAATGTCGATAGCTGGCTACTGTAACCCATGACCGAACAGGCAACTCCCCCTGCATCGCGCTTTCAAGCCCGTGCCATTGCAACGCTATGGCGCACGCTCTCCCGCTGGCCGGTGCGCTGGCTCTGGCGCATTGCGGCTCTGGTCGGCCCGCAGGTGTATCGCTTTAGCAAACGCGAGCGCAAGGTAACCGAGATCAATCTGAAGGTGGTCTACCCCGACGCGCCTGCCAATCAACGGCAATCCCTGGCCAAACAGAGCCTACAGCACTCCACCGCGACGATGCTGGAACTCGGTCACGCCTGGATGGCCCCGCCCGAGAAGGTAGAAGCCAGCATTCTAGCGGTACATGGCCGCGACAAGTTGGACAGCGCCCGGGCCGAGGGGCGCGGCGTGATCGTGCTGGCTCCTCACTTTGGCAACTGGGAAGTGCTGAACTTTTGGCTCTCCAGCCACTTTCCGTTTACCGCGATGTACGAACCGCCCAAAATCGCTGACTTAGAGCCGATTATCCGCCATGGCCGCGAGCGCATGGGCGCAAAGCTAGTACCCACCAACCCGCGGGGCGTGGCGGCGCTGCTCAAAGCGCTGAAGCGTAGCGAGGCGATTGGTATTTTGCCGGACCAAGAGCCGGATTGGGGCAGCGGCGTGTTTGCGCCGTTCTATGGCCGCGATGCCTATACCGCCACGCTGTTACCCAAGCTGGTGGCGCGCACCCAAGCGCGGGTAGTCACCGGTGTGGCTCTGCGCATTCCTGGCAAAGGCTTCGAGATTCACTTTCTCGATGCCGACGAGCAGGTGTATAGCGAGGAGGATGCCACGTCCGCCACCGGCGTAAATGCCAGCGTCGAAGCTTCCATTGCGCTGGACCCAGCGCAGTATCAGTGGGAGTACAAACGCTACCGCAAAGTGGTGGAAGAGCAGCAAGGGCTGCCTAATGCCAACGACTTCCGTCTCTACTAGCGAGGATGGCCATGACTGAACGATACCTCCCCAAAGAGGATACGCGTCCGCCACAAATTATTTATGCGCTTTATTTGGCAGGGCTCGTCACGGCCAACGTCACCCTGTTGATTGGTGTGATCATTGCCTATGTCTACCGTAAAGAAGCGGCCCCCTGGCTGCAGGCGCACTACCGCTATTTGATCCGCACGTTCTGGATCGGCAGCCTCTACTTTATCGTCACGTTTACCCTGAGCCTGATCTTTATCGGCACGCTACTCTGGCCGCTGCTGGTGGTATGGCTCGGCGTGCGCTGCATTATCGGCTGGGTGGCGGTGCGTAAAGGCCAGCCACCGGCACGGCCGGGTAGCTGGCTCTGGTAGGTACGCTCCATTACTCGTCGCTGTGGCGCGCGTACACGTCATCCAGTCGTTCGATGTCATCCTCGCCCAGGTAGCTACCGGACTGCACTTCGATCAGTTCCAGCGGAATTTTTCCCGGATTCTCCAGGCGGTGTAGCGCGCCAATGGGGATGTAAGTGGACTGGTTTTCGCTGACCAAAAACGTGCGCTCGTCCACCGTGACCTTGGCCGTGCCGCTGACCACCACCCAGTGTTCGGCGCGATGATGGTGGCGCTGCAGCGAAAGCCGCGCCCCAGGACGCACGGTAATATGCTTCACTTGGTAGCGCTCGCCGTTGTCCATGGCTTGAAAGCTGCCCCAAGGGCGATGTACCTGCGGCGAAGTATGCGGCTCGCTGCGCCCCGCTTGGCTTAGCGCCGCCACGAGCTGTTTAACGCCCTGCGCTTGGTCTCGATGCGCCACCAGTACGCTGTCTGAGGTTTCCACCACAATCAGGTCTTCAACACCCAGCGTGGCGACTAAGCGGTGGTTCGCCACCACGAGCGAGCGGCGGGTATCGCTCAGTACGCCATCGCCTGTCACCACGTTGCCAGCCGTATCCGGGATGTGCGTCGCCATCAGCGCATCAAAGCTGCCAATATCGCTCCACTGAGCGTCTAAAGGCACCACGGCTGCCTGCGCACAGTGCTCCATGACCGCGTAATCGATCGATTCGCTAGGGCAGCGCTGAAACGCCTGTTCGTCCAAGCGCAGAAAGTCCAGATCACGATGGGCACACGCCACCGCCTCTTGGCAGGCGGCCAGCATGTCAGGCTGAAGCCGTTCAAGCTCCGCCAAATAGCGGGAGGCGCGCAGCAAAAACATGCCGCTATTCCAGAGCGTGTCACCCTGCTCAAGCAGCGCTTTGGCATGCTCCAACGCGGGTTTTTCGATGAATGCTGCCAGATGGTGACCCTCCCCCAACGCGTCACCGCAGGCAATGTAGCCGTAACCGGTCTCTGGATGGGTCGGCACCACGCCAAAGGTCACGAGATAACCCTGCTCTGCGAGCGGTTCGGCACGCCGCACGCTATCGATAAACGCCGCTGCATCGCCAATAACGTGGTCAGCGGGTAGCACCAGCAGCAGCGGGTCTTCGCCGGATTGCCGCGCCAACAGGGCCGCGCAGGCAATCGCCGGGGCGGTATTGCGCCCTGCTGGCTCTAGCACGATCTGGCCCTCCTGCTGGGCTTCACGCAGCTGTTCGGCCATCAAAAATCGGTGCGAATGGTGCCCCATCAGCATCGGCGGTAGCGTCGTCAAGCCCTCAAGGCGAGTGAGCGTTTGCTGAAGCAGGCTCTGTTCGCCGGTTAAGCGCAAAAACTGTTTGGGCATCTGCTCTCGGGAGAGCGGCCAAAGCCGGGTGCCGCTGCCACCGCTCAAAATAACCGGTTGAATCATGGTGTCGTCCTTGGTGATAGTGCCGAGGGGCCAAAGTCCTGCTGCAGCCAGTGGCGCAGCTGGCTCATTCGCGGCGCATCCTGCGGGCGCGCTAGTGGAGGCAGCATACCCTCCACGAAACCGCGCTGTTTAAACGGTGCCAGCAACGCCGGGTCGCCGCTAATGATATGCACCGGAACCGCGGCACTGGCGTCATCGCCGGTAATCAGCGGTGCGGGCTGATGGTCGCCCAAGACAATCAGCAGCGTCTGCTCATCGGCCACTCGCGCGGCCCAGCGCCCGGTCACGCTAACAGCGTAGTCCACCGACCACGCGTAGTGATCGCGAATTCGCTCCAAATCTCGCCAAATCACTTCGGGCGGATCGCCTGCGTTTTCCCAGGGCGCATAGATACTCCCATCACCCACCAGCGACCAGTTTTCCAGCACCGGGAGCACCGGCGTCCAGGGCGCATGGCTGGAAATCAGCGCGAGTTGCGCAAAGACCGGCTCGTCGCCCAATAGCTCGCGCTGGGTATAGTCCAGGGTAAATTGATCCGGCATGGTCACCCAGTTGAGCGGCGGCCCGGCGTAGGGGATATCCTTCGCTGCGGCGATTTGGTCGAAGCCGTAGGCCTGCCCCTCTGGCCACGCCAACGTAATCGCGGGCATCACGCTGAGTGTGCGCTGACCGGTGGCATGAAAGTCATCGATCATCGTCGAGTGGCCGCTCTCCAGCATCAGCCGATACCAGAGCTGATTGTCGATCCAGCGGCCACTCAGCGTCGTCGCATGGGCAAGCCACGACTGCCCACCGCGGATGGGGGATTCCACCAGCCCCGACACCACGTGCAGGCCACGGTTGGATAACCGACGCTTAAGGTCTTCCAACGTAAGCAGCAGCGTTCGGTTATAGCGCGGATCATCGAGAGCAGACACGCCGTAGGACTCGATGAACGTCAGCAGTACGTTCCGTCCAGCCAAGCCTGGCAAGGCCTGCGCCGCTAACGGAGACGCTTCTAACTGCTCACTGAATGCCTGCCGGGCCCGATGGGTATCGAGGATCTGCGCCCATTGAAAACGGGAGGTCGTGACCATCGGCAGCGCGGCATGGGGAACCAAGCGGTGGTGATTCGCCTCTAAAATGCTCATACCTAAGCTACCCACCAGCAACACGCTGGCTGTGACAACCACCCCACCTCGGCGCTTAGGGGGGCGAGCAGGCAGTAATAGGCGCAGCATCAGCCACAGCAAGCCAAGGAGCAGCATACCGCCTAGCAGCATCAGGAAAATTGCCGCCAGTTGGCCTACATTACCCACTAGCAGGTGGTAAATGGAGCGTACCAGCGGCACATCCAGGTAGAGGTTGAGCGGCCGCCCAAACGCCGTATAAGTCGCCGCCTCCCCCAAATTGGCCGCCGTAGCCAGTGCCAGGGCACTAACGACCCCGATACCCACCCAGCGCCGCCATGGGCCAGGGGGTAATAGCAGCATGGCGGAGGCGATGACCCATGCTTCCCATGCGATCAAAGGCGATAGCGTGCCAAAACGCCACCACAACGGGGCGACCAATAGCACGTTCAGCGCACAGGCCGTGACAAGGAGACGAAGCATTCATTCCACCACTAGCGTTGTAGAGAGCATCAGCGGTATAACCGATTGACGGCGTACGCGCGTCGCTGCGTTTAATCTTAATGTTTGACCCAGCTTGTTAAGCGTATAGTTTTTGTTTAAATATTTCACACAATGACGTGTTGTCCACTCTATCAGGTCACGAAAGGAACTCGCCCATGGGTTGTCGTAGGACTGCAAAATGGATGTTATCACTGAGTTGGGCACTCGCCCTGCCCGCCACCGCTAGCGAAGACGCCGTATTTCAACAGGTCGTGGCGCGTGCCCAACAGTTAGCCAATGCCCCCTATGAAGCGCCCGAGTCTTCACTGCCCGAGGCACTGCAATCGCTTAACTACGATGGCTACCGGCAAATTCGCTTCAATCCCGAACGTGCCTACTGGCACGACGACAGCCCCTTTAGCCTACAGCTCTTCCACAGCGGGTTTCTATTTCAAACGCCGGTAGCGCTGAACATGGTCGAGAATGGCGACGTCGTCCCTCTCGACTTTACCACCGACGATTTTCGCTACGATGGCGACGCCAGCGAACTGCTCGAACATGATTTGAGCGGCAGCGGACACGCCGGTTTTCGTCTCCACTATCCGCTCAATAATCCCGACTACGCGGATGAATTCGCCGTCTTTCTCGGCGCCAGCTACTTTCGTCTGGTTGGCCAGCATCAAGCCTACGGGTTATCCACACGAGGGTTGGCGATCAACACCGCCTCGTCTCAAGGCGAAGAGTTCCCGGCCTTTCGCGAGTTTTGGTTGGTCACACCAGACAGCGACGCCGAGAGCGTCACGCTGATGGCATTGATGGATAGCCCGTCGCTGAGCGGTGCCTACCGCTTCACCCTCACTCCCGGCGAGCACACCGAAGCGGAAATAGAAGCCGAGATCTTTGCCCGTGACGATATCGAAAAAGTCGGGATCGCCCCGCTGACCAGCATGTTCACCTTTGGGGAAGCGAGCGCCCAACGGCCGGATGACTTCCGCCCTCAGGTTCATGACTCCGATGGCCTGCTGATGCATACCGGGCAAGGCGAATGGATCTGGCGACCGCTGAGCAACCCATCGGCCGTACGCGTTTCAAGCTTTACCGATGATGCACCCCAAGGGTTTGGCCTCATGCAGCGCGAGCGCGACTTTGATCGCTACCTCGATCTAGAGGCCAACTACCACCGCCGCCCCAGCCAGTGGGTCGAGCCGCTGGAGGCGTGGGGCAAAGGTCACGTTGAGCTGGTGGAAATTCCCACGCCGGACGAAACCCACGACAACATCGTGGCCTACTGGGTCGCTGAGGACACGCTTAAGGCTGGCGACACTCAGCGCCTGCACTACCGCACCTATGCCCTGAACGAACAGCCTGAAGGGCACGCTCTGGGGAAAGTGATTCGCACCCGTCACGGCAGCGCCGCCGTGCCGGGTGAAGCGGACTCGCCTTCCGCCGAGCAGCGCCAGTTCGTGGTCGATTTTGCCGGCGGTACTTTGGAGGCACTGTCGGCCGATGCGGAACTCACGCTGGATATCAGCGTGCGAGAGGGCGAAGCGTTACTGCCCCAGGTCAAAGTGCTGCCCAATAGCGGTCGACGCGCCACGTTCAGGCTGCCTCCCAGCCGCCAGCCCAGCGATATCCGTCTGCGCCTGATGCGCGACGGTGAGCCCGTAACCGAGACCTGGAACTACGTGTGGTATCCCGATGCGTGATGTGCCTACGCTGACGCCCTCCATCCCGTGGCTCAACGCTCGGCGTGCGCTGCTGGCCACGCTGGTCATCGGGTCCAGCATCGTAGGCTGTCTAGCGATGGTCCACGTGGTCGACAACCTTGCGCTGGGTTGGCAAATCGCCATGCTGACGCTGTTTGGCCTCACCTTTAGCTGGATTGCGCTGGCCTTTTGGGGAGCCGTCTGTGGTTTCGTGATCTGCGCGTTACGCCTTGACCCCCTCAGTCTCAAACGCGTGACGACAGAGCGCCCAACCGCCAGCCGTTTGGTCAGCCGCACGGCGCTGGTCATGCCGATTTACGCCGAACCCCCGATTCCCACGATGGCGGGTCTTGAAGCCACCTGCCGCTCGCTGCTTCAGCAGCCCAGTGCACAGGACGAAGACACCGCGCGCGTGATCGGTCAGCACTTCGAAGTGTTCATTCTCAGCGATACCCAAGACCCCGCCCAAGCTGACGAAGAAGCCGCTCACGTGGCCGCGCTACAGCAGCGCTTGGCGGGGCAGCTCGCGGTGCATTACCGCCGTCGCCCCAACAATCACGGGCGCAAAGCGGGCAATATTGCCGACTTCTGCCGCCGCTGGGGCCGCCGCTACGACTATATGATCGTGCTGGATGCCGATAGCCTGATGAGCGGCGACACCCTGCTGCACATGGTGCATCAAATGCAGCGCTACCCCACCGTAGGGCTGATTCAAACCGTGCCCATTCCCGTGGGGCAACGCACGCTGTTTGGCCGTTTTACCCAGCTTGCCTCGGCGCTGTACAGCCCCATGCTGGCAGCGGGCCAGAGTTTTTGGCAGGGCGACGCCGCCAATTACTGGGGACACAATGCGATCATTCGTACCCGCGCCTTCATGGCCCACGCAGGGCTGCCAACGCTGTCGGGCAAACCGCCGCTTGGGGGCGAGCTTTTAAGCCACGATTTCGTAGAAGCGGCCCTGCTAAGGCGTGGCGGCTGGCAAGTACTGCTGGATACCTCGGCAACGGCGGCGCTCTCCCGGCACAACCCCCATGCCAGCGCGTCGCGCAACAGCTTCGAAGCCATGCCCAGCAATCTGCTCGATTTTGCCAAGCGCGACCGGCGCTGGCTCCAGGGCAACCTCCAGCACCTGCGCCTATTGACGGGCGCTGGCTTCCACATCATCAGTCGCCTGCACTTCTTCTTTGGTGCATTTGCCTACTTATCCTCTCTGGTGTGGCTGGGATTGCTAGTGTGCACCAGCCTCATGGTGGGCTACCACGCACTCGACGGTGCCACAGAGCCACTGTTGCCCAAGGCGCTATCCCTATGGCTATTGAGTACCACGCTAGGCATGCTGATGGCTCCCAAGCTGCTCGGATTACTGCTGACTATCTGCCAATGCCCCCACGCCTTTGGCGGGCGCTTCAAGCTGGTGGCCAGCACGCTGCTCGAGATCGTGTTTGCCGCGCTGATTGCGCCGCTGATGATGGCGTGGCACAGCTTGTTCATCATCAACGTGCTGATTGGCCGCGCCATCGACTGGCAAACTCAGCACCGGGGCGAGCGCTCGTTGAGCTGGCGTGAAACCTGGCGGCATACTGGGTGGATGACGCTCTGTGGGGTGCTGTGGGCAAGCCTGATGGCGCTGTTCTCTCCATCGGCGTTTGGTTGGCTGACCCCCGCTTGGCTTGGCCTCGTGGCCGCTGCCCCGCTGGTAAAATACTCAAGCAGCGGCACCTGGGGCGGCGTGGTCAGCCACCGGCTAGGGCTGCTGCACACGCCCAGCATTAGCCTGACACCGGCACTGCTCAAGGACTTTGCCGACCTGACGGCGCGCAGCTCTCAAGCGCTGGATACCCGTGGCGATCTCACGCTGAACGTGCCCCCCAACGAGCTGTATGGCGATATGCCTTGCCAACTGTTAAAACCCGGCAAGTCCTCTCAAGAGCCAGCCGTTTCCCGGGCGAAGGAGCCCCATTAGATGCCCTCTACGCTTCAACAGCTTCGTAGTGCCAGCGGCTTGGCCCGCTCCTTGTTCATATACTGGCGGCCTGGGCGGCAGCGCAGTTTGAAGCGGCTCTACCAGCCCTTTTTAGCACCGGGCGATATCGCCTTCGATATTGGCGCGCATTTGGGCGACCGCAGTGCCGCCTTTCAGTCACTGGGGGCGCAGGTCATTGCGCTAGAACCCCAGCCAGCGCTGGCCAAATGGTTTCAACGGCTGCTAAAAAGTCCCCATATCACCTTACTGCCTCTGGCGGTTGGCCCCGCCCCCGGCCATGCGGACATTGCCATCAGCGTGGGCAACCCTACGCTCTCGACGCTCGCTACCGAGTGGCGTCGCCAAGTCGGCGAGCGTAACCCGGGCTTCCAGCGAGTACGCTGGGAAGAGACGCTACGGGTGGAGATGACCACTTTGGATGCGTTGATCGACCGCTACGGCGAGCCTCGATTCATCAAGATCGACGTGGAAGGATTCGAGGCGGAGGTGCTGCAGGGGCTTAACTATCCCGTGGCCGCGCTGTCCGTGGAGTTCGTGGCGGGCATGCTCGAAGTGAGTCACGCTTGCCTAGCGCAGATTCAGCGCCTGGGCGACTACCGCTTCAACGCCATTGCCGGTGAGCAGCGCCAGTTCCGCTTCGATACCTAGCTTACGCCGGACGCCATGGCCGCATGGCTTGCCGAAGGGGCCGATCAGCTTGCCTCGGGAGACATTTACGCCTGTCGCAGCGACCACGCGCTATTATCAAACACGTGTGCCAAGCCCGGCGCGGCCCTTGGATGACACACGTTAATCACCCTATCGCAAACGGGATGTTCATGGTTTATCACTGGCAGCACCTGACCGCTCCTCAGCTTCACGCCCTATCGCCACGCGACCCGGTCGCGGTCATTACTCTGGGGGCCATCGAGCAACACGGCACCCATCTACCGCTGGGCACCGACCTCATCATCGGTGAAGGCTTGCAGGCGGCGATGCTGGAACGGTTGGACGCGCAGGATGCTCGCGTGGACGTCGTGTGCCTGCCCGCCATGGCCGTGGGCGCCAGCGATGAGCATGCAAGCTTTCCGGGCACGTTGAGCCTACCCGCCCCGCTGGCCATTGCCACGCTTGAAGCCTACGGCGAAAGCATTGCTCGCGCTGGCATTCGCAAGCTCGTACTGATCAACAGCCACGGCGGCAATAAAGCCGTCATGGATTTAGCGGCCCTCACACTCCGGCGGCGCTGCCATATGCGCGTGGTCAAAGCGACCTACACCCGGCTACCGCCACTGGAAGGCGCGATGAACGCCGATGAGCTGCGTTACGGGCTGCACGGCGGGCTGCTCGAAACCGCCATGATGCAGCATCTGGCACCGCAGCTCGTCACTCTAGACGGCTATTCCCCCACCGCCCCTGCCACTCCTGCGACAGGCGCGCTGGTGAGCCCCGAAGGCAGCGCCGCCTTTGCCTGGTTAGGGGAGGATTTAAGCGAGCACGGCGTGGCCGGGGATGCCAGCCACGCCAACGCTGCACTGGGTAAACGCCTCGTGGATCACTACGCCATGCAGCTTGCCCAAGTCGTTACGGAAACCGCACAGCTACCGCCGCTGGAAGTACCCGCGGCGGGCAGACGTTAACGACCGCGGCTTTCGAGCACTTCGTCCAAAAAGTGGCCCGCCCGGTTGGCTTTGGCACTCAGGTAACGGTGGTTGTGGTCCGTCACGCTGCCATACAATGCCTGGCGGGACACCACCTCGATACCGCCCTCTTTCAGAGCTGACATCTTCAGCGGGTTATTGGTGAGTAGCTGCACTTGCTCGATATTCAGTGCATTCAGCATGTCCACTGCCACGGCGTACTGGCGCTCGTCATCGCCAAACCCCAGCACCTGATCAGCATCTACGGTATCCAGGCCGCTATCCTGCAGGGTGTAAGCACGCAGCTTGTTCGCTAGACCAATGCCACGCCCCTCTTGGGCCAGATAGAGCAGCACGCCGCCCCCCATGGCCTGGATATCCGCCACGGCATTGCGAAGCTGCTCGCCACAGTCGCAGCGCAGGCTGCCAAACAGATCGCCGGTCAAACAAGCGGAGTGCATCCGCAGCGGCACCGGGCCTTCCAGCGCCTCGACCTGGCCAATCACGACCGCCACGTGCTCGCGCAGGCCATCCGGCTCACGGAACAGCACAAAGCGGCTGTTCGGGGCGTCTTCCAACGGAATACTCGCCTCGCTCACTCGCTTCAGCATGCCCGGTGCGCCCGCCAAGCACTTCTGCGCCTCGTCAGCCTTGACTTCTAACAGCCGCCCTTGAGCAATTTGCTCGGCAATATCGGCATGGGCGTCTTCGCTGACCACTGCGGTCAAAGCAGCGGGGATCAGCAGCGCACGGCGCATTAATGCCACGGCGCCCCGTTCGGCGGCCCCTGCGGGTTTCAGTCCGCTCAATAGCGCGCTGGGTTTGCTGCCGGAGTGGGCAACGGCCAACTGATGCAGCTCACGTTCGCTCACCTGCTCCGCCAGCGGTAGGCAAGCGGCTTCTGCAGTGAGCGATAATCCCATGGCTTCCAAGCGGTGGCGGGTGAGTACCAGCGCAGGACGCGCCCC
The DNA here is from genome assembly GCF_009846525.1 of Halomonas meridiana. NCBI lineage: Bacteria > Pseudomonadati > Pseudomonadota > Gammaproteobacteria > Oceanospirillales > Halomonadaceae > Vreelandella > Vreelandella aquamarina. The sequence continues at coordinate 990,865 of NZ_CP024621.1, read as the reverse complement.
GGATAAATGGGCCAGGGTATCCACCGAACGGCTGCCCTCTAGTGCTTGAACGAGAAGGCGCTGCTCACCGTTGCTGATCACGACCGGTAAACCACGACGAATATCGAAAATAGCGCGTTCAATTTGATACATGTAGGCCTCCAGGTTGCCTAATGATATGGGCAAAGGTTGCTTGCGTTGGGCAACATGGCCCCGCATGATCTGAGGTTATTTTCAGTGTGGAGGCGTCATGCCCGACTCCAGTAGTACATCCCATTCGATCGATATTGATACCGCGTGGCAGTGGCTGCTCGCTCAGCGCGAGAGAATTTCCAGCACGGCGGCGCTGACGGTCACCAGCGACGGTCGGTGGCACTCGCCACACACCGTGACGCCTCAGGCCGAGATGCTGTTGGACTGCCTGACGCCGCTGGCGTTGCGTCCCCACTGGGTAGTCGCCCAGTTGGGGCAGAGTCTGGATGGTCGAATTGCCACGGAAAGCGGGCACTCCCACTACATCAACGGTCATGACAGCATCGTCCATTTGCACCGCCTTCGCGCCCTGGCCGATGCGGTGCTGGTCGGTGCGGGTACCGCTGCCGCCGACAATCCCCAGCTCACCGTACGCCACGTCCACGGCTGCCATCCGACCCGGGTGGTACTTGATCCGCGCGGGCGCGTGCCAGGCGATTTGGCGCTGTTTCGCAGCAGTGACGTCGAGACCCTGCATATCACCGGGCCAGACGCGATGCCTGCACCGAGCCACGCGGAGCGCTGCGTGCTGCCATTGAACGCCCGCGGGCAGTTCGAGCCGTCGGCGGTCGTGGCACTGCTGGCGACACGCGGGCTTAAACGCGTGCTGGTAGAAGGCGGCGGTGTCACTATTTCTCAGTTCATCGAAGCGCAGTGTGTCGACCGTCTGCACCTGATGGTGGCCCCGCTGCTGATCGGCTCCGGCAGGCCCGGCCTGCAAATGACGCCCATCGAGACGCTGGAGAGCGCGCTGCGCCCCACGATGCGCTCGTTCCGGTGTGGCGATGACATGCTGTTCGACGTGGAGCTGGGTGCCGTCTAACCCACCGGTCGGGGCTGGGTTAAACGAGGTCGAGCCAGACGAAGGGGTTGCGTGAGCGCGTTTGGCAAACGCTACCCAAATGCCCGGCAGGCTGGAGAGCAGCACCAGCACGCCATACGCGAGCGAGATCGCCACCCCTTGAGCAGCGGGCAGACCGACCAGCACCCAAATACCCGCTGCGGCTCCTTCCCGCAGCCCCCAACCGGCAATCGAGAGAGGCACTAACATGGCCAGCAGCAGCACCGGTGCCAGCGCCAAGATGTCCAGAGCGGGCATCTCGCTGCCAATGGCACGAGCGGCGCAGACCATCACCAGTCCGTAGCTGATCACGATGGCCAGCGACGAGGCCAACTGCAGTGGCCATACCCGGCGCTCCAGCAGGCCGCGACGCACATCCCGCCCCAGCGCGACGCACCAGGACGGCAGCGTCGGCCCACGCTCGCGGCGACACCATATTCCCAGCGCGGCAACCACCAGTATCAAGGCGACCACCCCCGCAGCCAGAACGAGCAGACCCGTACTGCCCAGAGCAGCGTGCCACAGCGACGAAGTGAGCAGTGCCACCAAGGTCAGCAGCGCCACCGCCATTTGCCCAGACGCCCGCTCGATCACCACCGCCCGCCAAGCGCTACCCTTGGACGTAGCTTGACGAGCATGACGGTGGGCACGTCCAGCATCGCCCAACACGCCGCCCGGCAGCAGCTGGTTGACCAGCAGCGCCAAGTAGTACTCGCGCAGGGCGTACCGAAAGCGCAGCGGCACATCTACCCGGCCGGCGGTGAACTGCCAGCGCCACGCGCTGAGTATCACCTGTAGTACGCTGACCGCCAGCGCCGCCAGCACCCACTCGGGCGCTAGGCGTGTCACCTCGGCTAGAACGGCAGCGGGCTCTACCCATAGCGCCACGGCCACCAACAGCGCCACGCTGACGATGCCGCGCTGCACCCAAGGCCGACGCAGAAAGTGCCCGGCAGGCATGGGCTAGCCCTGCTCCGCTGGCAGCGCCAGCAGATCACGATGGCCCACCCAAACGCCCACTTGCCCACGCTCCACGGCATCCAGGCGCGCGGTGCGCCACTCGGCGATCCGCGTTGCCGCCTCCGGCGCCTGCTCGGTGGCCGCTTCCGCCCAGCCATTGATCAGCGAGCTGACGAGCGGCTGCTGCTCATGGCTCCCCGCGGCGAGCTGCCAAGGCGTAGCGGCCTCTTCCACCGCGTACCCCTGCTCCGCCATGGCGTGATAGAGCGCTCGGTGAGCCTCGCCGCCTAACGCCTCGCCCAGCCCTTTATCCCGCTGCTGATGGGCGTTGAACAGCCCCAGCACAAAGCGGTCTTCCGGGTCGTCGATGGGCTGCTGATCCGCATCGGTAAAGCACCACTCGCCGGTGACGCTCAAGCTCACTAGCAGCGCTTGACGATGAGCGGCACACTGCTGTGCCAGCGTGTCGATCCACTGCTGAGACACCAAGTCGATGAGCGCTGAAGCAGTGACCACATCCGCCACTTTCAGTGCCGAGTGATCGAGATTCGCAAGCGACGCGCAGTGGGTTTCCACGTTCAGCGACTGGCCCGTCGCATCATGAAGCGGCAGGGCACGACGGTGCGCCTCTCGTAACAGGGCGTCGTCGTGGTCGAACAGCGCCCACCGCTGCGCAGTGCTCAGCCGAGGCGCGAGAAACTGCATATTGCTGCCCCGCCCGCAGCCTAAATCTGCCAGCGATACCGGCGCTTCGCGCATGGATAGCCACGCATCGAGCCGGTTGACCAGCGCTTCACTGCGGGCGTGACTATCTACCGCTTCCCGCAGCGTGAGCCAGCTGGCCGCAAACTGGCTGCCCGCCGAGAGGTCGGGCGTACCTGTGCCATTCAACGCCTTGGCGAACTCAACGCCAGCGGCCTGCCAGTCGTTGAGAGCGCCTCGCGCCACCGCTACCCCGGCACGTAGTTCGGTACGTAGCGCCTCATGGGTGCAGAAGTTAGCAATCGCAGCGCTAAGTGCTTCCACATCGCCAGGAGCGACGCTGATGCCTGCGCCTTCCGGTAGGGTATCGCGCAGGGCGCCGCCAGTCGTGGTAATCACCGGCAGCCCGTGGGCCAACGCCTCGGTGACCACCATGCCGTAACCTTCGTACCAAGAAGGCAGCACCAGCGCATGGGCACGTTGGTACGCGGCCTCCAAGGTGTCGGCATCGCACTCACCGTGGAGAGTGACGCGCTCGGCAAGCCGATGTTCGTCAATGAGCTGCTGCACGCTAGCGCTAAATGCCGTATCGCGGGCCCCTCCGTAGCAGTCACACTGCCACTGGTCGCTATTCACGCGCGCCAGCGCCTTGACCAGCACATCCTGTCCCTTGCGCGGCGTGAGCGTGGCCACGCACAGCAGGCGGATGGGTTCACCCGGCGCAGGTGCGGGGCTGACCGGCGCGTGAGCAACGCCCGGCTCGACCACCGTAATGGGCGCAGTAATGGGCAGCGAGTAATCGCTGGCCAGTTCACTCAAACGGCGGGCGGTGAAGCGGCTAGTGACGATGACCCGCGCCGCCTCCGCCAGCCCCGTCAGCTCGCTGCGATGAAGATACTGCTGCTCGTCACTTGAGAGCCCTTGTTCATCGCCCAGCGGGTGATGCAGCAGCGACGTGATATCCAGCCGATCCGCATGGCGGGCCACCACATCGGGCAGTGCGCCCATGGCCAAGCCATCGATAATGACGCGCTCGCCATCGGCTAGGGTTTCCAGCGCGCTATCAAGCGCACGTTTTGCCGTTGCATCGGCCTGCGGAAAGCGCCCGTCCAGGCCGACCACGTCCACCTGAAGGCCCTGTTCGCGCAGTGCGGCAACGATCTGCGCATCGTAGATATAACCACCGGTACGCTGGTCCGGATCACCTGCTACTAGTAAGGTAAAGCGCTGGCTCATAGTGCCCCTTCGTAGCTGGCCCAGGCCACATGAGATTCATGTAGCTTGATGTCCATTTGCGTCAGGCCTTTGGCGGTCTCGCCCATACGGCCCGCTTTGATGGCAGCGGCGAGCTGGTCAAAAATCACTTTCGCCATGAACTCCGTCGTGGTGTTCTGGCCGTTAAACTCACTGACCTCATCGAGGTTGCGATAGTTGTAATTGGCCAGCACTTCTTTGACGGTCTCACTGGCGAGGCCAATGTCGATCACCAAGCCATCTTGATCCAGCTCTGGGCGCTGAAATACGACATCGACCACATAGGTAGCGCCGTGGGTGCGCTGGGCCGGGCCAAAGATCTCGCCTTTGAAGCTGTGGGCAATCATGAAGTGATCGCGGACGCATAAACGGTACATGGCAACTCCAGTCGGAAACTAACGGTTAAGGGGTTTAGGGGTAGCGAATTCGGTGGCAAAGCGCCGTGCTCTGTGGACTAAACAGCGCCGGGGCTCGTTGAGAAAAATCGATAAAATCGCACTCGCTGCTGATCAACGCCTCCAGGGCGGGGTCCGCCAACAGACGTAGCGCCACGCTCAAGCGGCGGCGATAGTTCCAGCGCGGTTGCAGCTTGGCAGGCAGCTGACCCACTTGGCTCGCGCGCAAAGTCAGCCGCTGGGAATGGAAAGCCCCGCCGAGGGGCAGTGCCACCTCCCCTTGGCCAAACCAGCTCATCTCGATAACACGCCCTTCATTGCCGACCCGCTCCATAGCCAGACGCAGACCGTCCGGGTGGCCGCTGGCGTGAATCACGCAGTCTTGATCGTTGGGCGCTTGTTCAGGCAGGGAAAACGGTACGCCGAGGGCGCGGGCAAGAGATTCACGCTCGGGATTGATATCGACCAGCGTGACCTCGACCCCCGCAATGCGCGCACACAAATACGCCACCAGCGCCCCCACCACGCCTGCGCCCATCACGCAGACGCGCTCACCCAACATGGGGTTGGCATCCCACACGCCGTTGAGGGCGGTTTCCATGTTGGCAGTGAGCACGGCGCGCTGGGCAGGTACGTCATCAGGGACCGGCACCACCCTGTCGGCAGGCACTACGTAGTGATCCTGATGGGGATAAAGACAAAACACGGTTTTATCGAGAAGTGAATCAGGGCCGTGAGTCACACGACCCACGCTGCAGTAACCGTACTTTACCGGGGTGGGGAATTCTCCGGCCTGGAAAGGAGCGCGCATCCGCTGAGTTTCGCTTTCCGGCACGCGGGCATGAAACACCAGAGATTCCGTGCCGCGGCTCACGCCGCTATACAGGGCACGAACACGCACTTCTGATGTATCTATTGTGGGCAGCTCTTCCTGCTGCAGTTCGCCGTGACCTGGGTGCGTTACCCAAAAGGCCACCGCCGTATCAGGCGCCGACATGACATTTCCTTATCGTTGAAGCGCTGTTTCCATCCGTTGATCTTAACGTTACTAAGATATGGCGACTTTTCAATGGCTCACCTATAGCTTAGCGTAGAAAAGCAATCGGTCTATTAACGCTTGCCAACCTTCAACATTGTTTAAGTGGGGAACTTTTTGGGATGCTAACCACCATACAGCCTATACAATAATGGTACATAGATAAATTATTGCATCACTAATTTCAACTGCGGACGACCGCGCCGCTTCGTGAGCCACCATGCCGCCTGTTTCTAACTCCTCCTCCTACCCACTGCCCAAGCGGCTGTTCAGCAGTCTCGAGCTGCTAATAGGCGCGCTGTTTCTCGTGGGTATGGGCATGCTGCTCGCGCCGCTCATGGCAAGCGCCGCCAACTGGTGGGCAGCCGGTATCTTCTATACGCTCATCAGCGGTTTGATCTTGGTGTTTTGGCCCCATGGCCCGCTAGGTTGGGCCAACCGGGTGACACTAGGACGCGCGGTGCTGGTCGCTCTGGTTGCGGGCGCGCTGGTGAGTGACGCTTTCATCGATGCCATTTGGCTATGGCTGGGTGTCTCGGTCATTGCTCTACTACTGGACGGCGTGGATGGTTGGATTGCCCGCCGCACCCGAAGCCACTCGCCTTTTGGCGCGCGCTTCGATATGGAACTGGATGCCCTGCTGATCATGCTGCTCTGTGTTGGCTTGATCATGGAAGAGGGGCTGGGGCTGTGGGTGCTGCTGATTGGCGGCATGCGCTACTTATTCGTGGCCGCTAGCCTTCTCTTCCCTTGGCTAGATGCACCGCTTAATGAGAGCTACCGCCGCAAAGCCGTGTGCGTCTGGCAGGTCGTGGCGATGCTGTTGGCGTTAACGCCACTGACTTCGCCTTTGTTAGCAGGGCTGCTTGCGTTTAGCGCGTTAGTCACGCTGGTTTACTCTTTCGGCGTGGATGTTAAGTGGCTGTATCAACATCGCTAATTCTAATCGGCGTTAAATAATGCGTCTTTAAAAAGCCGCCTGACGTTTTCAACCAGGCGGCTTTTCATTTAACCACTATGCAACTAAACGTCAAAACACCAACAAAATCAGCTAGTAGACACATTGTTAACCAAAGCTATGTTTGTTCGCTATTACAAACTTTATTTTTCGCAAACCGCCTTGTTACCAGCAAAAAACCTGATAGGATTCAGCGCTATTCAATATTCTCCTTTTACACTCAAGTAAGCATTTTAAAGATCGCGTTTTATCTAAAGAGCCTATCTACCATGACGCCTGTTGCGCTACTGTTTCTTGCGGTTTCCATGTCGGCGGATGCATTCGCAGCCTCCATCAGTAAAGGCGCCGAACTCAGCAAGCCCCGCTTCCGACATGCCCTGGGTATTGGCTTGGTGTTTGGCATCATCGAAGCGATGACACCGGTGCTGGGCTGGGTGGCTGGCAAGGCGTCTCAACAGTACGTCGAAGCCTGGGACCACTGGGTGGCGTTCACCCTACTTTTCATCATTGGCCTGCACATGATGCATGAAGGGCTGAAAAAAGAAGAAAAGGTAGCACACCGCAAACAAACGCTATGGCTGCTGATACTGACGGCTACTGCCACCAGCTTAGACGCCATGGCGGTAGGCGCTAGCCTGGCGTTCATCGACGTGAACATCATTACCACCAGCCTCGCCATTGGCCTTGCCACCACCGTCATGGCATCCATGGGGACGCTGCTAGGCCACAAACTGGGCAAATACGTTGGCCACTGGGCAGAACTTGTAGGCGGGGTCGTGCTGATTGGGATTGGAGTAATGGTGGTGGTGGAGCATACGGGGATTTTATAGGCTTACCGTCATTCGCTAAATTCAATAACGCCAGAACGGTTAGCGATTTAGCAACTCTACTTAAGCGCTTTTATAAAAAAACGGGTGGCCAATTGGCCCCCCGTTTTTTATTAATGAGCTGCCAACGATTCTTGAACCACTTCACCTAAAGAAGCAATAGCCGCATTGCGCTCTTCAAATGATGCCTCGGTTTCGGTGATATAAAGCACCACGACGGTGGGTGCCTGCTCCGGTGGCCAAATAATCGCGGTAATTGAGCGTGAGCCGTAACCGCCTGCGCCGGTTCTGTCCGCAATTATCCAATCAAACGGCATGGCGGCACGGAACAGGCCATCCGCCACCGCATTGCCCATCATCCACGCTTCCAACTGCTGGCGAGACTCATCTGATAACACATCTCCAAGCACCAGCTTTTCCAGCGTGGCCAGCATGGCGTTGGGCGTGGTGGTATCGCGCTCATCCCCTGGGGTGGCCTCGTTTAGCTCGGTCTCATAGCGGTCTAGGCGGGTAACGGGGTCGTCCATACTCCGCACGAACGCCGTGATGGCTTCCGGCCCACCTAACGCTTGCAGCACGAGATTAGCAGCGGTGTTGTCGCTGGTGGTCATGGTGGCATCGCACAATTCAAACAGCGTCATCGGCTGGTGGCCCGCGTACTGCTCGGTGACCGGCGAGTAAGTCACCAACTCCGATGCTTCAAAACTGACCTCGGTTTCCAGCGCCAGCTGCCCCTCATCCACCTGCTCCAGTAGCGCGCCGCAGGCCAGGGTTTTAAAGGTGCTGGACATGGCAAAGCGCTCATCCGCATTCACTTCCCAGCGCTGGCCTGTGGCTATGTTGTGGGCAGCAAAGCCAATGCGCGCATCCAGAGTTTGCTCTATGCGCTCAAGCTCAGCGGCAATCCGATCCTCCTGCGCCATAACAGTGGCAGAAGCGAAAAATAAGCAAGCCGACAGCGCAGCACGCATCCAGCGTGATTGACGGTGATTCATTGTGTGCATTCCTAAGCAGTGAGGAAAAGGTTCGAGGTGAGTGTAGCGCTATTCTGGCTAAACCTGCTGAAGTGCGCTGTGCAGCGCCTGTAGACTCTCGGGGGAGGCATCAAAGCGCTGGCAGTGGGCGGCTTCCTGCTCCCAGGCGGCGGCAGAGGTCACGTGAAGATGGACGGCGACCCTGGCAGTGGTATCACCTTCTAATAACCCTGCTGGCACCCACATCCAGTCGCTACCGAGCAGTTGGTTGGGTACCGGACTGCCGCATGTCGCGCAAAAATCGCTTCGGTAGCCACTTTCACGCTGATAAGAACGGATATTCCCCTGCCCCGAAAGCCACTGGAACTGCTCGCTCTGCACAAAGGTGGCCGCATTAGCAGCGGCACCGGTTGCCTTACGGCATAACGAACAGTGGCATTGGTACAGATGAGGCAGCTCGCCTGCAATCTTAAACGCCACTTCCCCACACAGGCACTCGCCTTTCATTTCCTTCTCCTTAAGGAATTTTTAATACGCCACCGCTTTCGCGCTACTCCACGCTGGCGTTATACAAGATCACCTCATCCCCTGAGCCATAGCCACTAATCACCGCCGCGCGGGAGACGCCTAGCGTAGATTGATATAGCTTCTCTGCGAAGTTGCCTTCCGAGGTGGTTACCATCACCGCTCCCACGCCACAGCCCTGGCGGCGCACGTGGGCTTTGAACAGCGCTAGCGACTCCACAATAAGCTGTTTACCCAGCCCCTTACCCGCCGCATCTGGGTGAATGCCGATTTGTTCCAGCTCGATAATGCTCTTTTCCCGAAAGCCGTTCTTCACGCACCAAAGAATATAACCGCGCACTTGGCCTTCCACTTCGACCACGTAGTAAACGCCCTTTGGGTAGGCGTTAAACGACGCCTCTATCCACTTGACGTGGTTTTTCTCGCGGGGGAAACAGGCCTGATACACCTGGGCGATAGCGGCAATATCGGTTCTTTCTGCAGCTCTTACGGTCACTTTAAAATCCTTTTTCCGAGAGTTACCTCATGACTTTCTCAAAGCCAAAAAACTCAAGCTTATGCGCCTTACTACCCCGCTCTTCATCATCGGGTAAGGGGTAATAACGGTTATAAAAAGAGACAATTTTAAAACCACACTTATTGACATAAAAGTGGATGTTTCGCTTTTCAAAATAAGGCGTGTGGGTCATCCATACCCGCGTTTGCGGGTACGCCTGCTCGATGGCTTGCCAGGCACGATAGCCCACGCCACGCCCGTGGGTGCTGGGTAAGAGATAGAACAGATCCAGCGCGTTGTGCTGAGTGGCTTCGTCAATGGTCACAATCGCGCCGCCCACTTTCACGCCGTCTAGCAGTATGTGATGCACCACGGCATCTGGTGCGGTAAGAGAGTTGTCGATATCGGCGTCGGAAGGAATCAAGCTCGCTTCCACTGCGCCAAACGTCTCTTCCACCGCCACACTAAATGAGGCTTTTAACTCTTGCTTGAACGCTTCAAATGCCGATGCGTCTGCCAACGCCAGCGTGACGTTAGAGGTATCTTCCATGGCTACGCCTATATGCTCAATGAGCGTGACTAACCCACCGTTTAGGCTAACCGCTGCCATGACGTTTTGCTATACCATGCTCCAGCAGCCAACGACTTAACGACTTTAATGCTGAATCTCGGTCACCACATCGGTCTTAACCGAGTTAGCGATAAAGCACTTTTCATGGGCAGCATGATGAATCTGCTCAAGCGCCTCCATTGAGGGTGGCTCTCCTGCAAACACCGCCTTTGGCCGCAGCGTGACTTGGGTCATGGCGATCTTCCCATCGCTGCCCTTCTCCATCACACCCACCGCGTTATCCACGTAGCTTTCCACGACAAAACCCTGCTGCGCGGCAATGGCGAGGAAGAACAGCATATGGCAACTGGAGAGCGAGGCCACAAACGCCTCTTCCGGGTCGACGTTGGCCTCGACCGAATAAGGCAACGGCACCACATGAGGCGATGACGACGCAGGCACGCGAACGCCGCCATCAAACACCCACTCGTGCCCACGGCTATAGCGCTGATCTAGAAAGGCTTCATCGGCCCCACGGGCCCACTGAATAGAAGCGGTGTATTCGGCCATTTGGGTTCCTCTGGTTCATTGAAAGCTGCCACTAGGGTCGGAATGGGTAGCTTCTGACATGATCTCAGAATTGTGCTCATTGATCTTCTCTCGTTCACCACCTTCAAAGCGGATCGTCTACGATGGGAGCATGAACGGCGATGGCCTTGGGCAGTCAGAACCACATCACAGCAGGAAATGACACTAGGAGAGTGAGATATGCAGACGATTGAGCTAGGCGGCGTCAGCGTACCCCGTATCGGCCAGGGCACCTGGCATATGGGTGAGAATGCCGGGCAGCGGCAGGCTGAAATCAGGGCGCTGCGTGAAGGTATAGACCTGGGCATGACGCTGATCGATACCGCCGAGATGTATGCCGAAGGCGGCGCTGAAGAAATCGTTGGCGAAGCCATTCGCGGGCGGCGCGATGAGGTGTATCTGGTTAGCAAGGTTTACCCGCACAACGCCAGCACCCAAGGTGTTCAAGCCGCCTGCGAGCGCAGCCTGCGCCGATTGGGCACCGATACGATTGATCTATATCTGCTGCACTGGCGCGGCCAGTACCCGCTGAGCGAAACCGTGGAAGCGTTTGAGCGGCTGCGCGAACAGGGCAAGATCCTGCGCTGGGGCGTGTCAAACTTCGACGTTGACGACCTAGAAGAACTAAACGCGCCCGCTTGCGCCACCAATCAGGTGCTCTACAACCCCGGCGCCCGGGGCATTGAATACGACCTGCTGCCTTGGCAAGCCCAACGCCACATGCCGCTCATGGCCTACTGCCCCATCGGGCAAGGCGGCGCGCTACTTCGTGACGCTACTCTGCAACGCATCGCCGACAAACACAGCGCCACCCCCGCGCAAGTCGCGCTTGCCTGGGCACTGCGACACCCCGGCGTGATCGCGATTCCTAAAGCCGTAAATCTGGACCACCTTAAACAGAACGCTGATGCAGATGACGTTAGGCTCGATGACGAGGATTTGGCAGAGATTGATGCCGCCTACGCGCCGCCAACACGCAAGCAGGGTTTAATGATGGTGTGAGCAATCGCCTATCAACGGCTTAGCGTGGGATACGATTCATGGGCATCATCTGCTCAACCGCTGTTTTTAAGCGGAGAAAACCGAACGCTGCGAAGCCAATTGGCAAACCCCAACCTGTACGCTATTCTGTACGTTAACAACATCGCGTACAGGAGCACCCTTTATGGATGCCATCAGCTACACCGCCGCTAGAACCAATCTAGCAAAAACCATGGAGCAGGTCTGTGAAGACCACTCTCCTATGATCATCACCCGCAATAAGGCGCAATCCGTGGTCATGATCTCTCTCGAAGACTACGAAGCACTGCAAGAGACAGCCTATCTCCTGCGCGCGCCCAAGAACGCCCGCCGTTTACTGGAATCCGTTGGCGAGCTGGAGCAAGGGGGCGGTCAGGAAAAGGAGCTTCTTGAATGAAGCTCATCTTTTCCGAGAACGCCTGGGAAGACTATTTGTACTGGCAGAAAACTGACAAAAAGATTCTCAACCGAATCAACAAGCTAATCAAAGAAATCAAGCGAGAGCCATTTGAAGGAGTCGGCAAGCCAGAACCCCTTAAACACAGCCTCGCGGGTTACTGGTCTCGGCGAATCAACGAAGAACACCGCATCGTTTACAAGGTCACGGACGACGCTTTGCTTGTTGCCCAGCTGCGGTATCACTACTGATTTAACATTACGTCTAGCTGCAAGTAAGGACATCGATTCCTGAACGCTTTGTCAGGACTTACAGTTGGCTATTAGCAAGCACCTGCTTGTCGTGCCCCGTAGGTGGCTTGACTCTCGGTATACCAATCGCCCGCACTGGATGAAAGTTGCTCAATAAGGCCTTGGCAAGAGAAGCCCATCATATTGAGGTACTGCTGTGCAGACTTAGCCGCTTGCTTGTTCCAATCAATATCGAGACTATCCACTGCCACGGTTGCGTCGGCAACCTCATAACCATCGCCAAAGTCTGATGAGAGCTGCTGAATAAGCCCGCTTCGGGAAAAGCCCTGCATACTGAGATAAAGATTCGCAGATCTAACGGCATTATTCTGCGGCCCTGTAAGGCTTTCTGCCCATGTCGGCGTGGCGGCAAACAAAGTAATCATCATCACTAATTTCAAGATTTTCATTATTATTTCTCCGTTTATTTATGGTGTGGCTCGTATCTTTAGTTTACTCACAACAACAGACTCAAAGTAAAATTTAGAAGCTGGCCGGACGAGGAACACCGACAGCGCCACGATTATGCAAATACCACTGATCGTAGAAGGAGTTGCATATCGTCTAGTCCCGCTCGGAAACCGAGTTAACTTTCATGGTAGTAACGCCTTGATGTTTTGATCCGACAGATCGCTAGCCAACAGCTTATTCCATTTTTCACAGGACGCGATCCATTGCTCTGCTTTAAAAGGGGCTTCCTTCGCCATTTGCTGAAATGTTTCAGGCCCTTTCTCTTTTGCCAGGCTGGAGCTGATCCTTATAGTTAATCACCACCATGGCGTTCTGATCGTAGTTGTAAACCTTGAAGCGCAGCATGCTGACCACTCTCCGTCTGTTTTCTCAGTCCTGCCAAAACCTGGCTGTCAAAGGGGTTTTCTACAGCCTCAACGCCGCCAGCAGGCGACCATTTGTAGTGGAGCGAAGCGCAACGAAAAATGGGTCGCGCTGCCTGGCATTGTTATGCATTATCCAGCGAATGCTAGTATTAATCTTGATACAATGACCTACTGAAATAGCGTGCATGCCAAATACTCTCAGGTGCTTTTCATTTTACAAAAAACAACTTATCAGCTTACCTCTATGGCCGAAAAGGAATATTTGATTTTTCCACAACCACGTCATCGTAAGAGTGAGCCTTCAGAAGCTCTTTAATTGATATATAATTCCGATCGAAGTCAACTCCAGGGCCAATGACAATTCGCTTTATGGGTAGTCTCGGCACTTCTCCATCCTTAAGCAAACTTAAAGACAATGGAATATAAGGAATTAAATCACTACCTCTTGCCCTAAATCGGAGGGGCTTTTCGTTCTAAAAAAGATCATTGTCATCGCCAGAATAGGAGCATACTAAACGGCTTTCTTGCTCTTCACTATAACTTGGATCTTTAAAGGATTTCGCTAAAACGCTCAATGTGAACACCCATTCATCGAACATCATATCTTTCCATTTACTAACGGAAGATACAAACAGATCGAGAAGATCGAAAGCGATTTCTTCGAGACCATTATCTCCATATATCACGTCGTAATATGAAGCAACTTGTGGATGTGGTAATAAACCCTCAAGACTTAGTCCAACAGCGTAACCTTTACCGAAGCTACCATATCCTCGCCATTGACTCAGAAGATCTCCGTTCGCGGAGAGGCTAGTACAGAAGCTAGAATAATTTGAATTCGGATTTCGAAGTGCATCTTTTAATCCTTTAATTACTTCGCGTTCAGTATTATTTATTCCGCCAGGTTTCGATTCCATGAGGCTAATTAGTCGTTCGGGTAGAAATGATCCTTCTGATGGATCATTAAGGAAACGAATGTCGGTAGCCCACAAACGACCATTCTGAATTATACCAAGCAAACCTTGAGCATCTGTATAGTGGTAGCGGAGTCCATTGTTTCGCCACCCATACCTAGGAAGCTCGTGTTTCTGATGCAAGTAACCGAGTAACACCATCATATGTGGGCACTTTATAACTTCCTCACGGGAACATAGCTTATCGTAATCGTTCTGCACGCTTTTTTTGTTAGACAAGCTTAACCCCCAGAGTTATTGAATAATTTTTCCGGATGCATAACGCCAACCATCAGCGGCGCGCGCCTTTGGCGCGTCCGCTGGATGGTTTTGTTAGCAATATGATTTCTAGATTTCGACTGAATCAGGATTAGAGATAATATAGTCATCCCTTTCTTTTTCCATCCAAGGCACATAGACCATATCAATCTGTCGATAGTCCTGAATTACATCCAATAATGTGTCAGGTGCTGCCCATGGACAAAAAATAACTCCACTTCTAAAAGCAGTACGCCTGGTTCTGTCGCCCTCTAAATTGATAGAGATGCGGCGTCCCTCTAAAGTGAAGTCGATTGCTTTTTCTTTAATGAGTTTCTTTGTGAATTTTTCGCCCAAAACATCCATCATGATGCCTCGTGCATTGTCTAATAAACCAATTCTGATAAGCAAAGACTTGTGCTCGCTTTGAAATGTGAGCTCTAAAGCTTTGACAAAACCTTTTTTGAAAGCTTCAGTATCACCGCCCCAGGCATTTACGTGATATTTCATAAAATATCCTTGATGATATTATTTTTAAAGATGGCTAACGCCAGCCGTAACCGGCGAATTTGTAGTGAGCAAATCGAACGAAAAATACGTCCGCGTTTACGGCCTTGTTAGACAACATTGATAGATAGCTCAAAATCATGCCAGTCATCTTGCTCAGTGCAAAACACTTTACCCGTAATCTTATGCGTACCAACTGGTGCGTTTGATAAAGCAAGAAGATAGAACCTGTCATTCCGATTAGTTATTACATGCTTATGCAGCAGTCGATCGGCCCAGAAATATACTGTATGCTCATTTTTTAGATAGCAAGCAGAGATGCGATTCACGTTTGCTCGGAGCAACGCCGCATGATCTAGATCAAGGTTCATCCTTGATATACCTCCGAATATTGATGCGCCTCTTATTGCATCAGTAGCTTTCGGAGCGGTTGGAATTGGCATATTCGGCCTAGTTGGTACATCACGTTCTTTTGGAAGGTTCTCAACACCCAATATCCATTCAGGTAGTTCCATCTCTACTCTGATATCTGATGCGGATGCAGTTCCGTCGTTATCAACTGTAAGGGTGACTGGGCAAACATTATTGACATTACGATTGACCAAGAAGTCGTTTCCTTTCTGCTCATCGGAAAGTTCCTCGATAAATCCTTCAGCTCGTTTTCTGAAACTTTCTTTCTTATCATCCCACTTTGGATCTATGCTCCCATCTGCTTCATTAACTAAGGTGATTTCTTGCTTGATTCTTTCCACCACCTCTGTGTTGTCTGTTGCTCTCTTTAGCGTTATTTCACAGGAATCTACGCCAGATTCAATATCAGCAGAATTTTCGACACTTAGATAGTTCCACAAGACTTCTAATACCGGGGACTTAATTCTAGAACGAGCCTTCCCTTTTTTTAACAGTTCTGACAATCGAGACCCGAAATGCTTTGCTAGATTGTTGCGCGCATCGGATTTTTTTCATCTTGTTCCAAGCGATAGCCGATCCTTCTATGCTGGCGTATATCAAAGGGCAAGTCCTCGTCTGTTCCATAGTGTTCATTACAGAACAGGATTATTTTATCCCATCCTAATAGAGCTATCGCATACCCGAGTTCCAATAGTACGTTTGGATTGGGTGATGGCCGTTCATCTTCGTTCAATATGCCGGTAACTATGGAAATATCTGCAACAAAAGCATCGCTGGCCTTAATTTTATCAATTAATGTTTGAGTTATGTTTGGCGAACCAGGCACATCTTTGGTATCCCTATCAATGGTTGGTTCTAAATCATAAAGATCAGCTCCATTGCTGTTCTTGATAGACTTTTCAATAACGGACTCAATAAAACCGCGATTAGTATTGTTGGGCAAATCTGATTGCCATGAATAGAAGATTACGTACTTCATCTCTTTCCTTGTCTAACGCCTGCAGCATGCGCGGCTTTGAAATGAAGGCGAAGCCGCAATGGAAAAGGCGTCGCCGTGCCTGCATTTGTTAGGGTTTCGTTTCGATTAAGGTTGAGAGCCACGATGACAGCTGGTCTTTTGCAATTACAAACACAATAATTAGGAGCAGAGAATATAGAATATTACTCACTACGCCACTACCTACGGAAAACCAAAAAGAGTCTTTTGTCGCCTTAGACTGTATTGGCTTTAACTCACTTTGAAATTGTCTGGACAGCATATCTTCAGCAGTTCTAACATGCGCAACCAGATTTCCTTGCGACAACAGTGTTTTTTGAATTGCATCGATGCTGGTTTGGTCACCATTTGCATCTTTAGAAAGGTCTTCAAATTGCTGCCTATAAATACTATAAGCTAAGTCTCTTACAACCGTATTCTTGTCCTCGCTATTACAATAATCTGAAATAACCTCAAAAGGAGTTTCTTTGCTCATAATGCACTCCTTTTGTAATAGCCTTTCTCCCTATGCGCCCACATACGAGCTAATTGTTCTAACTTAATGTACTGACTAGATGACAAGAACTCTTCTCTTGATTCATAGACAAATCTCTGAATAATATCGTAAAACCTAGGCAGCGCGCCTCCCATTTGCGCAAACGCCACATCTTCGTCATATATTCCCGACAAAATCCCAAAGGATAGATTTTCTAGCGTATTTAGAGTGGAATACAAAGATGCTCTCAGCTCTGGGTCTTCAAATATCGCATGCATATCACCTCTGTAATGCTGGTGAAGAACCTGGCTCATCGTCTTTGTAACTTCACTCGGGAGCTCCATAGCTTCAAGCGTTCTCTCCATACGGTTAGCATGTGTTTCACGCATATAAATTCTTTTGATGATTGAGACCTGCATTGCGAGATAGAGCACAGCAACAGCAGACATCGCGGACATCATTAGAGTCATTAACTCTATAATCGAAAAACTGGACACGAAAACTCCTTATTGACCCAATTGTTTTAAACCCTAACAGTGATTATACGCCCTGCCATGAAACCTCAATGAACGTGACATCACAATGACTGAGGTTTCATAGCCACCAAATTGAATCTACCTCATTGATTCTACAGCGTGCAAAGAGAATTTTGGCGATGTAGCCAAAATTCGCGGGCTTGCGCGTTTTGCTCGCCTCAATAACACTGCTTTTATGAACAGCATTATTGAGGCATTCTCCCATGAAACTGATGGAACGCGTCAAGGCAACCATGAGGGTCAAGCGCTATAGCTTACGCACCGATAAAACCTATTGTTACTGGATTCGATTTTACATTCGGTTTAATAATTTACGTCACCCTGCCACCCTAACAGGTCATGAAGTACGGCAATTTTTGGAGTATCTGGCAATCGAAAGGCACGTGGCAGCGGCTACACAGAATCAAGCACTCAATGCCATCGTCTTCCTTTATCGCCATGTGCTGGACCAGCCGCTTGGCGAGATTGGTCAATTTAGCCGAGTTAAGCGCCCTCAGCGCTTACCTGTCGTGCTTTCCCACGAAGAGGTCATGGGTGTGTTTGAGCATCTGTTCGGTTCCATGCTTCTAATTGCAAAACTTATGTTAGGTTCGGGGTTACGAGCCTCAGAGTCATATCAGCAACGTATTAAAGAAATCGACTTTTCTCGAATGGAAGAAGTCAAGATCGCTCAGAATGTAGCTTCCCACCTTTGGCCCAATGCTCGTCGTCAAAATCTTGTAGAAATATTGTGACTGCCTCAGGGCTTGTTCCATATGCTTCTGAAAAGGCTTCGGTTATCCGCTTTACCAAGAGCTCACGTTGCTCTTTTGTTCTACCAGGGGATTGCTGGACGGTTACGATTGGCATATAGCTCTCCTAATCAAACCAAAGATATATACAGGTTTTAATAGGGCAGGCTATACAAACTTAATAAGCCTGCCCCGCTCATTGAGATTATGGAAAATCCTCACTTAACTCTACCCCCTCCCTCATATCCGAGCAAAGCCTAAGTCGAACCATCCCCCCCTTGCATCTCCCCCACCCGCCTCCTACACTCCACCCACGAACAGCTTGACGGGGTGCCGGTGATATCCGGCTGAGATGGCGCAGGGTGAGCTTTTAGCTACCGAGCGCTGGTCCCGCTGAACCTGATCCGGCTAATGCGCTGCTTTATGAATGGCGGCGCGGGTACCGGCGTAGGGATCAAGCGATGGCCGCGGCGCACCTTTACGCCACCCTTCCGTGCCACTCCCTCGATCTTTTTCGCCTGCCCTCCGGATCATTACCACCGGAGGCACCATGGGCTACCGCTTTACCGATCTCACCACCGCTTGCCAAGACGATTGGCGGGCTTATATCGAGCACGACTTCGTGCGCCAGTTGGGCACTGCCACGCTGCCCGAAGCGTCGTTTCGTCACTACCTGAAGCAGGATTACCTGTTTTTGATTCACTTCGCCCGCGCCTACGCGCTGGCTGCCTATAAAAGCCCCACCCTCGCCGATCTTCGCCAAGCCCATGAAGGCTTGAAAGCCATTGTGGATGTGGAGCTGGGCCTGCACGTGGGCTTTTGCCAGGAATGGGGCATTAGCGAGCAGGAGCTTGCCGAACTCCCTGAGGCCCGCGCAACGCTGGCCTATACCCGCTATGTGTTGGATACCGGCAACCGGGGCGACCTGCTCGATTTGCACGTGGCGCTGGCCCCGTGCCTGGTGGGCTACGGTGAAATCGCCAACTGGCTGAACGAGCAACCTTCCACGCTGCGCGGCGCGCAAAACCCGTTTGACGCCTGGATCGCCATGTACGAAGGCGAGGAGTTCCAAGCCGCTATGCAAGCGGAGCTTGCGTGGCTCGATGCCCGCTTGGCGGATGTTACCCCCGCCCGTTTTGCTGAGCTAAGCAAGATCTTCCGCGATGCCACCCGCCTGGAAATCGACTTCTGGCAGATGGGTTTAGACCTTTCTGAATAATGACCAACAACAAGGACACCGTCATGACCAAGACCGTCAAAAGTAAAACCGCGCACTTTTTAGCCGAAACCGCCCAGGTAGATGCCGCCGCCGTGGCCCCGCTTCCCGGCTCGCGCAAGGTGTACGTGGAAGGCTCGCGGCCGGATATTCGCGTGCCGTTTCGGGAAATCACCCTCTCGCCTACCAAAACCAGCGGCGTGGATGAACAGAACCCACCATTGCTGGTGTACGACACCTCCGGCCCCTACACCGACCCCAGCGCCAACATCGATTTGCGCCAAGGCCTGCCGGAGCTGCGCCGGGCCTGGATTGAAGAGCGCAACGACACTGAGTTTCTCGATGGCCCCACCAGCCAGTATGGCCAGCGCCGCGCCAACGACCCTACGCTGGCCCAGCTGCGCTTTGATTTAACCCGCACACCCCGCCGGGCAAAAGCAGGCAAGAACGTGACCCAGCTGCACTACGCCCGCCAGGGCATCATCACGCCGGAAATGGAGTTTATCGCCCTGCGGGAAAACCAGCGCCGCCAAGCGTTGGGTACGGCAGAGGTGGAGCGCATTCTGGGCCATCAGCATGCGGGCCAGAGCTTTGGGGCCAGCCTGCCCAAAGAGATCACCCCAGAGTTCGTGCGCGATGAGGTGGCCCGTGGGCGGGCGATTATTCCCAACAACATCAACCACCCGGAAAGCGAGCCGATGATCATCGGTCGTAACTTCCTGGTGAAGATCAATGGCAACCTGGGCAACTCGGCGGTCACCTCTTCCATTGAAGAGGAAGTGGACAAGATGACCTGGGGCATCCGCTGGGGCGCGGATACCATCATGGATCTCTCCACCGGCCAGAACATCCATGAAACCCGCGAGTGGATCATCCGCAACTCGCCGGTGCCGATTGGTACGGTGCCCATTTATCAGGCGCTGGAGAAGGTCAACGGCATTGCCGAAAACCTCACCTGGGAGATCTTCCGCGATACGCTGATCGAGCAGGCGGAACAGGGGGTGGATTACTTCACCATTCACGCAGGGGTGCTGCTGCGCTACGTGCCGCTCACCGCCAACCGCGTCACCGGTATTGTCAGCCGTGGCGGTTCCATCATGGCGAAGTGGTGTTTGTATCACCACCAGGAGAGCTTCCTGTACACCCACTTCGAGGAGATCTGCGAGATCTGCAAGCAGTACGATGTGGCGTTCTCGCTGGGCGACGGCCTGCGCCCCGGCTCCATTGCCGATGCCAACGATGAAGCGCAGTTCGCAGAACTCGAAACCCTGGGTGAACTGACGAAGATCGCCTGGAAGCACGATGTGCAGGTGATGATCGAGGGCCCCGGCCATGTGCCCATGCACTTGGTGAAGGAGAACATGGATAAGCAGCTGGAGTACTGCGACGAAGCGCCCTTCTACACCTTGGGGCCGCTGGTGACGGATATCGCCCCCGGCTACGACCACATTACCTCCGGCATTGGGGCAGCGATGATTGGTTGGTTTGGCTGCGCCATGCTCTGCTACGTGACGCCGAAAGAGCACCTGGGCCTGCCCAATAAAGACGACGTGAAAACCGGCATCATCACCTACAAGATTGCCGCCCACGCAGCGGATTTGGCCAAGGGCCACCCAGCGGCGCAGCGCCGTGATAACGCGCTCTCTAAAGCGCGCTTCGAGTTCCGCTGGGAAGACCAGTTCAACCTGGGCCTAGACCCAGACACCGCGCGGGAGTACCACGATGAAACCCTGCCGAAGGATTCCGCCAAGGTGGCGCACTTCTGCTCCATGTGCGGGCCAAAGTTCTGCTCCATGAAGATCAGCCAGGAAGTGCGCGATACCTACCGCGACCGTACGCCGGAAAACGCCGCTGAAGGCGATGCCGAAGCGGTGAAACGCGGAATGCAGGAGCAGGCGGAGAAGTTCCGCCGGGAAGGCAGCGAGCTTTACCAGGAGGTGTAGCCTTTAAACACAACAACCGGAGCCATTGGCTCCGGTTGTTCGTTCTGCGCAACAAGAATTACTTTTTCTTCTTGGCGCCCTCTTTGGCATCGCCCTTGCCTTTTTGCAGTTCGCCTTTGGCCTGTTGGGCTTTACCTTTGGCTTCGGTTTTGCTGCTACCGGTGGCCTTGCCTGCTGCTTCTTTTACTTTACCGGCGGCTTTGTTGGCCGCACCTTTCGCTTTATCTTCTTTGCCACTTGCCATGACGAACACCTCTAATCCGTTAGTAGGGAAATGGCCGCTCGCTGTGCGTCTTACGACATCAGCGTCGACTCTTTTTCAGCGTAGCTCTTTGTTAAAAAGTTGCCTCAACTACTTTTCGGGCAAGCGCGTGGGTTCCCAGCGGTTGAGCAGGTAGTGCAGGCAAATCATCACCGACAGCGTGCCGATCAGCGCCACGCTCATGGAAGAGAAACGGTACAGCGCGCTGTAGACCAAGTCTTGCTGCGGCCCTAACGACTGACCAAACAGAATCCCCATGGTGGTCAGCCCACCAAACCCAATGCCTGAGCCGCCACCCTCCAACATATGCTCCCTGGCAAACAGCATTAGTCCCAGCCAATAGAGCAGAATCACCAACAAAAAATGGTGGCTCTGGGTGTAGAGTGCCAACTGCATGACCAGCGCGAGATTACAGCCTAGCAGCGTACCGACCGCACGCTTGGCTGCCGATGCCTGAGCGCCGAAATAGCCCAGCGTGAACAGAATCAAGATGGTGGCCATTTGCGCCGAGAGCGAACCGCGTAGGTCAAATACCTGAAACACCACAAACGAGAGCGTGGCGGTGATGCCGCCAATCAGCGTTTCATGGCGGATTTGTGCCGCCGTTTTACTGCCTCTGGGCGGCGGCTGGCGTGGCTCTACATCGGGAAACAGGGTGTACATCAGCATGGCGATAAACACCGCCAGCACGCTGGCCATGAGATTACTGGCCAGCAGATCACTTAAATCCACCCCCGGATAGCTGGCAAAGTGCAGCAGAATACTGAGCGTCAGCACCCCGTTGGCACCGAACAGAAACAGCGGGCCTTTGGCCATTAGGTTAAAGCGCAGCAGAAACAGGCCCAGCACCACCAGTGTCATCACCACGGGCATATGTTTTAACAGCCCAACGACCAAGCTGACTTCCAGCACGTTGAGGCTCACGTTGGAAAGAAACTGGCGAATGATCGAGCCATTTAACACCGGCACCAAGCCCAACAAAAACATAGGGAAGACGGTAAAGAAGACGCCATAATTCCACCCCATCAGTTGGCTGATGATAAACCCCAACGTGCCGCCACCCGCGACTCGTAGACACTGGCGAAGTCCGTTCTGGCTAAGCGCCGAGGGAACCGGTGCCGAACGAGTGGCGGGGGTCGCCGCGTGTGGCTTTGAAGTAGCCAACGATCTCGCCAACCGTCTAATAAACATAGTGCAGCCAGCTAATGAGATGCGCCTGCAGCCAAGCAAACGGCTTTGCCAAGGCGTGCTCGCCGGGCACTAATTGCACCGTGGCCCGCGCACCGCTGGGCGGGAGTTCTTCCAGCGGTTCATCCAGCACGACGTGAATTCGCACCCGCTGGGCGTCGCGCACCCAGCGGTCAGAGGTAGGAATGTCCACCAACTGCCCGTCGGCGGCCTGCTGCCCTTCTCGCACGCCAGCATCGAACGCGCTCACGTGGCCTGCAAAAATACGCCCCGGCAGCGCATCAAATACGATCTTTGCCTCATCACCAGGAGCCACGTGGCGCAGGCTTTTTTCGCGAAAATCAGCCACCACGTCGACATTGCTGGCCACCAGCGCCACGGCAGGCTGGCCTGCCTGCACGTAATCCCCCGGCTGGAGCTGAAGGTTCGTCACTTCCCCCGCTTCCCGCGCTCTGACCGTGGTACGAGCCACGTCCAGCTCGGCTTGCGCTAGTGCATTGTTAGCCTGGCGCAGCCGTAGGTTGGCATCGCCCTCTTCGCCTAGCTGTACTTCCAAGCTATCGATTTGCGCACGAGCGGATGCCACGGCAGCTTGGGCCGTATGTTCAGCGGCCACTTGCTGTTCATACTGCTGGCGGGAGATACCCTGCCGGCCCAAAAGCGCCTCGGCGCGGCGGCGCTCACCGCGGCGCTCATCAAACGTGGCCTGAGCTGATGCCAGCGAGGCCCGCGCCGCCGCCAGTTCGGCGGTTAGCCGAGCGTTCTCCTGCTCAGCTTGCTCGCGATTCAACTCCGCCTGCTGCCGAGCAAGCTCGAACGGTGCCGGGTCCAGGCGAAACAGCACATCACCCGCTTCTACCCGCTGGTGGTCACGCACCACCACGTCTTTCACCGGCGCGCTAAGCTCCGGTGCAATCCGCGTCACGGGCCGCATCGCCCGCGCCTCCGGGGTCATGGGCATAAAGCTATCGGCGAGCAAGAAATAGACAAACAGCACCACAAACGCCGCCAGGGCTATTTTCACCCAGCGGGTAAATCGTTGATCAGGGGTCATTAGCGTTTCTCGTTCACTGTTCCCAAACGGTCATGGCCCTTGGGTCGCGTTAGATGGAATACTTTAGTCTAACAAAATTATTAGCACGCTAACAATATGGATTTAAAAAACCCGCTGCCGAGTCTTGGCTCAGTCAGCGGGGTATGACGTAACCCGTTGTGGTCGCTGCTCGCTTAGAAGCGGTAGCGTAGGCCAATGCTGTAAGCGTCTAGATCATAGTCTGCTTGGCTCAGGTAACGAGTGACATCTGCGCTAATCGCCAGGGTGTCGGTGACATCGACTTCTGCGCCTGCACCGAAGGAAACGTCGTCATCGCGGCCGCTCTCGTTCAGGCCAAAACCACTGGCGGTTAGTTTGACTTCCGAATAGCCTAGAAGACCAAACAGGCGGGCGTTGTCGCTAAGCGGAACGATACCTTTCAAAAAACCGCCCACTAAGTAGTCCAGTTCAACGTCTAGCCCATAAATGTCGTCTGAGCCGCCAGTGGCCCCGTGAAACTCAACGGCCAAGTACTCATCCAGCTTCATGCCTGCCACCAAACGCAGGCCCACTGAATCATAGCTCTCGTCTATACCCTCAAAATCTAACGTCCATGCCATTGCGTCTGCGCCTACGTACCCCTTGGGGTAGCCCGCATCGAAGGACTGCGCATGGGCGGTGGCGCTCACGAACAGAGTAGAGGCAATCGCAAGCGCTTTGGCTGATGTTTTCATGTTATTCCCTTGGTTTTAATACTTTTAGCGTCGTAAACAGCGGAGATACATTAACTAAAATTAATCGTTGTTGCAAAAAACCCCCGCTGCCGAGTCTTTGCTCAGTCAGCGGGGTCGTATTCCCTTGAAGCAGCGCTTAGCGCGCTAGAACATCAGAAGCGGTAGCGAAGGCCTATGCTGGCCGCATCAAAATCGTAGGCGGATTCGTCCAGGTAGCGCATGTAATCGGCCCCAACGGAGACGTTCTGCGCAATGTCCATTTCGGCACCCGCACCGTAAGAGAGGCCGCTTTCGCGATTGTTGCTGATCTCGACTTCAGAGAAACCCGCAAGGCCATAGAGACGGAAGTTGGGCGCCACGGGGATGATGCCTTTGGCATACGCACCCGCTAGGTGGTCTAGATCGGCACCGCGATCCGAGCCGCCGGTGCCCAGGTGGCCTTCCAGGGCGAAGTAATCATTGAACTGAGCACCGCCGCGCAGGCGCAGGCCGACGTCATCGCGGGAGTCGCCGCTCTCAGGGTTCAAGCTCCAAAACATGGCATCGCCACCCACGTATCCTTGTGGGTATTGAAAGGACTCTTGGGCTTGGGCGGATGCCGCGAACGCACCTGCACCCGCCAAAAGCGCTGCAGAGGTCAGTGATAGTACGGTCATCTTCATGGGGATCACCTCAGTTAAAAAACAGTGTTTCCTTACACTTCGAAGTGTGGCCCAGCCCCCTGAAGAACGCAATTCACCCGCTCACGCTTGCATCGAGTTTCCTTTTTTCTTGCGCTGTTCATGACGTTTTCTAGCGCCCTTTCGACAGGCTCAGTACGACGATGCCCCCGACCACCACCGCGCCGCCCACGAGCTGGCTAGGGCTGAGCATTTGCCCAAGCACCAGATAGGCGATCAGCAGCGACGCCACCGGCTCGAAATTCATCACCGGCGCGTTGCGGGCCATATCCAACCGAGGCACGAAAATAAACAGAATCGAGAACCCGCTGCCATAGAGCAGCGCCAGCAGCGTTAGCCCTACCCAGCCGGTGCTATTGTCCGGCAAGCTCATGCCGCCCGGCACGGCCCCTAAAAACCCACCAATGATCATGGCGATAAACACGGTTTGCATGGTGAGCAGGCTGCGCAGCGTACTGCCTACCCCGGCCAAACGATGCTCGGTCACCCACAGCGCACAGGCAAACGCGAACGCGGCAAATAACCCAAAGCCAATGCCTGCCAGCCACTCCGGCCCCATTGCATCGGCGTTGGCCACCCAACTGGGGATATCCAGCACCACCAACAGGCCAATCAGAATAGTGCCCATAATCAGGCAGCTACGAAGCGATGGCCGAGGCCCGCCCAGCGCCCAGCTAATGAGCGCCAGTTGAATAGGAAAGGTATTCACTAGCAGCAGCGCAATCACCACCGGCAAGCGCGCCACAGCGGAATATAAGCTGACACTTTGCAGGGTAATAAGAAGTCCCACCGCGAGCTGCCAGCGCCACGCTCCCGGAGGCAGCCAAAGGCGCTTTTTCTGAAGGATGACCAAGGAAAGCAGAATCAAGCAAGCCACGCCTGAGCGCATCAACACCGCTAAAAGCAGCCCCGTGCCGTTATCAAACGCCAACCGAGCTGAGACGTGGTTCGCAGCGAACATCGTCGCCACCGTCATCATCAGCAGAATGGCAAGATGACGGGGTAATAGGTTGGGGCTAGAAATCGAGGACATAGGAACAAA